>NZ_CP071848.1:2400000-2700000 GCF_023716565.1 Vibrio sp. SCSIO 43136 | reverse complement strand
AAGTTCAGTTTCAGAAAGCTCTGAACCGATGTGCGTTGCTGTTGGAGCTGCGGTCTCTTCTGCGTCTGGGTCAACAAAGCCTGAGATCAGGTCGGTTAGGCGTAGCTCTTCCGCTTGAACTTTATCGAACTGCTCAAGGATGTAAGAGATAGTGCCAGGGTATTCAGCTACCGATAGTTGAACTTGGTTAATACCATCTTCGATACGTTTAGCGATGTCGATTTCGCCTTCACGTGTCAGTAGTTCAACAGTACCCATTTCACGCATGTACATACGTACTGGGTCGGTTGTACGGCCGATTTCACTTTCTACGCTTGAAAGCGCAGCCGCCGCAGCTTCAGCAGCGTCTTCGTCCGCTACTGCTTCGCTCATCATTAGGTCGTCAGCGTCGGGCGCTGTTTCAACAACTTGGATACCCATGTCGTTGATCATCTGAATGATGTCTTCTACCTGTTCAGAATCAACGATTTCTTGTGGTAGGTGGTCATTAACTTCGGCGTATGTCAGATAGCCTTGCTCTTTGCCTTTTGCGACAAGTAGCTTTAGCTGTGACTGCGGATTTTGATCCATAGACGATATCCAACTTCAGGTCTGGTGATGAATGTAGTTTTGCGAAATGCAAACCGCCAATTTTAACAAATTAATTTTATGCTGACTATGTGTACTTTGCGTAGAATCTCGACAATTTGTGATTGCTCTTACGCTTTTAGCTCCAGCATTAGGGCTTGTAATTCCCTTTTCTCTTCGGCAGTTAAGCCGCTGCTTCTATGTTTCGCGAGTAGCGATTCTATTTGTTTTTCAACACATTGAGAAAGTATGTTGTCCAATGAGTCGAGGAATATCTCTTCCAAGCTGTCTTCTTCTGGGGCTGGGATGTCCCAGCCAGCAAGGCGTGACAGCATGCCTGCATTCTGGGTCTGTCGCCACTGTTCTAGCAACAGACCTGTGGTTATATTGGGATTGCTTCGGCACTTATCAAGTACTTCGATAAACAAACTTAGTCCCGGCAGTGGAATATGTGCCACGCTAACGAGATCAGGTACTAACTCGGCAAATTTTGGCTGTTGCAACAGTAGAGCAATGACGACGCGCATAGGGGTCTTTTTCATCGCTTTATGTGGCTGAGGCGCTTTTTCTACTTTGGCTTCCTTGGAAATAAGGCTTTGCAGCATTGATTCATCAAAGATACCGATTCGTTGCCCGAGTAACTTTCGTAATTGTAGTCGCAATGAGCTGGTTGGCACTTTATTAATGAGAGGTGCTGCCAAAGATGCGAGTTTCGCCTTACCTTCTTCGTTGCCAGTGTCTACTTGAGCCAGTAAGCCATTGAACATGAATTCAGACAGTGGTGTCGCTTGCGTCACTTGTTCTTCAAAGGCTTCTTTACCGTACTTACGAATATAGGTATCCGGGTCTTCACCATCGGGCAAGAACATGAACTTTAACGTGTTGCCATCTTTAAGATAGCCCAGCGCATTTTCCATTGCTCGCCACGCAGCATCTCGACCAGCTCGGTCACCATCGTAGCAACACACCACAGTGTTGGTTTGGCGAAATAGCAGTTGCAGGTGATCGCCTGTGGTGGAAGTGCCTAGCGATGCTACTGAGTAATCCACCCCGTATTGCGCCAGTGCCACTACATCCATATAGCCTTCTACCACCAGAACTTGAGGCGGCTCTCGATGGGCCTGCATCACTTCATACAGACCATAAAGCTCTTTGCCTTTATGGAAAATAGGGGTTTCTGGTGAGTTAAGATACTTTGGTGTGCCATCACCTAAGACTCGACCACCAAAACCGATAGTGCGGCCACGGCGATCTCGGATCGGGAACATCACACGGCCACGGAAGCGGTCGTAACGGTTGCCTTTGTCATTTTCAATCAGCATGCCGCCACTGACGAGCATCTCTTGTGCTGATTCTGATTGACCAAAGTTTTTGCGAATTAGGTCCCACTCATCAGGGACAAAACCAATACCAAATTTTTGGGCGATTTCTCCAGAGAGACCACGCTGCTTGAGATATTCTACCGCTTGTTTGCCAGCCGACTGTTTTAGCTGACCTTGGTAAAAGTTAGCGATGCCACCCATCATGTCATAGAGGTTACGCTTTTGTTCGGTATTGGCCCTTGGCGCATTACTAAAGCTACCGTTACCGCGGTTGCTCTGCTCACGAGGTACGTCTAAACCAAGGAATGAGGCTAGCTCTTCAATCGCTTCAACAAACTCTAGACGCTCATACTCCATCATGAAGTCAATGGCATTGCCGTGGGCACCACAACCAAAACAGTGGTAGAACTGCTTTTCTTGGCTGACTGAAAATGATGGGGTCTTCTCGTTGTGGAACGGGCAACAAGCGCTGTAGTTTTTGCCTTTTTTCTTCAGCTTTACACGAGCATCGATAATGTCGACGATATCTAATCGTGCGAGCATGTCGTCGATAAATGAGCGGGGAATGATTCCAGCCATAGTTCCTGTTGCAGTTACGAGAGTAGGGAAGAGAGTATAATGCCAATAGCACTAAAGACTTATCGTGTAGGACAAATCTGTTACTGATATTGAAATTTTTTGGCGTCAGATACAAACAAGCCGCGCATTCCAGAGGATAGCACGGCTTGCTGCAATTTGGGTTGGGTAATTAAGCCAGTTTAGAACGAACTAAACCGCTCACTTTACCCATATCTGCACGCCCTTGAATTTGTGGCTTCAAAACGCCCATCACTTTGCCCATGTCTTGCATGCCCGCAGCACCAGATTCAGCAATTGCCGCTTCAATAAGCGCAGTTACTTCTTCATCAGTAAGCGGTTGAGGCATAAAATCCTCAAGCACAGCGATTTCTGCTTTTTCCACGTCGGCTAGGTCTTGACGACCTGCTGATTCGTATTGAGCTACAGAGTCGCGACGTTGTTTAACCATTTTAGTCAGCACGGCAATGATGTCGTCTTCGCCCAGAGTGATCTGTTCGTCAACTTCACGTTGCTTGATTGCTGAAAGAGCTAAACGAATAGTGCCAAGGCGCGGTTTGTCCTTGGCTTTCATCGCTAATTTTTGCTCTTCTTTGAGTTTATCAATTAGAGCCATCACTAAATTCCTTTTAGGGTTTAGTGATTAGTACAGGCGAACGCGACGTGCGTTTTCGCGAGCTAGCTTCTTAGCGTGACGCTTTTGAGCAGCTGCTTTAGCGCGTTTGCGAACGGTAGTTGGTTTCTCGTAGTGCTCACGACGACGCACTTCAGAAAGGATACCTGCTTTTTCGCAAGAGCGCTTGAAACGACGTAGAGCTACGTCGAACGGTTCGTTTTCACGTACTTTAACTACTGGCATATGCCTTTCACCTCAGGGGTTATTCGTTAATGCTGACTCCCGACATCTCGTTCACATGGTGAACGGTGTTTAGCCAGCTTGATCAAAAATGGTGCGGAATTTTAATCCGATCACAACCCCTTTGTAAAGCATTTTCCCAGTCAGAACTGGTTAATTTTTTTTCTAAACGGTAAACTGACGCCAATTTTGAATCAGACCGAGAACGTAATGCGCATTTTAGGTATTGAAACCTCTTGTGATGAGACGGGTATCGCCATCTATGATGATGAGCAGGGGCTATTGTCCCATCAGCTGTATAGTCAAGTAAAACTGCACGCCGACTACGGCGGCGTAGTGCCAGAGTTGGCGTCACGTGACCATGTAAAGAAGACCATTCCTTTGATTAAAGCGGCGATGGCTGAAGCGAACGTAACGCCACAAGAGCTGGATGGCATAGCCTACACCGCAGGTCCGGGTCTGGTTGGCGCATTATTGGTTGGCGCGACCATTGGTCGTAGCCTAGCGTATGCTTGGGATGTGGCGGCAGTACCTGTACATCACATGGAAGGGCATCTGCTTGCGCCTATGCTGGAAGATAATCCACCGCCGTTCCCATTTGTCGCACTACTGGTATCTGGTGGTCACACCATGATCGTGGAAGTGAAAGGCATTGGTGAATATCAGATCCTTGGCGAATCAATTGATGATGCAGCAGGAGAGGCGTTTGATAAAACGGCTAAGCTGATGGGGCTGGATTACCCTGGTGGTCCATTGCTGTCTCGTCTGGCGGAAAACGGCACCCCAGGTCGCTTTAAGTTTCCACGCCCGATGACAGATCGTCCGGGACTGGACATGAGTTTCTCCGGCCTTAAAACGTTTGCTGCCAACACTATTGCAGCGAATGGTGATGACGATCAGACCCGCGCTGATATCGCATATGCCTTCCAAGAAGCGGTTTGTGCCACACTGGTGATTAAGTGTAAACGAGCGCTAGAGCAAACGGGCATGAAGCGCGTGGTAATCGCTGGTGGCGTGAGTGCTAACAAGCAGCTGCGTGCCGATTTAGAAGCGCTAATGAACAAGATTGGTGGCGAAGTCTATTATCCTCGCACCGAGTTCTGTACTGATAACGGCGCTATGATTGCTTATGCGGGCATGCAACGCCTTAAGAACCAAGAGGTGGCGGATTTGTCTGTTGAAGCTCGCCCTCGTTGGCCTATCGATCAGCTAGAGCCTCTTAAATAAGTTTCTATTTTGAGATATAAAGGGCAGCGCATCACGATGATGCGCTGTTTTTTTATCTCGTCAATTCGTTCAAATAAGGAATGTTTATGCCTAGTTTTACTCGCCATGGGCAGACGATGCATTATCAAGATGTCGGCCAAGGCCCTGTGATTCTGTTTGGTCACAGCTACTTATGGGACAGCCACATGTGGCAACCGCAAGTGGCGGAATTAAGCAAATCTTATCGTTGCATTGTGCCTGATCTTTGGGCTCACGGTGAGTCGCAATCACTGCCAACACAAACGCGAACCTTAAGTGACTATGCAGCCGATCTATTGGCGCTGATGGATCACTTAGACGTGGAGCAATTTTCGATTGTTGGACTCTCAGTTGGTGGTATGTGGGGGGCAGAACTCACTTCACTTGCACCAGCTCGAGTTAAGTCATTGGTACTGATGGATACCTTTGTTGGGTTAGAGCCCGAAGTGACTCATGCTAAATACTTCTCGATGCTAAACACCATTGGTGAAAAAGCCCAAGTGCCCGCCCCACTGGTGGAAGCGATTGTTCCGTTGTTCTTCTCTGATGCTCCAGCAGAAGAGCTCAAGCAGAATTTTGCCGCTTATTTAAGTGCACTAGAAGGTCAAGCGGCGAAAGATGTGGCTCAAGTAGGTCGAATGGTGTTTGGCCGCCGAGATCAGTTTGAAGCACTGGAAAACTTTGCTTTGCCAGTATTGATTGCCGTAGGTCAACAAGACAAACCTCGACCAGTGTTCGAGTCGTATTTGATGAATGATGCGATCACTGGCAGTGAGTTGGTGGTAGTACCCAATGCGGGCCATATTGCCAATCTAGAAAATCCGCAGTTTGTGACCGATATGTTGACTGGCTTTCTCGCCAAAGTTTACGCTTAAAAGATTGGCTATTAGAACTAAAAAGCGAAGCCTAGGCTTCGCTTTTTTGATCATACTTTTTTACCCACTTTAGGCTCGGTGCCTTCGAAAAGCCTGCGGATGTTTTGGTGATGACGCAAGATGATTAAGCAGCACAGCATGGAGACGGGTAAAGTAAATTCTGGTCTCACCCACCAAGTAAACAGTGGAGCAACCAGTGATGTCGCAATCGCTGCAAAAGATGAGTAACGGGTAATGCCGACCACTAACAGCCAACACCCCATCAGCATTCCAGTTAGATCAAGTCCCATGGGTGCCATAGCGCCAATCGCTGTCGCAACGCCTTTGCCGCCTTTAAAGTGGAAAAAGAGCGGATACATGTGACCCAAACAAGCAGCGATGGCGATCAACCCAAGCAGCACTTCATCCACTTTAAGGTACCAGCTTAGCCATACCGGAATGGTGCCTTTGAGCATATCGAAGAAAAGCACTAAAGCGGCAGCAAGTTTAGAACCACTGCGCAGCACATTGGTCGCACCAGGGTTTTTCGAGCCTGTGTTACGTGGGTCTTCTAAGCCAAACAGCCGACAGATCAATACTGCACTCGAAATCGAGCCTAACAGATAGGCGGCAACGATCATGATTAGCGCAATCGCAGACATGGCTTTCCCTAAAGCTAAATATATGTATCCCAATCCCTCTATCGACTCGCTAGTTTGCACACTGCAAAAAGAGAAGCTGATGGGCATTGGTATAATTTAATGAAATTCTGGTATATTTTACGGGTTTTTGCCCAAAATGGGTATCCGACCTGTCAATCTGTTAACTAGGGATTAAAAATGGCGCTAGATACTGTTTTTATCGAACAACTTGAAGTTATCACCACCATTGGTGTGTATGACTGGGAACAAGAAATCAAACAAAAACTTGTTCTGGACATTGAAATGGCTCATGACAATCGTCCTGCTGGTCAAAGTGATGACGTAGTTGATGCGCTAGATTACTCAAAAGTGAGTGAAGCGGTGTTAAACCATATCGAACAAGGCCGATTCCTGTTGGTGGAGCGAGTGGCTGAAGAAGTAGCACAGATCATCCAGCAACAGTTTCAAGTGCCTTGGGTGAAGATCCGCTTAGCGAAGCCGGGCGCGGTTGCACAGGCTCGCAGTGTCGGTGTTGTGATTGAGCGAGGAACTCGATGAGCACCACCTATATTGGCGTAGGGTCCAATATTGAGCGGCGTAAACATGTGCTAGCGGGTATTGAAGAGCTTGGGCTCATTGGAACTGAGCTAAAAGTGTCAACCACCTATGAGTGCCCTTCGTTAGGCTTTGATAGCAAAGATTTTTACAATCTTGTGGTTGAGATGAAAACGTCATTGTCGCTTAATGAGCTTGCCACAACGCTCAAGCAAATTGAATATAAGTGGGGACGTACGCTAGATGCGCAGTCACTACAAGATCGCACGCTCGATCTCGATATTTTGCTGTATGACGATGTGGTGCGAGAGAGCAAGCCTCAATTGCCTAGAGACGATGTGTTCAAATACCCTTTTGTCGTTCAGCCGCTGTTTGAGCTTTGCCCTGATCTTATTATCCCAGCCGATGGTCGCTCGGTGCGCGAGATCCATCAGCTGCTCGATTACGATTCACTGACCCCAGTGGATCTTCAACTTTCTGATAGTGAATTCTAACCATGAGTTATTTTGAAGCCTTTATGCTGGCCTTGATCCAAGGTTTGACAGAGTTTCTTCCCATTTCTAGTTCTGCTCACCTTATCTTGCCGTCGGCCATTTTGGGTTGGGACGATCAGGGGCTAGCGTTTGACGTTGCCGTGCATGTCGGGACCCTGATGGCGGTGGTGATCTACTTCCGTCAAGAAGTGATCACTTTATTTGCAGCGCTGTTTGGCTCTATGTTTAAAGGCGATCGCAGTAAAGAAGCTAAATTGGCATGGATGATCGTACTCGCCACGATTCCTGCCTGTTTGTTTGGTCTGTTCATGAAAGACATCATAGAGCTGTATTTGCGTAGCCCATGGGTGATAGCCACCACAACCGTGGTATTTGCTCTGCTGCTATGGTGGGTTGACGTTAAGTCGCCGCTAAAAGATGATGAATATAAAATGGACACCAAGAAAGCCCTGTTTGTTGGCATCGCACAAGCACTGGCAATGATCCCGGGTACATCTCGTTCAGGCGCAACGATTACCGCAGCGCTTTATCTTGGCTTTACCCGTGAAGCGGCGGCACGTTTTTCATTCTTGATGTCGATCCCTATCATCACGTTGGCGGGTGGCTACCTAGGACTTAAATTGGTGACTAGCGGTGAAGCGGTTGATTTAGGCGTATTAATGGCAGGTGTGGCGACGTCGTTCGTCAGCGCTTATATCTGTATCCATTACTTCCTAAAGCTTATTTCACGCATGGGTATGCTACCGTTTGTGATTTATCGCCTGATTCTAGGTTTTGGTCTATTTGCATGGCTGATGATGGCGTAAACCGTCATCAACCCAAATCGGTTATCTGTTTAGAGCCGTAGCAATTGCTGCGGCTCTTCTTTTATCTAGCTCTTCACGAATCGCTGGGCCTTTAAAGCCATCAGCCACTACCGCCTTCACTTCTACTTGGCTTGCTGCTGCATAGGCCGTTTCGAACAGGACTTGCTGAGGATAATGAGTACCTTCAAACCCGGTACGACCACGGTGATCAGCGCAGCACGATTGCATTAGCTGTTCAAAGCGTACAGGTTTACGCCACACATCAATACGATTGAAGACCTTAACAAACGTGGTTGGCTTAAGCTCATCGGCTCGGTGTACATTGGTGTGCTCGGCGCAAACCATCACCGCTGCATCTCGAAAGTCATTAGGGACCCGAATGCGCTCGCACAAGGCTTTGATCAATCGCTGGCCTGTGTGACCGTGCATTTTATGGCTTGGCCATTCTTCTTTGGGGGTGATGCCTTTGCCAAGGTCATGCACTTGGGCGCAAAAACGGATCACGGGATCGCTAGTCATCAATGCGGCTTGTTCCGCCACCATAAGAGTATGGATACCTGTGTCGATTTCAGGGTGCCAAATCTCTGGCTGAGGCACACCAAACAGTTGATCAAACTCAGGCAATACTACTTTGAGAGCGTCGCAATCTCTTAGCACTTGAAGAAAGGTGTGTGGACTGTCGGTTACTAAGGATTTATACCATTCTTGCCAAACACGTTCTGGAGTCAGATGGTCCAGCTCACCGCTGTGGGCGATTTGACGCATCAGTTCGAGTGTTTCGTCGGCAATGGTAAATCCGAGCGGAGCCAATTTAGCGGCGAAACGTGCCACTCGCAGCACTCGCAGCGGATCTTCAATGAAAGCATCGGATACGTGGCGTAAGGTGCGACACTCAAGATCTTTCTGCCCGCCATAAGGATCAATTAATTCGCCTGATTCAGACTCTGCTATAGCATTAATGGTGAGGTCTCGGCGGATCAAGTCTTCTTCTAAGGTGACATCTTGGGAAAAATGGCATTCAAAACCGGTATAGCCGTGGCCAGACTTACGCTCGGTTCTTGCCAGCGCAAACTCTTGGTGTGTTTTTGGGTGCAGAAAAACAGGAAAGTCTTTACCCACCGCTTGGAAGCCTTGCGCCAGCATTTGCTCTGGCGTGCTGCCGACTACGACAAAATCTTTGTCGTGTACCTTAAGACCGAGAAGCTTGTCACGTACCGCACCTCCAACGAGGTAGGTTTGCCCGTTTTGCGGCATATTTGGTTGAGACACTTTACTTTCCTTCTTGCGGTGGTAATTTGCCAGAATCTTAGCGAAGAGAGCAGTTAATGTATAAGGATTTTTTTGGCTTCAATGAAGAGCCATTTTCTATCGTACCGAATAGAAAATTTCTGTTTCAAAGCCAGCGCCACAAAGAGGCGATCACTCAACTGACCGCAGGTCTATCTACGGGCGGCGGGTTGGCTATGCTCACAGGCGAAGTTGGTACAGGGAAAACCTTGGTTTCCAAATCTTTGCTGAGTGATTTGAGTGATGATCAATCAATCGAGACGGCGATGCTGCTCAATCCTACTTATTCTGAGACAGACCTTCTCGAAGCTATCTGTGATGAATTTGGTCTGAGCTACCCAGAACAGGCTTCTTTAAAAGTGCTGTCTAAAGCCATTCATCAATTTTTGAAACAGCGCCATAGCTGTGGGCATCAAGTACTAGTGATCATTGATGAAGCGCAGCACCTATCAGTGACGGTGTTAGAGCAGCTTAGATTGCTGACCAACCTTGAAAGTGATGAACAAAAACTGCTTAAAGTAGTACTCGTCGGGCAGCCTGAGTTACAAGCGAAATTACAAACCCCTCAGTTAAGGCAGCTTGCCCAACGTATTACCGGGCGCTATCACTTATTACCGTTTACTCCAGCAGAAACATTGGCTTATATTTCATTTCGCATTAATACCGCAGGTGGCAAGGTCGGTCTGATTTCTGATAGCGCCTGCCGTAAGGTTGCTAAAGCCAGTCAAGGGGTGCCGCGGCTTATCAATTTGATTTGTGACCGTGCTTTGCAAATGGCGTATCAACAAGGGCTGAAAGACGTTGGTCCTAAGCTAATGGATAAGGCATGTGAAGAGGTGTTGGAATTTCAGTACGTGCCTAATCGCCAGTCTGCTATCTCTTTTAATCCACTTCGTTCCCCAAAACTGATAAGTGCGTTGGTCGGTTTGGGCTTGTGTGCTGGTGTCTACGCATTGCTGCCAACGGCGCTCGAAACTCACTACCAAACTGAACCGCAGGTGGAAGTGATTGAAACCGTGGTGAGTGAGCAGCAAGTGCTAGAATCGGTGATAGCGCAAGCGTTGACCTCAGAGTGGGATTCTATAAGCGCCATACAAACAGTGTTTGCCTTATGGGGCATGCAAGCCACAGCAGAACAAGCGGTGTGTGACACCATTGATGTCGGCGGATTTCATTGCAGTGAGCTCTTCGGAAGTTTAGAGGACGTACTCGATTATAATCGTCCGGTGCTGTTTGAGTTGAGTTTAGAGGGCTACTCGGTGAGTGCAATTTTGACCCGTTTGGATACGCAAAATGCACAGCTTGTTATTGGAGATAGTCAGGTGACTTTGTCTCGTCAATGGTTAGAGCAGCATTGGCCATCTCAGTATCAAATGGTTTGGTTTACTGAAATCGACCAGGTGTTGAAGCGGGGTTACCGAGGTGAAGCGGTTGAGCGCTTCGCACAAGCGCTAGCACAGGCGCTTAATGAAGCGAGTGTGACTGGGCAAGTATTTAACAACCAGTTGCATCAACAAGTTGAGCGATTCCAAACTCTGCATGGGCTAGATGTTGACGGCATTGTTGGCAACAAGACACTGATGGTGCTCGATAGCTACGTTAACTCGCAAGCTCCAACGTTGACGGGGGCTAAGCAATGAACAAGCTAAGTTGTATTGCCATTGCGCTTCTGCCACCTTTGGCGGTTGCTGGGGTGCTAAGTTGGCAACACATGGCGCACCAACCACAGTCAGTTGAGCCGCAAGTACATTATCGCCACTTAGCCACCGTTTCTTCTTTGGATCTCGCACCACTTGCACCTTTGACGGTGACCAAGAAACTTTCGTTGCAAAGAGTGACTGCTGTAGCGGCTAATGCTGCACCTAAGATGCAAACTCAATCCGAGATGTTACCTCAAGAGTCATCTAGTGCTGAGCAGAGCTTTGACTTGGACGATCTGGATTTAAGCGAGCTTTCACCGGAATTAGCCTCTCGAGTTGAGAGCTTGATGGCGCAGCCTGAACCACCAGTATTGCCAACAACTCAATCTCAAGCGCAATCGGGAGAGGTGATCGCACTTTTAGATAACCTTGATAAGTATCAAGGACGGTTGCCTGCGATGAATCTGCAAACCCATATGTACGTTTCATCAGAAGCCAATCGCTGGGTAAAAGTAAACGATAAGGAAGTGCATCAAGGGCAGTGGATAACGCCGCTGGTGCAACTCACCACCATCACACCACGCAGTGTCGTCGTTAAGTTCGAGGGGCAAGAAATAGAAATCCCAGCGCTCTACGAATGGAAGTAAACCAATAAAAAATGCCACTCTGGATTTCCAGAGTGGCATTTTTAGTATTTTGTCGATTACCGATTACCGATTACCGATTACCGATTACCGAAATCTTACGCCCAACCCGCAGGAGATTTACGTTTACGCGGCATTAGATGTGGAAGTAGCAGACCCAGTAGCAAGCCAAATCCTGCCACACCACCACCGTACATAAAGTATTTCAGCAGTAGATCTTCTTTTTGAGTGTCTAGCTTAGCGCGCAGCTCGCGAACCTCCTCTTGTGAGGCGATAAGCTGAGCATTCATCTCACTATGATTATTTTCAAGCTCTTTGATTTGCTCGTTACGTGCTTCAAGAGAGGCAACTAGACCTTCTTTTTCACGGTTAGCATTTTGATTAGCGTTAGCCAGTTTCTCTTTCACTTCAGAAAGCTCTTTTTCTAACGCTGGAAGACGAATCGCTATGCTTGGGGTAGCAGAGACAAATTTAGTTTGAACCCAACCTTTACGGCCTTTTGAATCGATCACTTGGCTGTAGCCAGACTCTTTGTTGGCATCCACTAGGTTGACTTTCTCACCAGCGTTTACGCTGCCAAGAATACGGAACTTGTTGCTCGGGCCCGCATGCATGTAAGTGAAAAGGTTGTCAGAAATGTAGCGCTCTTGAGCATAGCTAAGTGGGGCAAAGAATAGCGCAACCATCACTAGGCTAATCAGTTTTTTCACGGTATATCCCTTTGTTGTATTCGCGGTAGGTGAAGAACCAAGATGTGAGGAATAGTAAGGAGTTTTATTCGAAGGTGCAATAAAGAAGGGAGGCTAAGCCTCCCTTTCTGTGCATTTGAGTCAAATATGACATCAATTTAACAGTTTGGATTAAGCAAACATACTTTGTAGGCCGAAGAAGAATACCACTGCCAGCAATGCGCCCGCTGGTAGAGTGACCACCCAAGATGCCACGATGTTGCGTACCACGCCCATGTTAAGCGCTGCGATACCACGAGCAAAACCAACACCCAAAACTGCACCCACTAGGGTTTGAGTGGTAGAGATTGGTAGGCCAGTACCTGATGCTAATACCACGGTACAAGCAGTCGCTAGCTGCGCTGCAAAACCACGACTTGGTGTCAGTTCCGTAATACCAGTACCTACGGTTGCCATTACTTTATGGCCTAGCGTTGCTAGACCAACCACGATACCAAAACCACCTAGTGGAAGAATCCACCATGCGATAGAGCTCTTCGCAGTGATTTCACCCATGTGCTCAACTGTCGATACTACCGCAGACAGTGGGCCAATAGCATTTGCTACATCGTTAGAGCCGTGGGCAAATGCCATCGCACAGGCGGTGATAACCATGAGTACGCTAAATACTTTTTCAACACCCGCAAAGCTATGGTCGTCTTCGCTCGCAGAGAAACGTTTTTGAATGTACAGGTAGCCACCGACCATGATGATGCCAGAGACACCCGCAGACCACATCCACGCTTCGCCATTTGAAAGGTGCAAACCTACGTGTTTTAGACCTTTCTTGATGGTCACCAATGCAATTACCATGGTGGTGATGAACATGTAAACAGGCACAAAACGCTTAGCGTTGAATAGTGGGTTCTCGGTATCAAATATTAGGCGCTGCGCACTGACAAAAATCGCATAAGCAAACAGGCCAGAGATAAGAGGTGTGATGATCCAGCTGCCTACGATGCCTTGAACTGAGCCCCAGTCCACAGCTTCAGTACCTACAGATACACACGCAAAACCGATGATCGCACCGATGATTGAGTGAGTAGTCGATACTGGCCAACCCATGTAAGAGGCAAGCAGTAGCCAAGTACCAGCAGCCAATAGGGAAGACATCATGCCGAACACCAGTACATCCGGTTTGTCGGCAAATAGAGAGGTTTCGATAACGCCTTTACGAATGGTGTCAGTTACTTCACCACCAGCAAGGTATGCGCCAGCAAATTCGAAGATCATCGCAATGATGATCGCTTGTTTTACGGTCAGAGCTTTAGAACCTACTGAGGTTCCCATCGCGTTAGCTACGTCATTGGCACCGATACCGATTGCCATAAGAAAGCCGAACATTGCAGCAATCAGAATAATATACGTGCCGTAATTAGCTAAGATATCCATCGTAACACCTAAGTTGTTGGATAACATTCGAGTGAATGCTAGCGCAGTTAGCCATAGCTAAGCGCTGACAGACAGATGTGGCTGCTATTCACTCTTGGTTAAATTAAAAATTTAAGAGCGAGATAGCATCAGTTCAAGACGAGCACCAACGCGCTGCGCTTGATCTGCGATACCACCGACCCACTCAAGGATTTTGTATAAGAACATGACATCGATTGGGTTGTACTTCGATTCGATGGCCATCAGTTGCTGGCGCAGTTCGATTTGAAGTGAATCGGTATCATCTTCGATAACGTCTAGCTGGTGGATCATCTCCGCCACTAGGGTAACTTCTCGTCCTTTGAATCCAGTCTCAAGCAGTTCATCAAGTTCATTGATTACTAGCTGAGCTTGGTTGGCAGCATCAAGACAACGCTTCACGTAAGCCATGAAGTTCTCTTGAAGAGGCTGTGGGATTTGCAGCTGACGACCCACTACGCGACCTGCGACATCTTTCGCAAGGTTCGCAAGTTTGTCTTGCTGAGTGAGTAGCTCCAACATGTCGCTACGATCGACAGGCATGAATAGACCACGTGGCAGTTTTAAGCGGATCTCGCGCTTAAGAACGTCCGCTTCTTTCTCTAGGTGAGAAATTTGCGCACGAATTTCGCTCGCTTTATCCCAGTCTCCTTGGGCACAAACCTCGAAGAATGGTACTAAGTGTGAGCAACATTCGTTGACGCACACCACGTGACGCTGCAAAGGTTTAATAGGGGACTTTGCAAATAACCCCATGATTGTATTTACTGGCATGGTTAATCAACCTAATAAAAACTATAACCTAAAAGACGTACTCACCAATCCAATCGGCGATTTGTTAAACGATGGCTATAAAGTCGCGCATGGTAACCTAATCATCCATCCAATAAAACTGTTTTAGATCATCAATTGGTGCGGAATAAGCATGTTCTTCGCTAAGCAGTTGTCCTGTTAGAAAGAATTTCGCAATCTATCTAAAATTATGCGCCGCTTTAATCTAAAAGTAGTCGCTAGTTTACTGACAATTTGCAACATTTAGCGCCCTGATTGAGATAAATCTCACTTGCCGATGCTTGGTTTAGGCAATATGCTGTGAAAGTTATCCCTCAAAGGTAGAGTTATGGAAACCGAGATAGAACTGAAGTTTTTTGTTTCACCCGAATTTTCAAAGACTTTAATTGAAAAAATCGCCGATGAAAAAGTGCTTCAGCACAGCTGCCGAGAACTTGGCAACACCTACTTCGATACTCCTGACAACTGGTTACGCCAAGCCGATATTGGCCTGCGTATCCGCCGCTTTGATGATGTGTTTGTACAAACGGTCAAAACTGCCGGCCGTGTGGTCGCAGGTCTCCACCAGCGTCCAGAATATAACGCCGAGCACAACAGTAACTCGCCTGATTTAGCGCTTCATCCACAAGATATTTGGCCTCAAGGACGCAGTGTTGAAGCATTGCAAAGCCAATTGATTCCGCTATTTTCTACCGATTTTACTCGTGAGCAATGGTTACTCAGCATGGCTGATGGTAGTCAAGTGGAAGTAGCCTTTGACCAAGGGGTCGTCACCGCTGGTGATAAGCAAACGCCAATTTGCGAAGTCGAGCTTGAATTAAAATCAGGCCAAACCGACGCATTGTTCAATCTCGCTCGAACCTTATGTGAAGAGGGCGGTATTCGCTTGGGTAACTTAAGCAAAGCGGCGCGAGGCTACCGTTTGGCTCAAGGTTATGAAGGCGATGAAGTGGCTGCGCTCGATTTAGTCGGCACCTTACCGACCGATAATGCTGAATACTGCTTTATCCAATCGCTAGAGCATGCGTTGGAACACTGGCATTACCACGAGCAAATCTATTTTGAACGGGACTCATTTGCCGCTTTGCACGAGGTAGCGAACTCGATTCGATTCATTCGCCAGATCCTTACCGTGTTTGGCGGTATTGTACCGCGCCGAGCCAGTGCACTGCTGCGCCAAGAACTCAAATGGCTTGAGCAAGAGCTGGGTTGGATCGCTCAAGCGGACTATCTTGACGAACTCATGGACGATAAGGGCCACGTGCTGCGCAAACTCGATGCGCGTAAATGGTTAGTTGAGCAGTTGGCAGAAACTAAAACCGAGTTACCTGAGCGCGAAGATATGCTCACACTATTCCAATCGGGGCGTTATGCGGGGCTGCTGCTTGATTTGAGCCGTTGGATCTTATCCAGAGGTTGGCAGCCATTTTTGGACGATAAAGCCCGCGACAAAATGGCGCAAAATATCGTGCCATTCTCGGCCAAACAGTTAGACAAGACGTGGGCTGAGCTACTAGAAGCTTTCCCTCCAGAACGCCAACTGAACCGCCAAGAGTACATTGATCAGCAGTACCGCTTGAGCCGCAGTTTATATACTGGTCTGTGTTTTGCTGCGCTCTACGACTCAGGCATGCGTGAACAATTTCGCTTGCCGTGGGCAGACCTTGAGCAAGGTATTAATGAACTTCAGCGCTTAGCGCCACTCGCCAATTTGCTTGACGAGCTAAAAGATGATGAATACAAGCAGCTTGAGAAGTGGTTATTGCGCCAGGAAAGCTCAATCCTCCACGCCATGGAGCAAACCCGAGAAATGGGTATCGATGCAGAACCTTATTGGCGTCGATAAATACCTAAATTGAAAAAACGGCCTGTTATCGCAATAACAGGCCGTTTTTATTTGATAAGACACCTTTAGAGGAGGATCTTTTCGCCGTTCGCCGTTCGCCGTTCGCCGTTCGCCGTTCGCCGTTCGCCGTTATTCTTTTCGCCCTTTCAAAATCGCCTCAATCCTCGGATGCAGTCCAGCGCCATGCTTATGCTCGTATTCATCACGCTTGATATCGTTAAGGTTCTTGACCGACTCTCTTGGCAACATCAGCTCTGATGCTTCTGTCTTCAACAATCCACGCTCTTCAAGGCGCTGCGCTTCGAGGTAGTATTTCTTGAATCGCTCATCCAATCGATACTCAGGTAGCTGCTTGAGATCGAAGGTTTTGTTTTGTACTAGCCACTTCTCGACACGGTTGGCAGGTTTGCTGGTCATGACACGCAAACGGCTATCGAGCAGCTCTTCTGCGGTCAAAGAGTCTCGTAGCACCCACAGTTCACCCATTTGTGGGGGCCATGCATTGCCTAATTGAATCCGCTCATGGCAGTGCTTAAGCACTCGGTTGAGGCCATTGTCATCGATAGATTGGGCAAAGGTGACAAACTTGCCACTCGGCATGCTGCCATACTGATGCTCCCACATGGTCTCGTAGATGCTTAAAAACGAGCCAAACACATGGTTACACCAGTCTGAAATAGTCTCTTCGTAAGGCTCGTTGCTCTGTTCGATGATAGGCAGCGCGGGCTCAGAAGGTTGGCTTTTTGCCTTGTTGGATGAGGTTCTGTCGGAAGCGCTCAGATGGGCTAAGCTTTTGTCGATTCCCATTTCCCGCAGCTTGTCCTGAAGCGCCATTAAATCCTGAGGACCCTTTTCTTGCTTGTCTCTCTTCATTCATTTTCTCGTTGGTTAGCCAGTATCTTAGCTTGCTTTCAAGTTTGCCTATGGTCATGAGTTCATTGGCTTTAGATTTGTGCCACAACACGAATTTTTGCCATATCAGTTGCGGTTCGGTTTGGATGGCTGAAAACTTAAAGGCTTTCTCTGCCCAAGCTGGAATGTTGAGCTCATCCAAGTCGTGAGTGGATAGATAGTTACCACCATCAGACTCACCACGAAAACTTGCCATTGCCCCTTTGGTACTTTGCACTGTCGGCGGTGGGGTATGCATCGGTGTTTGGCGTTTTCGTTCACTTAACCAATCCCTAAGCACACGTTCTTGCCTAGCCATTGGGTAGGTGATGAGGGTTTGCGCACCAATGGCATCACAAAATTCTTGCCAGCACTCTTTTTGCTCGGCCAGTGTGCGAATACCATTGAATCCTAGTTCAGTGCTGGCCCAATTTGGCATAGGTGGTGCCATTGCACTTTGGCTCGGCACTTTTGGTGCTGGATTGTAAACCGGAATTTGCCTCGGTTCAGGTGACTGTTCGTATGTTTCGGTTTCAGGTGTTTGCGGCGTGGCCAAATGCAACTGGCAATGATGCACTTCAACTCGAGCTTGTTGGCTGGTCCCAGTTTTTTCAAGTAAACCCAGGCCACCGAGTGTGCCCATCAAGTTCGCCACTGCCATTTCTGAGGCAAAGCCACACGCATTCGCCGCTTCACTCAACGTAAAGCTCACTTTTCCGTGCTGATCAGTAATGTTGGCAAGATACAGAACGAGAAGTTTTTGGTTTGGGTCATCTAAGCTCAGTTGCCAGGCTTGATGGGTAAATAAGGCGCTCAACTACAACTCTCAAATTCAAGGCAGATATCTTTGCAATTGTAATTCAGACCGCCAGTAATTAGTAGCGCAGACTTTGTGACTGCGTTGTGATGTGGCTGGTCTGAGGTCACAGAATAAATCATACAAATATTTATTGATTAGCTCACGAGTGGGGGAGTGATAGCTGGGTCTCAGTTTTAGGGTATGGAGCTAAAGCTTATCAAGCTGTGGTCGATGTAATGGTTTGCAACCAATTCCCTATGTGGAAGCGTCGATTGAAGGGTAACAATTTGGTTACGATCACAAATTGTAGAATTGCCTGGCCATTTTTGACCAATAGCTCAAAGCTTGTGCAGCCATTTTGTTATCATGCTGGCTTTATACGAGGCGTGAAATAAATAAGCGCACAAGAAAAAGGACAACCAACTACCCTCGGTTGGTGAGGTTTAACACTAATTTGGAGTACCGTTTATGGCGAGTTTAACTTTTAAGCCATGGGAGCGTGTCATTACCGATTTTCGACTAGTGCCTAAGATGGTGCTGTTGATGGTATTTAGTACCGTGCTGATCGTGGCTAAGCAACTCTGGGATGCAAACACCTTTTATTACTCGCTAATAGACGTGCAAAAAGAGCAATCAAGAAACATTGCGAATGCTCAAGCGAGGTTTCTTGAACAGATGTTTTCTCAGAACAAAGAGGCTACTTTAACCTTTGTAGATAAAACACTATCAGTTTCCTCTTCAGCTCAAGATTCGTTATTTGTCTATGTGGTTAATATGGATACGGGTGCCGTATCAGGGCACCCACAGGCCAGCAAGTTGAGTGACTTGAACCAAACCACGGAGCTGGGTCAAACCATTAACCAACTCTTGTCATCGGGCAACACGAGCAGCAGTTACCAAATTGGTGATGAAGGTTCTGTTGAGTATGCTGCCAAACTGCAATCAGCGAACTGGTACGTTGTCGCCTCTCAAGGTTCGGAAGTGGCGCTGGAGCAATATAACGATTATTTAGTGCAAGTGGTTTGGCAAACTGCTTTGATGGTCGCAGGTTTTATCGTTTTGTTGCTGGGCACTGCGGGCATCATGCTTAGACAGATCGAGTTTCTGACCAAATCAATCCGTGCCATGGCATCGAAAGATCTCTCAACACCGTACGAGATGAACTGTAAAGACGAGTTTGGCGAGGTTGCTCGTGAGATTGAAAAGACTCGTTTGCAGCTGCAAGACGTCATCAAAACACAAGTCTCTTCTTCTCAGGAGCTTTCTGCGCTGACGGAAGTGATGACGCTTAGCATGTCTGAAACTAAAGAGTCAGCTCAGGAAGAGTTTAACGAAATTGACCAGTTAGCCACAGCAATGAGTGAGATGACGACGACGGTGCAGACGGTTGCAGAGCATGCGCAAAATGCCTCTAGCGTAACTGAAAGTGCTTCACATCAGGCGCAGCAAGGCCAACGTTTCGTGATGGACTCTGTAGGCAAGATGAATGAGTTGTCGACCGATATCTCGCAGTCAGCCCAAGCAATCAATGAGGTGGAAGAACGAGTTGAATCCATTGGCAGCGTCGTAGGCACTATCCAAGGTATTTCTGAGCAAACTAACTTGCTGGCACTGAATGCTGCGATTGAGGCGGCTCGCGCAGGCGAAGCAGGTCGTGGCTTTGCCGTGGTGGCCGATGAAGTGCGTAATCTGGCGCAGCGAACTCAACAGGCAACGGTTGAGATCCAAGAGATGATCACCCAGCTGCAAACCAGTGCCAATAGTGCGGTTGATCTGATGGAGAAAAGCGTCGTAGAAGCGGCCGAAGGCGTTGAGCTAGTCACCAATGCGGGTACTGAACTCGATGGCATTGTTGATCAAGTCACCCAGATTAATGACATGAACTTCCAGATCGCCTCAGCAGCAGGTCAACAAAGTACAGTAGCTGAAGAGATGAATCAGAACTTGACCAATGTACGCGAGTTGGTGGAAGCCTCTGTCGTGGTAGTGACTGAGCTGCTTGAAACTTCAGAAGTCATGCAGAGTAACGCCGAAGAGCTGGACGGCAAAATTCACAGTTTTAAAGTCTGATCGACTTTATTAATCAAACTCTTGAAGCTCACCTTACTAGGTGGGCTTTTTTTGTTAAGGTAGCTAGTAACGTACAGTGACAAGGATAATCCATGGAACATCCGCAACTTCTCAAGCAGCAAGCTGCTGACGCTATCGAAAAAATCGAAAACCTCTATCCAGACGTATTATCAAATTGGCCTAGCACTACTCGTCATGAACTGGATCAAGTTTTGGGATTGAGTGATTTTATTTCAGAGTCTTTGCAACAAGATGAGAAGCTGTGCCAGCGTTTGCCAGAGATGCTGAGTGTGCAAAATCGGTCTGAAGATTACCGCGACAAGTTGGCTCGTCAGCTAGAAAAATGTCAAGACGAACCGAGCATGCTGCGTCGCTTACGCCAATTTCGTCGCCGCGAGATGGTCTATATTGCTTGGCGTGATTTCGTGCATTCTTGGAGTCTAGAGCAGAGCTTAGCGCATTTGTCTGAACTGGCAGAAGCCATGATTGTTGAGACCTATCGTCACTTGTATAAAACGTGCAGTAATGAGTGGGGCACACCTTGTAACGCTCAGGGTGATGCTCAGCCAATGCTGATCATCGGTATGGGTAAGCTAGGGGGAGGCGAACTCAACTTTTCATCGGATATCGATCTGATATTTACTTACCCAGAAAATGGAGAGACTCAAGGGGCGAGACGATCCATTGATAACTCGCAATTTTTCACCCGTCTCGGCCAGCGCTTGATCAAGGCGCTGGATCAGCAAACGTTTGATGGTTTCTGTTATCGGGTTGACATGCGTCTGCGCCCGTTTGGTGAAAGTGGTCCATTGGTGATGAGCTATGCCGCGTTAGAAGATTATTACCAAGAGCAAGGACGTGATTGGGAGCGTTATGCCATGGTCAAAGCTCGGGTGATGGGCAAAGAGATGTATCCCCAGTACCAAGAGCTGCGTCAGATGTTGCGTCCTTTTGTCTTCCGTCGCTATATGGACTTTAGTGCGCTGCAATCACTGCGCCGAATGAAGTCGATGATCACCAGTGAAGTGCGCCGCCGCGGTTTGACCAACAATATTAAACTAGGGGCAGGCGGTATTCGCGAAGTAGAGTTCATCGCTCAGGTGTTTCAGCTGATCCGTGGAGGTAGAGAGCCTTCTTTGCGTCATCGGGGGTTATTAGAAACCCTCGACTCGATTGAACAGCTAGAGCTGCTACCAGTGGAAGAAGTCACTCAACTTCGTGATGGCTATTGTTTCTTACGCCGCCTTGAGAACCTCATTCAAGCCTTAGCTGATAAACAAACCCAAACCCTGCCAGATAAAGCGCTCGACCAAGTGCGTTTGGCCCATGCCATGCAAGTAGAGAGCTGGGAGCAATTGTTTGAGCAAATTCAGCGCCACATGGCCGCCATCCACCAGGTATTCGAGCAATTGATTGGCGATGATGAAGAAGAGGAAAGCGAAGTTCTAACGCACTTCAAAGAGCTGTGGAATATGGCTGAGAAGCCGGAAGTGCTAGAGCATATTCTGGCGGAAGACCTGCAAGTGAGCTCACCTCAGCAGGCGGTCAGTACCTTAATCCAGTTTAAACAAGACTTGGCGAAAAAGACGCTAGGTCCACGCGGAAGAGAAGTGTTGAATCGCTTGATGCCGAAGGTGTATCAAAGCGTTTATAACCACAAAGACTCAGAGTTTGGCCTGCCACGTGTGTGCTATTTACTTAATCGCATCGCAACTCGAACCACTTATTTAGAGCTGCTTGATGAACACCCTGCCGCATTAACCCAGCTGGTGCGTTTGTGTACGGCAAGTCCGATGATTTCCGAGCAGCTTGCTCGTTACCCAATCTTGCTTGATGAGCTGATTGATCCTCAGCACCTCTATAATCCGATTGCTTTGGAAGATTATCGCACTGAGCTGCGTGATTATCTTGCCCGTATCCCGCAAGATGATATGGAGCAGCAGATGGAAGCGCTGCGTCAGTTCAAACAGATCTCAATTTTACGCATAGCGGCAGCGGATATTGCCGGGGCACTGCCAATCATGAAAGTCAGTGACCATTTAACCTATTTAGCTGAAGCTATCGTTGACGCTGTCGTGAACCAAGCTTGGATGCAAATGACCGAGCGCTATGGTAAACCGAACCATCTCGGCGACACTGGTGATAAGGGCTTTGCAGTGATTGGTTATGGCAAAGTTGGAGGCTGGGAATTAGGTTACAACTCAGACTTGGATATTGTCTTTATTCATAACTGTCCCGATAACAGTTATACCGATGGCAAGAAAGACATTGATGGTCGCCAGTTCTACCTAAGATTGGCTCAGCGCATCATTCATATCTTCTCCACCCGTACCGCATCTGGGACCTTATACGAAGTGGATACCCGTCTGCGCCCATCTGGCGCTTCTGGTTTGTTGGTGACGCATATCGATTCATTTGACGAGTATCAGCATCAAGAAGCGTGGACGTGGGAACACCAAGCGCTGGTGCGTGCGAGAGCTATTTTTGGCGGCCAAGAACTGATCGATGCCTTCAATCAAAGCCGCGCTAAGGTGATGCAATTAAGCCGTGAAGCAGAGTCACTTAAAGTCGATGTAGTGAAGATGCGTGAAAAAATGCGTGATCATCTGGGCGGTAAGAAAGAGGGGCGCTTCATGCTCAAGCAGGACGTTGGAGGTATTACCGACGTTGAGTTTTTAGTGCAATACTTGGCGCTTCTCAAAGGTGGTGAACTTCCGCTTATCTACAAATATTCAGATAATGTGCGAATTTTGGAGATGGCGTCGGAATTAGATCTGTTGCCTGCTCAACAGGCTCGTCAGCTGGTCAATGCATACACTAATATGCGCGATGAAATTCACCGCCGTAACTTACTGAATTTAGATGCCGACGTCGATTTGTCTCGTTTTGAGCAAGAAAGGTCGGTAGTGACCCAAGCTTGGCAAGAGTGGTTGGGGTAATTTAGCCTAAACTGGATAACAAGCGGCGAGTTAGAGGCTTGTCGCTACAATGCGGTGTGATACCATGCTCCGCAGCAGAATTATTGGAGAAAACTATGAAACCCATTTTGCCTGATTACGCTGATGCAGGCGTTCTGATCATTGGTGATGTTATGTTGGATCGCTACTGGTATGGCCCTACGGGGCGTATCTCACCGGAAGCCCCAGTACCAGTGGTTAAAGTTGAAGACAACGAAGAACGTCCTGGCGGTGCGGCGAACGTAGCAATGAATATCGCTGCGCTCGGCGGTCATGCACATTTGGTTGGTTTAACAGGTCAGGATGAACCAGCAGAGACACTGGCGGCCAAACTTGAGTCGCTAAAAGTGAACTGTGATTTTGTTAAGCTTGCGGATTACCCAACCATCACCAAACTGCGGGTGATGAGTCGTGGTCAGCAGCTGATCCGTCTTGATTTTGAAGACAGCTTTAAAGATACCGATCCTGAGCTCGTTTTAAGCCGTATGGAACAAGCACTGCCAAACGTGCGCTCGGTGATCTTATCGGATTACGCAAAAGGTGCGCTAGAGCACGTTCAATCGTTCATCCAAAAGGCTCGAGCTGCGAGCGTTCCTGTCTTTATCGACCCAAAAGGGGCAGATTTTGAGCGCTATCGCGGTGCCACTTTACTTACGCCTAACATGGCGGAGTTTGAGCTGGTGGTGGGTAAAGTTCAAGATGAACAAGAACTGGTAGAAAAAGGTCTTGCTCTGATTGAAGAGTTTGATTTTGAAGCGCTGCTTGTTACTCGCAGCGAGCACGGTATGACGCTGTTGCGACGTGGTGAGAAGCCATTCCACCTACCGACGTTGGCAAAAGAAGTGTATGACGTAACAGGTGCGGGTGATACGGTGATCTCCGTGCTTGCGGCCTCGGTTGCGGCTGGAAAACCTTTAGAAGAAGCTTGTGCGTTAGCCAATGCAGCCGCAGGTGTTGTGGTCGGCAAATTGGGTACCTCGACCCTGTCTACTATTGAACTTGCAGAGGCGATTCACGGCAGTCAGGACACAGATTTTGGCATCATTTCTGAAGCAGATTTGATTGAAGCAGTTAAAAAGGCCCGCGCTAAAGGTGAGAAAGTGGTGATGACCAACGGCTGTTTTGACATCCTTCATGCTGGTCATGTCTCTTACCTGAACCACGCTGCTGAGCTTGGTGATCGCCTGATTGTTGCGGTGAATACTGACGAGTCGGTTAAAGCGCTTAAAGGCCCAGGTCGCCCAGTGAACCCAACCGACCGTCGTATGGCGGTACTAGCAGGCTTAGGCGCTGTTGATTGGGTGGTTCCATTTGGTGAAGAAACGCCGCAGCGTCTTATTTCAGAGGTGCTGCCAAGCTTGCTAGTGAAAGGTGGTGACTACAAACCTGAAGAGATCGCAGGTGGTGAAGAAGTGATTGCCGCAGGCGGTGAAGTGAAAGTGCTTAACTTTGAAGATGGTTGTTCAACCACAGAAATCATTGAAGCGATCAAAGGTGGTCGCGGGTAAAGCGCTCTAGAGGCTTAGATAGTTAAAATGCCGCTCAATGAGCGGCATTTTTATCATTTAAACAATAGGTTATTGTTTAGTTACTTCAGCCAATTTAGCTTGTGCTTCTTCTAAAGTTTGGAAGAAATATGCAGGGTGGCTTTCCCACCAAGCAAAATGGGTCAAGAAACTACCACTATCGGTATCTATGCTCACCAAAGGCAATCTAACGCTATTGTAGCAATTGTACTGGTTCAGACAGATAGAATCTGTGCCATCAGGGGTCAAAGCGAAAAGTGCACCTGGCTCGGCTCTCCAAACAAGATTGGTGTCCTCTTGAGTGAGAGCGAAGGATTCCAACTCCCAGGTTGGGTTGCTATCAAGTGCATTTTCAGAGCTTACCACGTACCAAGTTCTCGCATCGCCATCCGAATCATAGATGAAACTGTTAGAAAATATGAGTCGATTGTAATCGTTGAGCCCAGGCAAGTTGCTTTTATTGATGTTACTTAATGTCGTGCCACTGTTTACTAGCGAGACTACTTTGTCAGCAAGATTGCTGACATCTCGGCTATGCCACTCGGAAAACTCATGACCAACCCACAGGTTGTGTTTTGGCGAATCTAGCTGCCAGTAAGTCACTTTTTGCCCTGTACTTTGCTCGTTGACGGTAAAGTCTAATTCTTCCACAGCAAAGTGGGTCCAGTTAGAGGCTTCTATAGTTAATTCGTCACTGATATATTGATAGCGAGCGCTGTACTCATGGAATGGGACCTTAGGAAGAGCCGCAGCATTGGTTTTCAGATCAAGCGCATAACGCTTCCCTGATACTGTCTCCGTCTTGACGCCTCCAACCATCTCAGTAAGCGTTTCCCATTCATACCAGTAGTCGATCAATTTGCCATTATCGTAGCGGTAGTCGGCATACTCTTCCCAAACATCATCGCTACGCTGTGCCCAAATTGGCTTGGCTTCTTTGACTAAGCTCGCCCCTGTCGCAAAGCTGGTTTTCTCGGATACTTCATTGATAATTCCATCAGCCCCCCAGTCTTTTTCCACCTTGTGGGTTGTGCGTTCATCGGTAGTTACCTTAACGCGATTCTCCGCAAAATATGCCTTGGACTCTTTAACAGAAACAAAGTCTGTAGGCTTATATTCTGAGTAGTTGTAAATGTGGATGAGTTCGCCTGAGTCGACTAGTTCAGTTTGCTCTAGTTTACTTTGCACCATGTCGAGCTGGCTCATATCCCCTGCTTTAACGGCGGCAACTAGATCGATATCATCGTAATAGCGCTTCAGGTCGGGCAGGCTTGGGTCATCATCACTCGGGTTGCCTTCATCAAAGTATTCAAGATATTGCTTATAAGCACCGTTGTCATAGGACTGGCCGACGGAGTAGGCTTGACCAAAGAACTTTCTCTCCCCATCGCCATTTTTGTCGATGTTGTACTTAGTTAGAGAGGTGAACTTGCCAGTGCTATCGATAGTCTCGGTGACTTCGACAGTTTCATAGATCAAAGGCTCATCGTTACTATTCGTTTTTAAGGTGTATTTTTCATCACAAAAGAACTTAGTGATGCTCTTCTCGATAAGTTTCGACCCGTCCTCATTTTTAGTCGTGATCTCTTGCCATTCGATCAGTAGATGCAAAAGCTCACCAGTATGCCACTCCACAAAGCTTTCTCGGTGAGAGCCGACTTTGACCAACTGTCCTTCTTCAGCTTTTTCTTTAGCTTGTTGATGACGCTTATAATCGTTTTGCTGTTCGTTAACACGCTTCACCGCTGTAGCACTTAGCTCCTTAATCAAGCTCTTATCGACGCTGCTCTCATCGAGAAAATCACCGAATAGTGCGTCCTGATTATCGATGCCGTACTGGCTTGCAAGCTCAGACTTAACGCTATTTACTTGAGCGACCAACTTGTCAGCGGATGTCTCACCAGAGGCTACTTGTTCAATAAGCTCTTCAACTTCAGCGACTAAGTCGGTTGTAAATGGTGTGATTGATGCTGGTTTTGGGGTGCTTTTAACATCAAGCTCACCAAGCGGAAGCGAAGATAGTTGTACTGGTGACTCATCGAAATTTTCACCTGTATCGATATCTATTGCACCTTCACCGATATAGGCTCGAAGAGGGGCTTTTGCCGCTTGAGCAACAAGCTCTTCTAGCACCTCGATACTATAGCTACCACTGCTATCTGAAATGGCTTTAGGTTCCCCCTCGTCCCATTGACCATTTACGTTTAAATCCAGGTAAACCATTGCACCTTGAATGTAGCCATCGATTACCTTACCAGTCACGTTAACAGAGGTCGGAGTGACAGGAGACGGGGTGTCTCCACCACTTTCTCCGCTATCGCCACCACCGCCACCACAGGCGATTAAGGTTGAGGCAATTGAAATAGCAAGCAGGTGCTTCCTGACGTTCATATACATACTCCATATGTGGTTATATTTTTCGTAAGTAAATGTATTCATTGCCATTCGCGCATTTTTTGATCGCGGGTAGAGTTTGAAAAGGTGGGAGAACTTAATACCAAGTGTGTGATATTAAGTGTGTTTTTGTGCAACTAATTTATTATTTGTTTACAAAATGAAACATTCATAGGGGAGGTGAAAAAAAACCGCTCGAATGTGAGCGGTTTGGTCGGTGGGGTGGAGTGGAATCGGACAATTATTGCGCCGATTTCAGCCCTGCATTGATGTCTAGGATCTCTTGCTCGCTTAGAGTACCAACTGCTTGGCGCAGAGTCAGAACGCTAATGATGTAGTCGTAACGTGCGTTTGAAAGGTTACGGTTTGCATCGTATAGGCGGCGAGTTGAGTCAAGTACGTCAACGATGGTACGAGTACCTACTTCAAAACCTGCTTCAGTGGCTTCAAGTGCAGATTCAGCAGAAACTACCGATTGCTCATAAGCTTTTAGCGCACCGATGGTTGCGTTGATGTTGTTGTTTGAAGCGCGAACTTCTTTTACAACACTGCGGTAAGTTTGCTCAAGGTTCTGGCTTGCAGCAACGTAGTTAGCTTCCGCTTGTTTGGTTTGTGCGGTCGTGCGGCCACCAGAGTATAGAGGCACAGACAGGTTGATGCCGACATTGAATGCATCAGTCTTACCTTCGTTGATGCCTTTATCAACGTCTGAATGGTTGTAACCACCGTCAAGAGTTAGTGATGGTAAGTGACCAGAGCTTGCAAGAGCAATTGAATCTTTTGCGATATCTTGAGCAATCTTTTGCGCAAGTAGCGTCAGGTTCTTCTCTTCTGCTTCTTGAATCAAAGCATCTGTTGACGCTTTAGTTGGTTGTGCAGAGAAGCGCTCAGTATCTAGAACGTCTAAGTTATCGTGCTGTTCACCTGTGATTTCACGAAGTGACTCATAACTGTTGATCAGGGTGTTTTCTGCCAACACTTCAGATGCTAATACGCTATCGAATTGTGCTTGAGCATCATGTACGTCAGTGATAGCTGATAGGCCTACTTCAAAACGTTGTTTGGTTTGCTCTAGCTGACGAGCTACTGCGGCTTTTTCTGCTCGTACAAACTCAAGGCTATCTTGCGCACGAAGTACTTCAAAGTATGCGCTTGCTACTCGCAAGATCAGACCTTGCTGTACAGCGGCAAAAGAAGAGTCAGACTGACGCGCTGTTTTTTCTGCTTGGTCCAGTGTTACCCAACTTGCACGGTTGTACAGTTCTTGGCTAAAACCTACGCCTGCACCAAGTTGGTTGTAGTCTGCATTGTTGCCTTTAGCCGTGACTTTGTTGATGTCGTAAGAGGCGGTCAGGTTAACTTGTGGCAGTAGGGTACTGCGAGAAATATCGATGGCTTCAAAAGCTGCATTTTTACTTGCTTCAGCAGCTAGCAACTGTGGGTCGTTCTTTTTTGCCAGCTCGTAAATTTCTGTGATGCTGTCTGCGTATGCAGACGTTGCCATGCTGCCTAGTGCGGCAGTGATAAATAGTGGAAGCAGCTTTTTCATTGTGCTTTTCCTTTGCCTTTCAATATTAATGAGATTCAGTGAGTGTAACGTATTTAGCTATTCAACGTACAAATAATCGCATGTCTCGTAGTTTGCTGTCCAGTTGTGCAGTAAAAAACTTTCGAAACTGAAATTTTTTTGCAATCATTATCAAAAAAGTTGAATGCCATCGTTGGTTGTATCCGCATCTAAGAGTAGTATTTGAGCTACACAGATGCAGGAGATGCAAATGTCTGATAATGAATCACAGCAGTTTACTCAACGTGATGTAAAAATCATCTCAAAGACCACAATTTTTGACGGTTTTTTTAAGATGGTCAAATATCGAATCAAACACCGCTTGTTTGCTGGTGGTTGGAGTGGCGAATTTGAGCGCGAACTTTTTGTTCGTGGCCCTGCAGCAGCTCTGCTGCCTTATGATCCTGTTCGTGATGAGGTGGTTTTGGTTGAGCAGTTCAGGGTTGGTTGTCTTAATGATGAGAATCCTTGGCAGCTCGAAATTGTCGCAGGGATCATTGATACCGACGAGTCTGCTGAAGAAGTGGTTAGACGTGAAGCTATGGAAGAAGCTGGTGTGAAAGTAGAAATGGTTGAACCTGTAACCAGTTATTTCCCATCTGCTGGTGGTTGTGATGAAAAGTTATTTGTATTTGCAGGCAAGGTTGATGCAACGAGCGCATCCGGAATTCATGGCTTAGACTATGAAGATGAGGATATTCGTGTGCATGTGATGCCACGCACGAAGGCTTATGACTTAATTGCCCAAGGCAAAATTGAGAATGGCGCTTCAATCATTGCTTTGCAGTGGTTAGAGCTTCATCATCAGGAACTAAAAACTCGCTGGACTGACGAACAATAAATGATAGAGCAAAAGCCATATCACGTAGACCTTGCGGCGTTAATGCGGGTTTACGAGACAAATTACGCCAAACTGAACGCTTTGCTGCCAAACCAGCCGAGCGTTGGAGATGTGCGTTCTTATCAAGTGGCTGACCTTGCCTATCAGTTAGAAGTGAGTGAAGTAACCAAATACACCACCTTAATAGATGTGTGCCAATGTGACGAAGTGCCAAGTTTTCCTCTGCCGAAGATGACTGTTCGTTTATATCACGATGCTCGAGTTGCAGAAGTGTGTGCTAGTGAACAGATTTCACGGGTCCAAGCTCGTTACGATTACCCTAATAAAAAAATGGCACAGAAAGATGAGAAATTTCAGCTAAATCGCTTTTTAGGTGAGTGGCTAACTTTCTGCTTAAAAAACGGTATAAGCCGTGCGCCAATATTTTAATTTGAGAAAGTCTAGTTTGAGAGAGATTAAAGTCGGGTCTTTGTTTTGAGATTAACTACCAATTCGGATCAATGCGTATCGTTGTTGCAAATCACCGATACGCATTTGTTTGAGCCAGAAGATGGCTCATTACTAGGAGTTACCACGTTAGATAGCTTTCGGGCAGTAGTAGATGCTGTTGCCTGCGAAGATAAGCCTTTCGATGCCATTCTTGCCACTGGTGATATTTCCCAAGATCACAGTGAGTATTCCTATCAGCGGTTTGTTGACGGTATAGCTCCGTTGGAGAAGCCGTGCTTTTGGTTGCCGGGTAACCATGATTTTAAACCCAGCATGGAAAGCGTATTCCCAGCTCAGCAGGTGAATGCTTTATCTCACATATTGCTTGGAGAGCACTGGCAAGTGGTGTTATTGGATAGCCAAGTAGTAGGCGTGCCTCACGGACGTTTGAGCCAAGAACAGCTCTCCTTGTTGGATGACAAACTGTCACAGCATCCGCAGCGACATACGCTAGTTCTGCTTCATCACCATCCATTGTTGGTTGGAAGTCAGTGGCTAGATCAGCATACTTTGCATGACAGCGAGCAATTTTGGCAGGTGGTGGATAAACACCCTAACGTTAAAGCGATACTGTGTGGTCATGTTCATCAAGATTTCGATAAGCTGCGAAACGATGTGCGTGTAATTGCTACACCATCGACCTGCGTCCAATTTAAGCCGAATTCCAGCGATTTTGCCCTCGACGATGTTTCTCCGGGATGGCGATACCTAGATTTGTACCCTGATGGTAAGGTTGAAACCCAAGTGGGGCGTTTAAGCTCTGGCTGCTTTGTGCCTGATTTCGCATCAGGAGGGTATTGATAGTGAGCAAACCGCCTTTATTGCTCTATATCCATGGATTCAATAGCTCTCCTAAATCGATGAAAGCCAACTTGATGCGAGATTATATTGCACAGCATCGCCCTGATATTCGTATCGAAATTCCACAAATGGCTTGTTTTCCTGAACAAGCAGCGCAGCAGCTGCTTGATTTGGTTAAGCAGTATCAAGCAGACTATCGTATCGGCTTAGTGGGCAGCTCCCTTGGTGGGTATTTGTCGACTTGGCTGAATCATCAGTTTGGCTTCAAAGCGGTGTTGGTTAATCCAGCCGTTAAACCTTATGAGCTGCTAGTCGATTATTTAGGTGAGCAAACCAACCCGTATACTGGACAAGAATACATGCTTGAGAGCAAGCATATTGATCAGCTCAAAGCGCTAGACACTCCTAAGCTGAACCGAGTCGAAGACTTTTGGTTATTGCAGCAGACGGAAGATGAGGTGCTAGATTATCGCCAAGCGGTCACAAAATACCAAGGGGCGAAACAGAGTGTTGAGCAGGGCGGTGACCACAGTTTTGTGGGCTTTGAGCGCTACTTGGGGCAAATTATCGATTTTCTAGAGCTATAAGCTTGGCGCTAGCTATTTATTCCAGACCTGCTTAATAAAACCACACAACTTCGGCGGCAGGTCATAAAATTTCCCTTATTCCACGGCTCTAACTTGACATAGTTGCATCGGTTCCAGACTATGTTCCATCAGAGCTTTCTTGTCATTTGTCATGGCAAATCAGCGGCGACCTAGTTAACCTGTCGCCCATTAATTAGCGTTACAACGCACGTCGCGTTTGTCCCAATTCATATTGAGTAAATTTCCGTATTATGACTGAACAATATAATGCGAAAGACCTGTCGGTTCTTGAAGGTCTCGACCCAGTACGACACCGCCCTGGTATGTACACCGAAACCGAGCGACCAAACCACCTCGCTCAAGAGGTTATCGATAACTCGGTCGATGAAGCCTTAGCAGGTCATGCAAAGAAAATAAAAGTCATTCTCCATGCCGACCAGTCACTTGAAGTGATCGATGATGGTCGTGGCATGCCTGTTGATATTCACCCTGAGAAAGGTATCTCTGGGGTTGAGCTTATTATGACCAAGCTTCACGCTGGCGGTAAGTTCTCGAACGATAACTACAAATTCTCCGGCGGTTTGCACGGTGTTGGTATCTCGGTAGTAAATGCCCTCTCTAAGCGTGTTGAAGTTACAGTAAAGCGTGATGGTCAGGTGCATGAGATTGCTTTTGAACACGGTGTGGCTGTGACCGAGCTTAGCGTAACTGGTAGCTGCGGTATGCGTAATACCGGAACTGCCGTGCATTTCTGGCCCGATGCCTCTTATTTCGACAGCGCTAAATTCTCAGTAATTCGCCTTATCAATAATCTTCGAGCAAAAGCGGTGCTGTGCCCGGGCCTTGAAATCACTTTTAGCGATAAAGTGAATAACGAAGAGCACAAGTGGTTTTATGAAGATGGCCTTAAAGATTACTTGGCCGAAGGCGTAAAAGGCTACGAAGTGCTGCCTGCAGAACCTTACATCGGTGAGTTTACCGCAGAAACAGAAATGGCGACTTGGGCGGTGATCTGGCAGCCGGAAGGCGGTGAGATGATCACCGAGAGCTACGTTAACTTGGTTCCGACCAAACAAGGTGGTACCCATGTTAATGGCCTGCGCCAAGGCCTGCTTGATGCGATGCGAGAGTTTTGTGAGTTCCGCAATTTGTTGCCTCGCGGTGTTAAGCTCACGGGTGACGATATCTTTGACCGCTGTTCTTATGTCTTATCGGTCAAGATGCAAGATCCTCAGTTTGCGGGCCAAACTAAAGAGCGTTTGTCTTCTCGCCAAACGGCTGCCTTTGTTTCAGGGGTAGTAAAAGATGCCTTTAGCTTATGGCTGAATGAAAAGCCTCAGTTAGCTGAGCAGTTGGCAGAAGTTTGTATTGCTAATGCCCATCGACGCATGCGTGCCAGTAAAAAAGTGGTGCGTAAGAAAGTGGCCTCAGGCCCTGCATTGCCGGGTAAGTTGACTGACTGTTCGGTACAAGATCTCGCTCGTACTGAAATCTTCTTTGTCGAGGGTGACTCGGCGGGTGGTTCAGCTAAGCAAGCTCGAGATCGTGAGTTCCAAGCGGTGATGCCACTGCGTGGTAAGATCCTCAACACTTGGGAAGTTTCTGCCGATCAGGTACTAGCATCGCAAGAAGTGCATGATATTTCTGTGGCTTTGGGTATCGACCCAGATAACGATGATCTTAGCGGGTTACGCTACGGTAAGATCTGTATCCTAGCCGATGCGGACTCGGATGGTCTTCATATTGCCACTCTACTGTGTGCGCTATTTACTCGTCATTTCCGCTCGTTGGTGGAAGCGGGCCATATCTACGTTGCTATGCCGCCACTATATCGAATTGACTGCGGTAAGGAAGTGTTTTACGCCCTTGATGATGAAGAGAAAGAAGGGGTGTTAGAACGTCTTTCGAAGAAGACAGCCAAAATCAACGTGCAGCGATTCAAAGGTCTGGGTGAAATGAACCCACTGCAGTTGCGTGAAACTACGATGGATCCAAACACCCGTCGTCTGGTTCAGCTGACCATTGATGATAGCGAAGCGACCAACGAAATGATGGACATGTTGCTGGGCAAGAAGCGAGCGGATGATCGCCGTTCTTGGTTGCAACATAACGGTGATTTGGCTGAGGTTTAACAATGTCTAACGAAATTACATACGATGGCGTTGAACAGTTGCCGATGCGCAAGTTCACGGAAGACGCTTATCTTAACTACTCAATGTACGTCATCATGGATCGTGCCTTGCCATACATTGGTGATGGTCTTAAGCCGGTTCAGCGACGTATTATTTACGCTATGTCTGAGCTTGGTCTCTCGGCGGCGGCGAAATATAAAAAATCTGCACGTACCGTTGGTGATGTACTAGGTAAATACCACCCACATGGTGACTCGGCGTGTTATGAAGCGATGGTACTCATGGCTCAGCCGTTTTCTTACCGTTACCCTCTGGTTGATGGTCAGGGTAACTGGGGTGCGCCAGATGATCCGAAGTCCTTTGCTGCGATGCGTTATACCGAAGCCAAGCTATCTAAGTTTGCTGAGGTCTTGCTTGGTGAATTAGGCCAAGGCACCGTGGAGTGGCAACCTAACTTTGATGGCACGATGAAAGAGCCGCAAATGCTACCTGCGCGCCTACCACACATCCTGCTCAATGGGGTTACGGGTATCGCCGTCGGTATGGCGACAGATATTCCGCCACACAACGTGCGTGAAGTGGCTAACGCCGCTATTCATCTTATCGATCATCCGAAGTCTGAACTTCCGGATATCATGGAGTACGTCAAAGGCCCAGATTACCCAACCGAAGCAGAAATCATTTCCCCGGCATCGGATCTTGAAAAGATCTACCGTACGGGTAAAGGCAGCATCAAAATGCGTGCCGTATGGAGCAAAGAGAACGGTGAAATCGTCATCACTGCGCTTCCTCATCAAGTTTCTGGGGCGAAATTGCTTGAGCAAATTGCTAACCAGATGCGTGCTAAGAAACTGCCAATGGTGGATGACTTGCGCGATGAGTCGGATCACGAGAACCCAACTCGTATCGTAGTGGTGCCTCGCTCGAATCGGATTGACTGTGACCAGTTGATGAATCACCTGTTTGCATCTACTGATCTTGAAAAGAATTATCGTGTAAACCTCAACATGATCGGCCTCGACAATCGCCCGCAGGTGAAAGGCTTGGTGCAGATCCTGTCAGAGTGGATCACTTTCCGTCGTGAAACTGTGCGTCGTCGTTTGCAGTACCGTCTCGATAAAGTTTTGGCTCGTTTGCACATCTTAGAAGGTTTGTTGATTGCTTATCTCAACCTTGATGAAGTGATTGAGATCATCCGTACCGAAGATGAGCCAAAAGCGGTGCTGATGGAGCGCTTCGGTATTACCGATATTCAAGCCGATGCGATCCTAGATACTAAACTTCGTCACTTAGCCAAACTTGAAGAGATGAAGATCCGTGGTGAACAAGACGAGCTTGAAAAAGAGCGTCAGAAACTTGAGCAGTTGCTGGGCTCAGAGCGCCGCATGAACACCCTGCTTAAGAAAGAAATTCAAGCGGATGCTGAGAAGTATGGTGATGACCGCCGTTCTCCATTGGTTGAGCGTTCAGAAGCCAAAGCATTGACTGAGCGTGACTTGGTACCAAGTGAGCCGATCACGGTTGTGTTGTCTGAAAAAGGTTGGATTCGTCACGCTAAAGGCCACGACGTGGACGCCGCTGGCCTCAACTATAAATCCGGTGACAAATATCTTGCCCATGCCCGAGGTAAGAGTAATCAGCAAGCGGTATTTATGGGTTCAGATGGGCGAAGTTACTCTTTAGAGTCGCATACACTACCATCTGCTCGAAGCCAAGGTGAGCCTATCACTGGTCGCTTGAACGTCGCTGCGGGTACTTCGGTAACTCAGGTGCTAATGGGTGAAGATGATCAGCTATGGTTGGTAGGTTCCGATGCGGGTTACGGTTTCGTGTGTAAAGGCGCGGACTTGCTATCGAAAAACCGCAGCGGTAAAGCTCTGGTCAACTTACCAGAAGCGTCAGAGCTGATTGTGCCACAGCCTGTGGCCAATATTGATAGTGATGAAATTTTGGCGATCACGAACCAAGGGCGGATGCTGTTGTTCCCGATTAAAGACCTGCCTCAATTGAGTAAGGGTAAAGGGAATAAGATCATTAATATTCCGGGGGCGAAAGCCAAAGCTCGTGAAGAGTTGGTGTCGCAACTGATTGCCATCCCACAAGGCGCAACAATTACCTTGTATGCAGGTAAGCGTAAGCTTGGTCTCAAACCTGCTGACCTAGACAATTTCCGTGGCGAGCGCGGCCGCCGAGGCAGTTTACTGCCAAGAGGCTTGCAGCGAGTGACTAGAATCGAACTGGAAGGCGATGGAGCCGAAGGTTCGGGTGAGAGTTCAGAGTAAAAAAATAACCGCCAGTTTGGCGGTTTTTTTTTCGGTAAAGGGAAAAGCGGACGCAGGTGCTAACGGACGTTCCACTAACGGCTTCGGTTGGAATGGAACTTAGTTGTTTTTGATTTAATGGCCGTTAGCCGAGATTACCCTTTAGGATCATCCCCAACAATCACATCCATCGTCATCAGTTCACCTTTACGTAATACGGTCATTTTAACCTCGGTGCCCGGACGTAGTTGTGCGACGATTTCTAGTACACTGTCGCGACCGTTGATTTTCTGGCCGTCGATTTCAAGGATCACATCTTGTTTTTGAAAGCCTGCGAGTGCAGCAGGGCCTGTTGGGTCGATGCCCATAACGATGATACCTCCCACGTAGTCACCACCAAGTAAGCGGGCAGAAACAGCGTTGATGTCTTGGCCATCAATGCCGATATAACCTCGGATCACTCGACCATCTGCGATGATCTTTTCCATGATGGTATTGGCTAGCGAGTAGGGGATAGCAAAGGAAATGCCGTAGGTTTCAAGATCGGTTGCTTGTTGGAAAGATGCGGTATTAATGCCGACTAACTCGCCAGAAGTGTTGACCAGTGCGCCGCCTGAATTACCTTGGTTGATAGCTGCGTCGGTTTGAATAAATGCCTGACGACCATCGGCACTGATCGATGAGCGGCCTGTTGCTGAGATAATGCCGAAGGTGGTGGTCTGTCCTAGGTTATACGGGTTACCAATCGCGAGCACAACATCGCCAACGTTAGGTTGATACTCAGGGTTTAGCGGGATAACAGGTAAGCCCGTCATTTCAATTTTTAGTACCGCAATATCGGTGCGTCGATCTTTTCCGATTAGGTTTGCCGCCGAGTAGCGGCCATCTTGCAGTGCAACGATGATCTGATCCGCTTCTGCAATGACGTGGTAGTTGGTGATGATATAGCCTTTTTCGCTGACGATAACCCCAGACCCAAGGCCTTGGGTTTTGAGCTCTAGCTTATCTTCTTTGATGTACTGGCGACTATAAATATTGACCACAGCAGGGCCTGCTCGTCGCACGGCACTGCTAAATGAGACCTGAAGCGCACCTATGGTGCTATCTAAAGAGGGCGTTGGGATATTGAGTGCAGATTGACGCAACGAAGGCACTGATACCAATAAAATGGCAGCAGTCGCTAACCCTAATAGTGTCGATCGCATAATGAATTTGACCATAGCGTCCTCAGGTCGAGTTAAATCCGTGAATAAAAAAGGATATCACTGGTTTAGGCATAAAGAAAAGGGAAGCGGTAACAACCGCTTCCCTTAATAGTGTAAAGGGTGGAGAATTAGCGAATTACGAGATAGAGCGTACGCTCACCACGCTGGATATTTAACGCCAGCACACCCGGTTTCTTATCAACGATGGCGCGCAGTTCAACTAAGTTCTTCACGCGAACACGGTTGACGCCAATGATGATGTCACCTTTTTGTAGCTGATAAGCTTCTGCTGCTGAGCCTTTGGCAACATCCGTTACCTTAACCCCTTGAATATCGTCGCTTGAGTCGGTGTTGGCAAGCTCTGCACCGGTTAAGCCTTCGTGAAGTTTTTCCGCTTTGGTCTTAACGTCATTGGCTTCTTGCAGTGTTACGTCAAAGGTTTGCTTTTTGCCATCACGAACGACGCCTATGGTGATCTCTTTACCAGCACCAAGGCTGGCAATTTTGGCCCTTAGCTCACCAAAGGTGGAGATTTTCTTATCGTTAAGCGAGACGATGATATCGCCAGCTTTAATACCTGCCTTGTCTGCGCCACTTTCTGGCACCACTTGGCTGACGAATGCCCCCTTGCTGGACTTGTAACCGAGCGCTTCGGCGAGTTCAGCATTGAGTTCACCCCCTTGAACCCCGAGCATGCCGCGTTTCACTTGACCGTGCTCTAGGATCTGGTCGGTGAGGTTCTTCATCATGTTGGCCGGGATAGCGAAGCCGATGCCGACATTGCCACCGTTTGGCCCTAAGATGGCGGTATTAATACCAATAAGTTCGCCATTAAGGTTGACTAGTGCACCACCTGAATTACCACTATTGATAGCAGCATCGGTTTGAATGAAGTTTTCAAAGTTTTCGATGTTTAATCCGCTGCGACCCAGCGCAGAAACAATGCCGGAAGTGACAGTTTGACCGAGGCCGAATGGGTTACCGATAGCAACAGTAAAGTCACCAACCCTTAAATGATCTGAGTCTGCCAGTTTTATTTCAGTCAGGTTATCGACTTCTTCAAGTTTTATCAGCGCCACGTCGGCCATTTCATCGCCGCCAACGAGCTCTGCGTCATACTCGCGGCCATCATGAAGTTGAACTCTGATTTCGTCAGCGCCTTTGATGACGTGGAAGTTTGTGACGATATAACCTTCATCTGCATCAATGATGACGCCGGAACCAAGGCCACGGAAAGGTCGCTCCTGCATCTGTTCGGCAGGGAAGTCGGGTCCAAAGAAGAAACGGAATGCATCAGGAACTCGCTGCTGGGAAACTTGCTTGCCTTCCACGGCGATACTAACGACAGCGGGAGTGACTCGCTCTAGCATGGGAGCGAGGCTAGGTAATTGTTCACCACTCACAGCCACGGGGAGTGCGGCTTGAGCAGAAATTGGGGTGATGATGGAACTTAAGCTAAGCGTCAATGCAGTCAAAACGAGCATAGGTTTTTTCATCATAAGGCTCCTTTCTGTTAGGTAAAATTATGACTCAAGCCATGACATAAAGTTCCACTGCTCATTTTTCAACCCCTAGAAAAACAAAAAAGGGAGCCGAAGCTCCCTTTTAAATCAAGGTTTTGGATTAAGCGCTCTTTTTCTCAATCACAGTTTGCGGATTCTCAATGATCTCTTTTTCTTCGTCTTTGAGCATTCCAGTTGCGCCATGAGCATAATCTTTTGGTTGAGCTTCAGGACTTGCCTCTTTTTGCTCTTCTTTTGGTTGAGCATCGGCCACGGCCTTGATGAACGGGTTGTCTTGCTCAGGCAGATTTGGCAACAGTTCCGCTGAGGTAGTGGTCATGTGCTGGTAAAGTTTGGTGTAGTCTTTACCAAGCACATCCAGCAGCTCTGCTGTTTGAGAAAAATGGTCTGCAAGCTCTTGTCGCTGCTGTTCCAATTCAAACTTTGCGCTATCGAGTTCTTTTTGCACCGACTTTTGCTTATTTGCATCCGGTGTCATAAAGCGTGAAAGGGCGTAACCGATGATTAAACCGACAACTAAGCCAATCACTGCATACATCCAAGGCATACATGCTCCTTTTTAACAGTTGAATACCCTATCAATGGAGATTGATAGTGGTGGGAAATCTGTAACGTTTTATTGTTCTTTTCGGGTAGTAAATCACGAATATGGTGATTGATGCGGATTTAGATTTTTAAAATGTGATCCGCCAAATGTTACTGTAACGTTACCTGTAAAGCGGGCTCATGGTACTATGAGTGCCACAACCAATAAAGAAAAAAGCGCCCAAGGATAAGGGGATAGAGTACTTTGTACCTGATTTGAGCCTATGCAAAATCTAACGCCTAAACAACAATATTTGAAAGATATCAATGACAACGGCTTTGCGGAAGACGAGGCGCAGTGGCGAGCGGTCGAAATGCTCGACAGATTGTTTCAAGATATTATCCACTATCAAAACCAACCTAGGGCAGAGCTGCCAACCTGGCAAAAATGGCTGGGTAAAAAAGCTGAGCAGCCTAAGCCGCCTCAAGGGGTATATTTCTGGGGAGGCGTTGGTCGAGGCAAAACCTATCTAATGGATACCTTTTACGAGGCCTTGCCCACATCTCGCAAATCTCGCATGCATTTTCATCGTTTTATGCACCGTGTACACGATGAATTGACCGAGCTTGGCAACGTGGAAAATCCGCTCGAGAAAGTAGCCGATCGTTTCAAAGCGGAAGTGGATATTATCTGTTTTGATGAGTTTTTTGTCTCCGACATCACCGATGCGATGATTTTGGGCACTTTGATGCAGGCTCTGTTCGCCCGCAATATCGTGTTGGTCGCAACGTCAAACATTCCGCCAGATGATCTGTATCGCAATGGTTTGCAGCGTGCGAGGTTCTTGCCGGCTATTGAGTTGATTAACCAAAACTGTCAGATCCTCAATGTGGATAGTGGGATTGATTATCGATTGCGAACTCTGCAACAAGCCGAGATTTATCATTTCCCTTTAGATCAGCAAGCTGGGGAAAACCTCGAAAAGTATTATCAGCAACTGATAGGTCATCACGACTACACGGCGCAAAAAGTGATAGAAGTTAATCATCGCCTATTGGAAGTGGTGAATGCGCACGATGACGTATTGTATGCTTCATTTGCTCAGTTATGTGAAACTGCCAGAAGCCAAAATGACTATATCGAGTTATCTAAGGTCTATCATACGGTGTTGCTGGCTTGCGTCCCACAAATGGGAGCGACTAAAGACGATGCTGCAAGGCGTTTTATTGCGTTAGTCGATGAGTTTTATGAGCGAAAGGTCAAGCTGATTATCTCGGCAGAAGTTGCCATGGATGAACTCTATACTGAAGGGCAATTGAGCTTTGAGTTTAAACGTTGTCAGTCACGTTTGACGGAAATGCAAAGTCATGAATACTTGGCTTTGGCGCATCTAGCCTAGCGATCTCACCAAAAGTTAAAAAAAACGTAGAAAAAATTGACTTTTTTGCACGAAAAGAGGTGATTTTTTCTACGGACTTCCCTATAATCCTGCGACCCACCGTTACTGCAGACCCTTTTGGGGTCGAGAGTGCCACCCACTCGAAGGGGTGATGACTGGGCTCTTAGACAGTGGGAGCATATTGCTCCTTAAGTGTAAATTTTAATTAACGGGTTATTATTAGCATGAAAACTTTCGTTGCTAAACCAGAAACTGTAAAACGTGACTGGTATGTTGTAGACGCTGAAGGTAAAACTCTAGGTCGTCTTGCATCTGAAATCGCTTCTCGCCTACGTGGCAAGCATAAAGCTGAATACACTCCTCACGTTGACACTGGTGATTACATCATCGTTGTAAACGCTGAGAAAGTTGCTGTAACTGGTAACAAAGCTAAGGGTAAGGTTTACTACCGTCACTCTGAGTTCCCAGGTGGTCTAAAATCAATCACTTTTGAAAAGCTGATCGATCGTAAGCCTGAGATGGCTCTTGAACTAGCAGTTAAAGGTATGCTACCACGTGGTCCTCTAGGCCGCGCTATGTACCGTAAGCTGAAAGTTTACGCTGGTGCTGAGCACAACCACGTTGCTCAACAACCACAAGTACTAGACATCTAATTGGGGATTTCGAAAATGGCAGAGAATCAATACTACGGCACTGGCCGTCGCAAAAGCTCAGCAGCTCGTGTTTTCATCAAACCAGGCAGCGGCAACATCGTAATCAACAAGCGTACGCTTGAAGAGTACTTCGGTCGTCCAACTTCTCGTATGGTTGTTAAGCAACCTCTTGAGCTTGTTGAACTAGCTGAAAAACTTGACCTATACATCACTGTTAAAGGTGGCGGTATTTCTGGTCAAGCTGGTGCGATCCGTCACGGTATCACACGCGCTCTTATGGAATATGATGAGACTCTACGTCCTGCTCTACGTGCAGCTGGTTACGTTACTCGTGACGCTCGTTGCGTTGAACGTAAGAAAGTTGGTCTACGTAAAGCACGTCGTCGTCCACAATTCTCTAAGCGTTAATTTTCCTGCGACTTTGTCGCTCGAACACTACGCTCTGGCTTCGGTCAGATTGTGGAATCAAAAGCTCGGCTTATGCCGAGCTTTTTTGTATCTATCCACTCCCACATTTTTATACTAAAACACGATTTTCCCTTCGCAGACTATTTCTCTTCGAGCACATATCATTGCTATTACAATATTGTAAAAAACTCCAAGTTTTATAGTCAGAATTCTTGCTCGAAAGCACAGTTAATGTGCCCTCAATCACCGCTAACTTACTAACCCGACACGGATCACATTCACTTATCCTTCCTTTTGTGACTTCACTGGCGATTTACCTCACAGATGTTACAAAAAGGTAGCTTTATCTTGTCAAAAAGTAGGGTTTTCTTTATCATTTCTCATCAAAATAAATACAACTAAGTTCGTGATTTGTTAGCCATGCTCTTGATAGGAAATTAATAACTCAACGGAGCAGATGGGAGAAATGTTGGATGAGCAATGCGCCTGTAAATAGCGGTCGTCGGCGTTTTCTGACTGCCACTACAGCTGTAGTCGGTGGTTTGGGAACGGTTGGCGTTGCCGTACCATTTATCAAATCTTGGAACCCTAGTGCCAAAGCGAAAGCTGCTGGTGCTCCAGTTGAGGTCGATATCGGCAAACTGGAAGAAGGGGGCCTGTTACGTGTCGAATGGCGGGGTAAACCTGTTTGGATCGTTCGACGTGGTCAGCCTGCACTGGATGACTTGAAGAAAATTGAAGATCAGCTTGCTGACCCTCAATCTCAAGTTGAACAGCAGCCTGAGTACGCTCAAAACGAGTTCCGTTCGATTAAACCAGAATTCTTTATCGCCGTTGGGATATGTACCCACCTTGGCTGTTCTCCGACCCATTTGCCAGAAACTTTTGGTGAACATGTTCAAGGGGTTAAGTCAGGTTTCTTCTGCCCATGTCACGGCTCGAAGTTCGACCTAGCGGGTCGAGTATTCTCTGGTGTTCCTGCACCATATAACCTAGTAATTCCACCACATAAATATCTATCGGATACGAAAGTTATTATCGGTGTCGATGAAGGGGAGGAAGCCTAATGCAAGCTCTACTTGATTGGGTAGAAAAACGCTTACCCGCAATGAATGCGTACAAAAAGCACCTTTCTGAATACCCGATGCCAAAGAACTTTAACTTCTGGTATCTGTTCGGCTCACTGGCGATGCTGGTGCTTGTTAACCAGATCGTTACCGGTATCTGGCTGACCATGAACTATGTTCCTTCTGGCGAAGGTGCATTCGCGTCAATCGAATACATCATGCGTGATGTAGAGTACGGTTGGCTGCTACGCTACATGCACTCAACGGGTGCTTCGGCGTTCTTTGTCGTGGTTTACCTGCACATGTTCCGTGGCCTCATCTACGGTTCTTACCAAAAGCCTCGTGAACTGCTGTGGATCTTCGGTATGTTGATCTTCTTGGTGCTGATGGCGGAAGCGTTCATGGGTTACCTACTGCCTTGGGGACAGATGTCTTTCTGGGGTGCGCAGGTAATTATCTCACTGTTTGGTGCGATTCCTGTCATTGGTGATGACCTAACGCTATGGATTCGTGGTGACTATGTAATTTCAGGTGCAACGCTAAACCGATTCTTCGCACTACACGTGATCGCACTACCAATCGTATTGCTGCTATTGGTGGTACTGCACGTACTCGCTCTGCATGAAGTGGGCTCAAACAACCCTGACGGTATCGAAACCAAGTTGCCAAAAGGCACTATGGGCGATGATTACCAGACTCAGTTTAAGTTCCACGATTACTACTCGAAGAAATATGACATCATCGATTCAATTCCTTTCCACCCTTATGGAACGGTAAAAGATCTGATTGGTGTGGCTGGCTTCTTGTTCTTGTTCTGCTACGTGTTGTTCTTCAACCCAGAGATGGGCGGCTTCTTCCTTGAGCCACCTAACTTTGAAGCGGCGAACCCACTGAAGACACCAGAGCACATTGCTCCAGTTTGGTACTTCACACCGTTTTACGCCATCTTGCGTGCGGTTCCAGACAAGCTGTTAGGTGTTATCGCAATGGGCGGTGCTATTGTAGTGCTATTCCTATTGCCATGGTTGGATCGCTGTAAAGTACGTTCTTACCGTTACCGCAGTAAGTTCCACTTAATCAATATCATCCAGTTTACTATTAGCTTTATTGCGCTTGGTATTCTTGGTGCGCTGCCAGCAACGGACCTATACACCTTGCTTGCTCGTATCTTTAGTCTGGGTTACTTCATGTTCTTTGTATTGCTGTTCTTCTACAGCAAGAATGAAGCAACGAAACCATTGCCAGAGAGGGTGACATTCAAATGAAAAAGTGGATTGTAATGCTTTTTGCGCTGTTGCCATCATTGGCGATGGCGGCAGGTGGCTCAAGTGTGCCACTGGACAAGGCGAACAATGATCTGACCGATCAAGCGTCGCTACAAAACGGTGCCAAGCTGTTCATGAACTACTGTTTTGGTTGTCACTCGATGGAGTATCAACGTTATGAACGAGTAGCAAATGACATCGGTATTCCAGTAGAGCTTCTAAAAGACAACTTGATCTTTGACCCAGAAGTGAAAGTGGGTTCTTTGATGGAAAACTCTATCCCGAACAAGCAAGCGGGTAACTGGTTTGGTGCTCCGCCACCCGATCTGACACTAGTGGCTCGTGTTCGTGGTACGGATTGGTTATATACCTACCTGCGCACTTTCTACGCAGACCCATCTCGTCCATTTGGTGTAAACAATATTGTTTTCCCAAGCGTGGGTATGCCACACGTGTTAGAAGAGCTTCAGGGAATTCCTGAACCTATCTTTGAAACACAAGTGGTTGATGGTGAAGAAGTTCAAGTGGTGGTTGGTACACGTTCAAACGGCCGTGGTGAACTGAGCTCGACAGAGTACGACGACGCAGTTCGCGACCTAGTCAACTTTCTGGAATATTCAGGTGACCCAGTTAAGCTTGAGCGTCATGCGATGGGCTGGTGGGTAATGGCTTTCCTAGTGATCTTCACTATTGTGGTCGTGCTACTGAAGAAAGAGTATTGGCGTGATGTTCACTAAATGTGATATCATACGGCGCTAATTTGTGTGCAATGGAGGCAGTTAGCCTCCATTGTTTTTTTGATGTGTATCAACAGTCACGGTAAGTATTTAACGCAAAGAATTTTGATTAAATACTTGTTTTGATTGGTTTTAATGTGCTGGAGGGCTCAATGGCTGTAGCTGCCAATAAACGTTCTGTAATGACTCTTTTCTCAAGTGCCTCGGATATGTACAGCCACCAGGTACGTATCGTTCTTGCGGAAAAAGGTGTAAGTGTTGAAGTTGAGCTGGTGGATGAAAATAATCTTCCAAGTGAGCTGATTGAGTTAAATCCTTACAAAACCGTTCCAACGCTAGTGGATCGTGAGCTTGCGCTTTACAACTCTAACATCATTATGGAATACCTAGATGAGCGTTTCCCTCATCCTCCTTTGATGCCTGTTTACCCAGTTGCTCGTGGTAACAGCCGTCTAATGATGTTCCGTATCGAAAACAACTGGTACTCACTGGCTGAGAAAGTCGTGAAAGGCAATGCTGAAGAAGCTGAAAATGCTCGTAACAAACTGCGTAACGACCTTCTGACATTAGCGCCAATCTTTGCTGAGTACGAGTACTTCATGAGCGAAGAATTTAGCTTGATTGACTGCTACCTTGCTCCGCTACTATGGCGTCTTCCTGAGCTAGGTATCGACCTAATCGGCCCTGGTTCTAAAGAACTTAAAGTGTACATGAACCGTGTATTTGAACGCGATTCATTCCTAGCTTCTCTAACAGAAGCTGAGCGTGAGATGCGTCTGGTTCGCTAATGGATATCGAGCAAATGACAGCGCGCCGCCCTTATCTGTTGCGCGCTTTTTATGACTGGTTAGTTGATAACGATTTAACACCGCACCTTGTCGTTGATGCGACTCTGAATGGTGTTCGTGTTCCGATGGAGTTTGTGCAAGACGGCCAGATCATTCTTAACATTGCTCCACGTGCCGTTGGTCAGTTAGAACTGGGCAATGATGCGATCACTTTCAACGCACGTTTCAGTGGGCGTCCTCACTCTGTGATTGTGCCTTTGTACGCTGTTCATGCTATCTATGCTCGTGAAAACGGCGCAGGTACTATGTTTGAGCCAGAAGAGGCGTACATGGATATCGAGCAACAGTCACAGGAAGAAGAAGTGTCACCATCTTCATTTGATGTGGTTGATTCTGAGCAACCTGAAGAGACTGAAGCTGTCGAAACAAATACCTCGAGTGAAGATCCCGAACGTCCGAAAGGTCGTCCAAGTTTACGAGTCGTGAAATAGATAAAAAGCCGCAGCCGCATTCTGATGCGGCTTTTTTATTACTTCCAGCTTATTCCTACCTTCGCATTACTCCAATTAATTTTATAAATTATTTTTCAAACCTCGGCGAAGATCATATGCATCATAAATATAAATACATTCTTGCATGATTATTTGTTATTAATATGGGTATGCATTGATCTGTCCAGCTTGTAACCTTTACCTTGCTGTACTATGTCTTAATAACGAGACAGGCAGAATCACTAAGTTGCGAGATATTAAGGGCTAATGCTCGCAACCTAGTTTGCTAACAATAATAAAGTTAAGTAACAAGGATAATCTCATGGGTAGTCAGTTCCGTATGGATTCCATACCGGGTTCTTTGGTGTTGGTTGGTGGCATACATGAACCCTGGTTGAAGGTGCTAGAGCAGGTAGGATGGCGTTGTCAACGATGTGATGACTTACGTGAAGCACAAACATTATTTACCGAAGTCGGTCCCTGTATTGGGGTGGTTGACTTAAGTCAGGATGAATTCAGCCTTAACGGCTTGGCGAATTTAGTCAGCAGTCATAAACATGTGCGCTGGATTGCCTTTGTTCGCGAATCACAGCTTGCCTCAGATACCATCTGCCAGTTTATCGTTAACTTCTGCATCGACTTCTTCACAGCACCAATCCCTGACGCACAGTTGCTTAGTACTATCGGCCACCAATCAGGCATGCTTAAGCTTGAGAAAAAAGTATGGCCACACTATGGTGACAACGGTGATTTAGGGCTCATCGGTGACTCAATGACGGTCAAACGCTTACGTGATCAGGTAAAACGTGTCGGTCCTACCGATGTGAGCATTTTGATTTTTGGTGAATCGGGAGCAGGTAAGGAGAAGGTGGCTCGAGCAGTGCACAATTCTTCTTCTCGTTCTAAGAAGCCATTTATTGCCGTAAACTGCAGTGCGATGTCTGAAACTCGCCTAGAGCGAGAAGTGTTTGGCTTGGATTACACCCAGCCGTGTGTATTGGAGCAGGCGGATGGTGGCACGGTATTGTTCAATGACATTTTGAGTATGTCGGCATCTTCCCAGCAGAGACTGCTCGACTACCTTCAAGAAGGTACGGTGGAGTCGGCAAACAATTCTGTCGCCAATGTTGATGTTCGTATATTGGTTTCTAATCATAGTGACATGGAAAAAGCGTTGCTCGATGGAGACTTTAACCAAGAACTTTATCATCGACTCAACGTGTTACGAGTTAATGTTCCGAGCTTGAAAGATAGGCCAAGTGATATTCCATTTTTGGCCAACTATTACCTCAATATCTATTCTCAAGAATACAACGCTCAAGCCAAAAGCTACTCTGAAGCGGCAATGAAAGCACTGTGTCAGTATCATTGGCCAGGTAATTTACGTGAGTTAAGTAACCAGATAAAACGAGTCGTATTGCTTTCAGATTCTGTTGTGATCGATGAGTGCCACTTGGATCTTCCGAAGCGTATGGAGAATAAGCGAAGCTTGCGTGCGATCCGTGAGCGCAGTGAGAAAGAGGCTATCTTAATGGTACTGGAGTCATACGAAGGACAGGTGACTTTAGCGGCCAAAGAGCTGGGAGTATCTCGAGCGACCATGTATCGATTGCTCAATAAGCACAATCTCATTTCTGAGGCTGGCGAAGTTTAGGTGTCTGCGAGATAACAGATAATGAGATAAAGCGAGGCACAAGCCTCGCTTTTATGCTTTTAAAGCTTAGTAAACTTACCAATTGTTCTGATTTCTGTATCTGCCTAGTTGCATAACTAGTTGAATACCATGTTTTGATAACTGTTGTGAATAAGATATTGCCAAATGTATTTAATGGGTTAATATTTAACCGAAGCCAAACGATTACTTAGAAATTATGTTTGGTGATTAATAACTTACCTATCTTGGATTAATTACGTACGGAGGCGCATCATGCTTAATTTTGTATCTGCAATGCATTCATGTGTCTTCGCTATGGCTAGCGCTAACGCTACCTGTATGCCTGCCATTGGCAGTGATAAACGATAATTAATCCGCACCCATTGGGCTGCGGAAATGCAGCCAAGATGGGTCAACCCCGCAGTAATCTTTAGATTCCTAGGCGCACTTCCCAGCTCAGTATTTGAATATACTGGAGACTATTATGCGTCACTCAATTTACACTCGATTAGCACTAACTTTAGTAAAAGCCGAACTGAAACGTGAAGAGCGTGAATGGCGAAGAAAAGTACGCCGCTCAGCTTATGACTTACCATGGCACAGTGAGCACTTGTTGCGTGATATTGGTTTAGAAACCGATGGCCGTGCAATTGGTATTGCTGCAGAGAGCCCTGCGTTAAAAGCCGAACGCCGTATTCGTCATTTCAATCGACTGTTACGATCTAGAATAGCAACGTAACCTAAAGGGGCAGCCTGTATTGGCTGCCCCGTATTATTGTCCATCATCAGAAAATAAAATCGATCAAGGGCAAGGGTTGGAGTACTTGATGCCGACGGCTTGAAGCTCTTGCAAAATCTCATCGGTCAATTGAATATCCAAAGAATCGATATTCGACTTAAGTTGCTCCATGGTCGTTGCACCAATGATGTTTGATGCGACGAATGGTCTTTGATTTACAAACGCTAATGCCATTTGGGCAGGATCTAGGCCAAACTTACGAGCCACTTCAACATACTCTTTCGTTGCAGCTTCACCTTGAGGGGTGAAGTAACGGACAAAACGTTCATACAAAGAACACCTTGCTCCTTTAGGCCTTGCACCATCGAGATATTTGCCAGATAGGCAGCCAAACGCAAGTGGGGAATAGGCAAGCAATTCAACCCCTTCATAGTGTGCGATTTCTGACAGACCCACTTCAAAACTGCGGTTGAGCAAATTGTAAGGGTTTTGTATCGAGACAATTCTTGGTAAATCATGTTTGTCTGCAAGATGCAGCATGCTCATAACACCCCATGGGGTTTCATTTGATACCCCGATGTAGCGAATTTTCCCTTGGCGAACACACTCGGCCAGTGCTTCCAAAGTTTCAATCAGTGTTACCTGTTGCTGCTCATCTGGGTAAGGGTAGTTGAGCTGCCCAAAACAGTTGGTCTCACGCTGCGGCCAATGGATTTGGTAAAGATCAATATAGTCAGTTTGCAAACGCTTGAGGGAGTGATCAACGGCCAAATGCACATTGCGTCGGTCAAGAGACATATTGTCTCGAACATGTGGTACGTTGCGAGGACCTGCGACTTTGGTAGCGAGAATAACCTTGTCGCGTTTGCCCGATTGCTTAAGCCAATTCCCTATATATGTCTCGGTTAACCCTTGGGTTGTCGCTTTAGGTGGGACTGGGTACATTTCTGCGGTATCGATGAAATTGATGCCACGCTCTAATGCGTAATCGAGTTGTAAATTCGCCTCTTGCTGACTGTTCTGCTCTCCATAAGTCATTGTACCCAAACAGATCGGGCTCACTTCTAAGGATGAGTGGGGTAGCTTCCGAAGTTGCATAGGATCTCCTTTTTCTTTTCACTATACCGCTTATGAGTGGGGATAGGTCAATAGCTTTGAAGAGATCTTTGGATCTATAGTCTATGCTTATTAATGCACTTATCAACTTGGCCAAGGAGGCACCATCGATGAGAAAGGAACAGTTTGATCACTGGCTGCACGCCAAACATCTCGAGCATGAACAAGACCCAAAAATATTTGTCATCAGTTGTGCTGACATTGGCAGCTATTTACTAGCAGTGGAATTTAAGCATCATCTTGAGCCTATACGTATTGAAGATGAGCCCATTCACTTTCAGAGTCTAGAGCAGGTAAAAGACGAGCTTCATCGTTTAGGAGTACAAAGTGCTTACCTTCGTTTGCATAATGCTTACGATGAGTGCGGCAGCAACCAAGCGGTGGGATATCACGATATCGAGCTATCCGTCCACTAAGTCACTACCAAAATGCTTGGCAAGGATCCGAGCAGTAAACTGGGTGCGTAAATAAAACCCACGGGGCAACGTCATGATCGGTTTACCATTAGCACCATAAGCTTCGGTCAGAGCTTTACTGTTTGCTGCCTTGGGACGAAGTTGCAACCACTGCCCGTGCTTGGCCGTAATTTGCTCAACTTGCCCCAACACAATTAGCTCCATCAACTCCTCCCAGTCTTGCTTTAGCTGGAGCTGCTCTTCTTCATCTGGGCTCCAAATCAGAGGTGAACCGACCTTTCTTTCACCTAGTGGTAGCTCTCTTTCACCCTCGACAGGGATCCACAAGACTTTGGCAAGCTTATGTCTGACGTGGCTTTGCTCCCAAGTTAATCCATGCACACCAATCAACGGAGCCACTGAGACAAAAGTTGTCTCAAGAGGTTTTCCCTTATGACTGATTGGAATGCTTTTTAACTCAATACCGAGCTCGACAAAATCAGGTTGAGGTTTGCTGCCCGCACTGGCTCCAAGATGCCATTCAAGTAACTGACCAACCCATCCTTTTTCACGTTTGAGATTTTCGGGCACAGTCATACCAGCTTCTTCGGCGAGCTCCGCAAAGCTGTAGCCGGATATTTCCCAAGCGCGTTGGAGTAATTCTGCTTCTGAGGTAGGTGTTGGTTTCATTTCGAGACGGTCGTTTGAACACTAGCGCAAGATCTTAGCACAACTCCCCATAGGTTCCTTGAAATAACACTAATGCGGATAAAGATCCTTTTTATTACTTATCCACAGGCTAGGTTTGAAAGTAACCTAGATACTAAACTACTGGATCAATATTCAGGCCTGGTAGGGCAATAAATTGGTTGAGTTTTTGATACAGGGTGAAAAGTATTCGCTCTTGTGTGGATAATATCAGTTGTGGTGGATCTTTGACCGATCTGATTTTCTAGTGGGTAGATGGAAGAAATAGATCTTTAAAAATTATTCTAGTGAGTTTTAGTTGTTGATTTTTAATGGTTTATTTCTTTATTCAACAAATGATGAGATGGTTTATTGTTCTGTTTATTCTCTATGATCTGAGTTAGATGCTATTTCTTCACACACTTATTCACAGAAAAGGTGAATAAATGTGGCTTAGGTCTCATTTAAATGTTGATAAGTCTGGAGTTGGTCGAAAGTTATCCAGTTGTGGCGGTGTGAAAAAGAAATTATTAGGTTATGCGACATGGAAGTTTGCCCCGCTTGGGGATATGTGGAAAAATCACCATTAACAGAGATTTATGATTGAGGTTAGCCTGTGATCGATGGCGATGGTTACCGCTTAAATGTGGGAATCGTAATATGTAACAACCATGGTCAGGTGTTTTGGGCGAAACGATATGGACAGCACTCTTGGCAATTTCCACAAGGTGGTATTGATGATGGCGAAACTCCAGAGCAAGCCATGTACCGAGAGTTGTATGAAGAAGTAGGTTTAACGAAAAAAGATGTCACTATTTTGGCGACCAGTCGCCATTGGCTTAGATATAAATTGCCAAAACGTTTAGTGCGTTGGGATTCTAAACCTGTCTGTATTGGGCAGAAACAAAAGTGGTTTTTGCTGCGATTAGATTGCGATGAGTCGCACATCAATATGCAGCGAGGCGTCACACCTGAATTTGATGGTTGGCGATGGGTTAGTTATTGGTACCCCGTCCGTCAAGTCGTCTCATTTAAACGCGATGTATACCGCCGAGCAATGAAGGAATTTGCGACTTTGGCGATGCCGTTTAGAGAGAAGAAAACCAAGGGTAAACGGAAGAACCGAAGAGGATAGGAGCGATGCTCACTCAGTTGCGAGATATTGTTGAACAAGTGTCTCGAGTCGAGAATATTCATCAAGCGCTGGACGTACTGGTCAACGAAACCTGCTTGGCGATGCAGACTGAGTGTTGTACGGTCTATTTTGCTAATGATGAGCTGCAACGACTGGAACTGATGGCAACCAAAGGCCTGACGTTTGAAGGCGATGCAATTCATATCGATTATCCTGAAGGTTTGGTGGGCTTGGTGCGTCGTAGTGCTGAGCCACTTAACCTTGCTGAAGCGTCTAAGCACCCTGCATTCAAATATCTTCCTCAGCTTGGGGAAGATATTTTTCATTCCTTTCTAGGTGCGCCGATTATTTACCGCAAACAGGTATTAGGCGTTCTAGTTATTCAACAAAAAACTTCCCGCCAATTTAGTGAGACAGAAGAGTCTTTTTTGGTCACCTTATCTGCCCAGCTTGCGGTGTTGATTGCCCACGCTCAAGCACAAGGTCATTGGTTGATCAATGATGCAAAAAGCCAAACTATTTCAGGTGTCCCAGCTTCACCTGGAGTAGCGATTGGTCAGTTTTGGTGGGACGACAATCAGCCCCAATTATCGGAAGTCTATCCAGCTAGTGCCTTAGATATTGATAAAGAGCAAGAGTGGATGGCGCTCGCCATTGAAGCGGCCTTGACGGATTTTCGTCGGATGCGTAAGAAATTCGACAATGAAATCAATAAAGACGCTTTGGCAATATTCGACTTGTTTACCCACTTGCTCAACGACCCTATGTTACGCAAAGATCTTAAGCTACAGATCGATAAGCGTGATCGAGCCGACTGGGCACTGCGCCAAGTGATCGATAGCTATTCGAGTCGATTTGCACAGATGTCCGATCTTTACTTGCGTGAGCGGGCCCAAGATTTTAGAGAACTCGGCCAGCGATTATTGCATTTTTTGCATACTAGCGAAGGGTATGAGCAAGAGTGGAAAGAGCCGGTGATCGTGGTGGTGACTGAACTGACGGCCTCTATGCTTGCCAGTATGCCAAGAGATAAATTATTGGCGGTGGTCTCTATGGAAGGGGCGGCCAACTCTCACGCAGCCATTCTTTCAAGAGCACTAGGCATCCCTGCGGTGATGGGCGCATCGATCAATCAGAATTCTTTGGTTGGCAAACAAGGGATCGTTGACGGTTATAGCGGTACTGTATTTGTCGATCCTATGCCGCCTTTGCTGCAAGAGTATCAAGAGCTGCAAGTTGAAGAGCATGAACTGTCCGCCTTGGTTGAGTCAGAGCTGACTCAACGCGCTTCAACCCAAGACGGCTGTGAAGTCGAAGTCCTGCTCAATGCCGGTTTAAGTGCCGATAACCAGATTGCAATTAACCAAGGGGTAGATGGTGTTGGCCTTTACCGAACCGAAATCTCCTTTTTGCTCAAGCAGCGTTTTCCGTCTGAAGATGAACAAGCAGCGCAGTACAAGACCGTACTATCGACTTATCCTGAGCAAAAAGTCGTAATGCGCACACTGGATGTGGGCGGTGATAAACCGCTGCCATACCTGCCGATAGAGGAAGATAACCCATTCTTAGGATGGCGCGGCATTCGTTTTACCCTAGATCATCCCGATATTTTTCTGATCCAGTTAAGGGCGATGCTTCGTGCAAGTGCGGGTTTAAATAACTTAAGCATCTTATTGCCAATGGTTTCAGGAAGCCAAGAGCTCGACGAGGCAATTACTCTCATCGATCAGGCGTTTGGCGAAGTGTCTCAGGATTACCCAGAGTTGGTGCGACCGAAAATTGGCATCATGCTTGAGGTCCCATCAATCTTGTTTTTGTTGCCTTTGATTGCTGAGCGAATTGATTTTGTTTCGGTGGGCACCAATGACCTTACTCAATACTTGCTTGCGGTCGACCGAAACAATGCACGAGTGTCAGATGTGTACGAGTCAGTGCATCCATCAGTGATACAGGCACTAGCGCAAATTCAGAGCATCTGTTCGAGCTACCAACTGCCCGTGTCAATTTGTGGTGAATTAGCAGGTGACCCTATTGGTGCATTGCTTGCGGTGGGGTTAGGCTATCGCTCACTGAGTATGAATACCTCGAACGTGGCAAGGGTTAAATACATCCTTCGCCAAGTAGAAATTAAAGAGTTGCAACAGCTAGCGACATCTTCATTAAAACAAGCTTATGGCAAAGATATTCACCGAAGTGTGCTGGAATATCTTGATCGTAAGCAGCTCTCAGGCTTCGTACGCGCAGGCCGTTACTAACAGGATCGATTTTGGACGTTGTATTAATTGCCGAGTTTTTACTACTCGGGGCTTTTGTGGGCATTATGGCTGGGCTGTTAGGTATTGGTGGTGGGCTGATTGTGGTCCCTGCATTGGTTTGGCTACTGCCGCAGGCGCAAGTGAACCCAGATATCGTCATGCATCTAGCACTTGGTACTTCTCTCGCTTCGATTATTCTTACTTCTGGCTCCTCTGCATGGAACCATTTGCGTCTCGGCAATGTCGATATGTTTGTTGTTAAGTGGTTGCTTCCCGGAGTGATCATTGGTGGTGCTGCAGGGGCTTTTATCGCCGATGCCATACCTTCTGCCTATTTAGGCAAAGTATTTGGAGCGATAGTGTTGATGTTATCAATTCAGATGTTTGTGTCGATTAAAACTGGCAAGGTTCGCCCTATGCCAGGGCAAGCCAAAACGCTGGTCAGTGGCAGCGCTATTGGGGTGATTTCAAGCTTAGCAGGAATAGGAGGAGGCTCGTTGACCGTACCTTACCTAAATCGCTATGGTGTGGAAATGCGTCGAGCAATTGGCAGCTCTTCTGTTTGCGGATGTGTGTTGGCGATTGCAGGCATGACGGGTTTCATAATCAATGGAGCAAATGCCCAGGGATTACCTGCGTATAGTGTTGGTTACGTCTATTTGCCAGCTCTGTTTGGGATAGCGGCGACATCGATGCTGACTACTAAATTAGGGGCAAGACTTGCAACCTCACTTCCCACCCCAATATTAAAGAAAATATTTGCCGTCTTTTTGCTGTTTATCGCCGCGAAGATGCTTTTGCCTGTTTAGGAAATAAAGAGAAAAATTATGACTCAGGGATTCATCACTTTTCCCACTATCGATCCTGTGATTTTTGAAATTGGCCCAGTTGCATTGCGCTGGTATGGACTCATGTATTTGGTTGGTTTTGCGTTTGCCTTGTGGCTGGCAAACCGCCGCGCCGATCAACCCAATAGTGGTTGGACTCGTGAGCAAGTGTCTGACTTATTGTTTGCAGGCTTTCTTGGGGTAGTGATTGGTGGCCGTGTTGGTTACGTGCTGTTTTATCACTTTGACCTCTTCTTAGCTGACCCTCTGTACTTATTTAAGGTTTGGACAGGAGGCATGTCATTCCATGGTGGCTTGATTGGTGTGATTACCGCCATGTTCTGGTACGCCTACCGCAATAAACGCACATTCTTTGGCGTGGCAGATTTTGTTGCTCCTCTGGTGCCTTTTGGACTTGGTATGGGGCGCGTCGGTAACTTTATGAACGACGAGCTTTGGGGACGAGTGACTGATGTGCCTTGGGCGGTGATGTTCCCAAGCGGTGGTTATTTACCACGTCACCCATCACAGCTATATGAAGCGGTGCTAGAAGGCATTGTACTGTTCTTGATTTTAAACTGGTTCATCAAACGTCCTCGCCCAGCGGGTGCGGTTTCTGGCTTATTCTTGGCTGGATATGGTATCTTCCGCTTCATTGTCGAATATTTCCGTGAACCAGATGCGCATCTTGGGCTGTTTGGGGACTTTATTTCGATGGGACAAATTCTGTCACTGCCAATGGTGATTGGTGGTGCGCTGATGGTGGCTTGGGCATACAAGTTCAACGCTAAGACCGCCACAAATAATTGAGGACAACACTGTGAAACAGTATCTAGATCTTTGTCAGAGAATCGTTGATGAGGGCCAATGGGTTGAGAACGAGCGTACGGGCAAGCGCTGTCTGACGGTGATTAATGCTGACCTTAGCTACGATGTTGCCAACAACCAGTTTCCACTGGTGACTACCCGTAAAAGTTTTTGGAAAGCTGCCGTTGCGGAGCTTTTGGGGTACATCCGTGGTTATGATAATGCGGAAGACTTTCGCAAGCTGGGCACCAAGACTTGGGATGCTAACGCCAACTTAAATGATGCTTGGTTAAATAACCCATACCGCAAAGGTGACGACGATATGGGGCGCGTCTATGGTGTTCAAGGTCGTGCGTGGGCGAAACCAGATGGTGGTCATATCGACCAGTTGCGCAAAATCGTGGATGATCTTACTCGTGGTGTTGATGACCGTGGCGAGATTTTGAACTTTTATAACCCAGGTGAGTTTCACATGGGGTGTCTGCGCCCTTGCATGTACAGCCATCACTTTTCTCTACTAGGGGATACGTTATACCTTAACAGTACCCAGCGTTCTTGTGATGTTCCGCTTGGCCTGAATTTCAATATGGTTCAAGTGTATGTATTTTTGGCGATTATGGCGCAGATCACGGGTAAAAAGCCGGGCATGGCTTACCACAAAATCGTGAATGCACACATCTACGAAGATCAACTTGAGCTAATGCGTGATGTCCAGCTTAAGCGTGAGCCACTGGCGGCACCACAGTTTAAGATAAACCCTAAGATCAAGAGCCTAGAAGACCTTGAAACTTGGGTGACTCTGGATGACTTTGAAGTGATTGGCTACGAAAGCCATGAGCCAATCAAGTACCCATTCTCTGTGTGATGAAAAAGCCTGTATGATAAAAAACCAGCCACTCGGCTGGTTTTTTTAGCTTATCACTAATTAATGAGTGCGAGGTTAACCTTCACTAGCAGGGGGCAGTTCACCTATTTCAAAGGCTTTAATCACTCGTTTTACGCCAGAAATATTACGAGCGATATCCACCGCAATATCAGCCTGTTCATTGGTTACTAGACCTAGTAAGAAAACCTCACCATCTTCGGTAATAACTTTGATTTTAACGCCGTTCAGCTCACTATTGGTTAGCAGTGAGGATTTCACCTTAGTGGTGATCCAGCTGTCGTGACTGATGGTTTGAAGATCAAGCAGCGGCTTAACACGAAGTTGGTTTGATACCGATTTTACCCCATCGAGTTGACTGACTTTGTCGGCCACCTGTTGACGATACTCTTCGGTCACCGCCTGACCAATTAAGATCACTTTGCCATCAAAAGCAGTCGCTGTGACTTTAGTGTTGCCGCTAAAAGGGGCTTTGTTAATGATCCCAGCTACTTCAAATTCAAGCTGATTATCTTGCCAAATTTGCTCAGTGCTACGGGTGTCTGTCACCACATTTACTGTTGCAGCAGCCCCTGCCACAATCACACCAGCACAGCCAGAAAGACCGATAATACATGCGCTTACTAATAGCCAACGCTTCAACATAGTAGACTCCTTTTACTCGTAGACTTTCGGTCTAATCAGTCATCATGGGATGGGAAAAGTACCTGATCAATCAAGTCACATAGACAGTGTAAAGTAACCATGTGCACTTCGTGAATGCGTGCCGTGCGATGGCTTGGAATACGGATCTCAACATCAGATTCTCCTAGAAGACCTGCCATCTCGCCACCATCTTTACCGGTGAAGGCGATGATGGTCATATCACGCGTTACCGCCGCTTCCATCGCTTTAATGATGTTCTTGCTGTTACCACTGGTTGAAATCGCTAGCAAAATGTCACCTGCTTGACCAAAAGCACGCACTTGCTTGGAGAAAATCTCTTCATAGTGGTAGTCGTTAGCAACAGCAGTAAGTGTGGTGTTGTCAGCGGTCAGGGCCATTGCAGGCAAGCTTGGGCGCTCGGTTTCGAATCGGTTAAGCAAGCAGGAGACAAACTGCTGTGCATTCGCCGCACTGCCGCCGTTGCCACAGCAGAGAATTTTGTTGCCGTTCAGAAGGCTAGTCACGATCGCTTGGGCGGCGTGCATGATGTGATCCGGCAGAGCTTCTGCTGCCGCAATTTGAATTTGGATACTTTCGGTAAAACTTTCTTTAATGCTGTCTAGCATTGCTTATCCTTGGGTTATTGCATTTTTTAGCCAGTCGATATCTTTGCCGTGTTGATGAATAGCAACGATATCAAAACGAAATTCGGTATGGTCAGGGTTTAACCCTTGGCGCATTAGCCAATACAAGGCGGTTTTATATAGCTTTTGTTGTTTGCTATAGGTCACCATCTCGGCGGCATGACCGTAAGATTGTTGTTGGCGATATTTAACTTCGACAAACACTATGCATTGTTGTTCCCGCATGATGAGGTCGATTTCGCCAGTTTTGCAGTTGAAGTTTCGACTGATGAGTTGAAGTCCGTGGCGCTCAAGGTGTTGATGCGCCACGGATTCATAGTGCTGTCCGAGCTTGCGCCTGTCAGTTTTTGCCATGCTCAGCCCATTGAACTTCACGTTGAACAACACATTGTTCATCGATAGAAAGTTCTCCGGTTTGGCCTGCAAAACGGTAGCCTTCCACCACTTTCATTTGTGGCAGCTCTAGGATCAAGCGATAGGCATCCATCCCCAAGGCATGAAGACGCTTCTCGCTGTTGCTGCTTTTTGGCCATAGAGCTTCAATCTTGGCGTTAAGAGAAGAGTCATGGTTGATCAGCATAGGGATATCGCTGTAAACCACCCCAGAAAGATCTTCATATTGGTGCTTACTTCCAGAGTTACTGCGCGAGCTGGCAAACAACTTAGGTGGTGTGCTGTCTGGATTAATCGCAACTTCAATAAACGGTTTGATCAAGGTGAGGTCACTGTTAGCCCCGACCACGTAGACCGCATCCACATCACGACGGCTACGTGCCTGCGACTCAGTTTCCATACCGATTATTTGCTCAAGCTGAGCGATGCGACCTTGGCTATCGGTGAGCCCAAACACTTGGTTGATGTTCTTCTGCAATTGAGACTTGTTGCCAAAGTAGCTTACAGCTGCGGTGTTTTTGCTGTAATTGTTCCATTCGTTTTGGAAGGCGATAGCGACTCGCTCGCCTAAGCGGCTTTTAGGCGCTAAGATCAATGGGTATTGGTAACCTTGGCTAAATAGGTATTTTGCCGCTTGAGCCACTTCTTGCTCTGGCGATAAGGTCAGGTAACAGACGCGATGGTCACGCAGTGGGTTATCTGGAATATTCAGTGCTAGCATTGGTAGCTGAGTTGCCGATTGAAGCTCTTCCACTTCGTCTTTTTGCAGTGGGCCGACCACGAAATCAACCCCACGTGCTTGCAGCTCTTTTTCAAGCTCGGCAAGTGACAACTGCTCTGAGTCCAGCACTGTCAGTGTGGCAGTCTCTTCGCGGCTGAAGTCGTCCATCATTGCGTGGATAAAACCATCACGAACCAACTGTCCCTGCTTGGCGTACTTACCGCTTAGTGGCAGCACCAACGCCGTGTTGTTTGGCTTGACGATCTCAAGCGCCAAAATTGCTTGGATTTCTTGCGGTGTGTATAGGTTAGCGGGATGTTGAGGGTTTTCCGCTAACCACTTCTGCAACGTATTTTTCAGCTGACCTGGGTTACCAGCCATGGTTTTCATGTAAATGGCTAATTGCAACCAGCCATCCAGCTCGGCTTCACTGCGCTCGGCAATAAGGCCTGAGATTTCATACTCAGAATATTGGGTCAGGTTATGCCAGATGTTTTCGGCGTTACTAGCGTGCTCTGATTCATTTAAGTAAGCGTTACTTGCAACGAGTGAGCGTGCAGCATTTAGGTGATCACCTGTTTGCTCAAACAGTTGTGCTCGCAGTTGGTGGTAAGCAAGCCATTGTGAGTCCGCTAAAGGCCACCATGCTTGATAATTGAGTTGCGACAGTGCAAATTTTGCGCTGCTGGTGGCGGCGCGAGTTTGCGCTCTTGCAAGTTGCCATTCTGCCATCTGCACAGGAGAGAGTGACATACGTGACAATCGCTTAGCCAGTAGCTCTGCTTGAGACCAGTTTTGCTCTGCAACCGCCGCTTTTAGCGCCATAATTAACAGATCATTTTGCACGCTACCCTGTGTGCTATCGGCCTGAATAAGGTATGCTTGCGCACTTTGAGATGGCGCAAGCGCAATATCAACGCTGGTTGGAGCCTGCGGCTTGGAAGAACACGCAGCTAAGGTGATCGCCAGTGCTATAGGTGTAAGAAGGCGTGGTACACTAATTTTGTTATGCAAATTCATAGCCATGAGTTCTATTTTTCGCCGTGTGTAAAATTGTCTCTATATTAATCGTTGAAGTGATGGTAAACAAATGACACAAACAAATACAGTCCCAACAGAGATCCCAACTCTATATATTGTACCGACACCGATCGGAAATTTGGGCGACATTACTCAACGTTCTCTGGATGTTTTATCCAGTGTTGACCTGATTGCTGCCGAAGATACTCGTCATACGGGTCGTTTGCTGTCTCATTTTGGTATCCAGACTCGCACATTTGCTTTGCATGATCATAACGAACAGCAAAAAGCGCAAGCCTTGGTCGAAAAACTTCAGCAAGGACTTTCGATTGCTTTAGTTTCAGATGCGGGAACACCACTCATCAGTGATCCAGGTTACCACTTGGTTACCCAGTGTCGTCAGGCGGGCGTTAGAGTTGTGCCATTACCGGGTGCGTGTGCGGTGATTACCGCTTTAAGTGCGTCTGGTTTACCTTCTGATCGCTTCAGTTTCGAAGGTTTCTTGCCGCCAAAGAGCAAAGGTCGTAAAGACAAATTCCTTGAGATTGCTAAAGCTGAGCGTACTTGTATTTTCTACGAGTCGCCACATCGTATCATGGACTCTCTGGCAGATATGCTGGATGTGCTGGGCCCTGAGCGTGAAGTGGTGCTAGCACGAGAGCTGACAAAAACCTTTGAAACCATCCAAGGCATGCCATTGGCGCAACTTATTGAATGGATCAATGAAGATGAGAACCGCAAGCGTGGTGAGATGGTAGTACTTATTCATGGCTACCGTGACAACACTAGCGATGATAGTCTGCCGGATGAGGCAACTCGTACCTTGTCCATCCTGACCAAAGAGCTTCCGTTGAAGAAGGCGGCGGCAATGGCGGCCGAGATCTATAACTTGAAGAAGAATGCGCTTTATAAGTGGGGATTGGAGAATCTGGATTAATATTTGTGCTTCAGTATTAAGTTTTGTCCAAAATTTAACCGTCAGTGTAACCCCCTCTAACTCCCCCCGGAACGCCGGCCGCTTGAAAAGGGGGAGGACAGATTTTTACTCGTTTTGAATGCCGTCACATAAATTCCTAGACAGGTTACGGTGAACTCTATACAATCGCCGCCTTGGAGTTGACTCGGTAGTCGCTGCTTCGTTGACTGTCCCTATCCTTGTGGTGGGGAGACTGACGGAGGGGAGGAAAGTCCGGGCTCCATAGAGCAGGGTGCCAGGTAACGCCTGGGGGGCGCAAGCCCACGACAAGTGCAGCAGAGAGAAAACCGCCGATGGCTCGCAAGAGCACAGGTAAGGGTGAAAGGGTGCGGTAAGAGCGCACCGGGCGACTAGTAATAGTTCGTTGCAAGGTAAACTCCACCCGGAGCAAGACCAAATAGGCTTCCACATTGCATTGCTCGTGTAAGGAAGCGGGTAGGTTGCTCGAGCCAGTGAGCGATTGCTGGCCTAGACGAATGGCTACCACCGCGCAAGCGGGACAGAACCCGGCTTATGTGTCGGCTCCAACCTATTTAGACCCATCACCGCGTTAAGTGGTGGTGGGTTTTTTGCATTTTATTAACGCTAAGCACATTAGATGTTTAAATTGCGCGACTAAAATGGCTATCGAAACTGGCACAAAATGCGTTTGATAGTCGATAAACAGGGCGTGATTTCTATTGAATGGTGTGCAATCCGATAAACTTGGCGAGAAGTCACGGCATTTCGTGGCTTTGGGAGTGGCGACTCGAGTGGTTTTAGGTACACTAGAGGTTTGCTTGTCTGCCAATAAAAATGGGCTTAAAGAGATCATCATGACCGAATCTTTTCAACACGTTTCAGTACTGCTAAACGAATCTATCGATGGACTGGCGATCAAGCCAGATGGTATCTACATTGATGGCACATTTGGTCGCGGTGGTCATAGTCGTACGATTCTTTCCAAGCTAGGTGACAATGGCCGCCTATACAGCATTGACCGTGATCCAACGGCGATTGCAGAAGCGCAAAAAATTGATGACCCACGCTTTACCATTATTCACGGCCCATTTTCAGGCATGGCAGAGTATGCCGAGCGTTACGACTTGGTGGGTAAAGTAGACGGTGTATTGCTTGATCTAGGCGTATCTTCCCCTCAGCTTGATGATGCTGAGCGTGGCTTTAGCTTTATGAAAGATGGCCCTTTGGACATGCGTATGGACCCAACGTCAGGCATGCCAGTATCTCAGTGGCTTGCGGAAGCAGACGTTGAAGATATTACTTGGGTCATTCGCGAGTTTGGTGAAGACAAACACGCATGGCGCATTGCCAAAGCGATCGTCGCTCATCGTGAAGACGAAGAAAAAGAGCCGCTAACTCGTACTGGTCAGCTAGCTAAGCTTATTTCTGAGGCGGCGCCAAAAAGCTTTAAAGAGAAAAAGCACCCAGCAACGCGCGCTTTCCAAGCGTTTCGTATTTATATCAACAGTGAACTTGATGAAATCGATACTGCGCTTAAAGGTGCACTTAAGATCTTGGCACCAGAAGGACGCTTATCGGTGATCAGTTTCCACTCTCTAGAAGATCGCATGGTAAAACACTTCATGCGTAAAGAGAGCAAAGGACCACAAGTGCCTCACGGTATCCCGATGACTGAGCAGCAAATTCGTGAGCTCGGCAGCGCAGCAATGAAAACCGTCGGCAAAGCAATCAAGCCATCTAAGAACGAAGTAGAAGTTAACGCACGTTCTCGCAGCTCTGTGCTTCGAATCGCTGAGAAGTTGTAATTTTCTTAACGGACAGTGTTAACCCATGGATGAATCACCGCAACAGCAAAACCTCGCTAAACACATTGCGCTTGACCTAATCACGGTCGGGCGCATTCCTGCGTTGCTCTTGGGGTGTGCTTTTGCGTCGGCGATGTGGGTGGTACATACCACTCATGATACTCGCCAAGCGGTGCACGCACTCGACCTGACCATGGCTGAACGCGATCGCTTAAATAATGAGTGGCGAAACCTAATCTTAGAAGAAAATGCCTTATCCGAGCATAGTCGAGTGCAAGAAATTGCTTCACAAGAGTTAGAAATGTCTCGCCCAGATGGCGATAAAGAAGTCGTGATTTCGCTAAAATGAGCCGTAAATCTGCTAAAAAACCTACCCCAAAGAAAACCGCTGTCAAAGTGGCGGATGGTCCTATCTTAATTCGTTGGCGATTTGTCACCGTCTTGGTGTTTGTCTTTATCGCATTATCCGCATTGATTGGTCGTCTTGCTTATATCCAAGTGATTGAACCAGATAATTTGATTCGTCAAGGCGACATGCGCTCAGTACGAGTCAAAGCCTTACCTTCAGCTCGAGGCATTATCTCTGATCGCAATAACGAACCACTGGCGGTAAGTGTGCCTGTAGACGCTGTATGGGCTGACCCATATACCATTTTTAAAGCTGGCGGACTTGAACCCAAAGCTCAATGGCATGCACTAGCAGATGTACTTGGTTTAGATCGTGAAGCGATGCTTGCCCGTATTGAAAAGCACCGTAAACGTCGCTTTATCTATTTGCAGCGTCAAGTTAGCCCAGCAATGGCAAACTATATTCGTGAACTAAAACTGGCAGGGATTGGATTGCGTCCTGAGTCTCGTCGCTATTACCCAAGCGGTGAAGTAAGTGCCCACGTGATTGGTGTAACCGGGATTGATGGACATGGCCTAGAAGGGGTTGAGCGTACTTACGATCAATGGCTTACGGGGGAAGCGGGTAAGCAAACCATTCGTAAAGACCGCTACGGCCGGGTGGTGGAAAACATCTCTCTTCAAGAGCGAGAGCAAGGTGAGTCCTTGCAGTTAACCATTGATCAACGCTTACAAGCGATCGCTTATCGCGCAGTGAAGCAAGCGGTGGCTGACCACAATGCAACCTCTGCATCGGCAGTGCTTTTGGATGTGAAAACCGGTGAAGTGTTGTCGATGGTGAATGCACCCTCTTATAACCCGAATAATCGCTCTCAGCTGCAAACCTACCGGATGCGTAACCGAGCAATCACGGACGCTTTTGAACCTGGTTCTACGGTGAAGCCATTTGTGGTGCTCGCGGCTTTGGAAGAAGGCACTGCGGACGAAAACACCGTGATTGATACGGGTAACGGCATTATGCAACTTGGCGGCAGCCGAGTACGTGATGTCTCTAAAGTTGGTAAAGCGGACCTGACCACCATTTTGAAAAAATCGAGCAACATAGGTGTGGCGAAGCTGGCATTGGATATGCCATTGCAAGCTCTGCTTGGCATGTATAGCTCAGTGGGCTTTGGGCAAGACAGTGGTTTAGATTTGGTCGGTGAGACCATAGGTATTTTCCCGGATCGTCGCCGCTGGTCGCAGTTTGAAATTGCAACCTTATCTTTTGGTTACGGTTTAGCTGTCTCGCCAATCCAGCTGGCGCACGCCTATGCCACGCTTGGCAGTGAAGGTATTTATCGCCCGCTGCACCTTGTTAAAGGCAATGCTGGGGAAGACATGTCTAAGCAAGTGCTTGACCAAGGTTATACTCGTGAAGTGCTCGACATGATGGAGCAGGTGACACAAAAAGGCGGCTCAGCGACTCGGGCGGCAGTGGCAGGTTATCGCATTGCAGCTAAAACGGGGACCTCGCGCAAAGCGACGGCGGGTGGCTATAGTAACGAATATTTTGCCTACACCGCAGGGGTTGCCCCTGTAAGCGACCCACGAGTGGCGCTTGTGGTCGTGGTCAACGAGCCGCAAGGTGACCAGTATTATGGTGGCGCCGTGGCGGCACCGGTATTTTCAGAAATTATGAAAGGTGCGTTGCAGATTCTCAACATCGCACCCGATCAGAACTCGTTTCAAACTCAGTAGAGGGCCAAGGCTTGCTACCTTTAAATCATATTCTCTTACCTTGGATGACTTTGCCAGAAGGCGAGTATCCATCGGTATCTGGGCTGCAAATTGATAGTCGCAAAGTAGCTTGTGGCGACACCTTTGTCGCAGTCAAAGGTCATCAATTAGATGGTCGACGCTTTATCGACAGTGCAATTAATGCTGGCGCAACCTCTGTGATCGCAGATGCTTGTGAGCAGTACCCTCATGGTTCGACAGAGCTGCGCAATAACGCCGTGATTGTTTATTGTGACGAGCTGGCTTTGTGTCTGTCCGAAATTACCTTGCGTGTGTATGGAGAGCCTGAGTTGTCCTTGATTGGAGTGACAGGGACGAATGGCAAAACCACCATCACCCAATTAATTGCTCAATGGCTTGGTTTACTGGATGAAAAAGCGGCGGTTATGGGGACGACAGGCAATGGCTTTTTGGACGATCTAAAAACCGCAGCAAATACCACCGGCAGCGCGATTGAAGTGGGTCAAACCCTTAATCAATTAGCCAAGCTTGGCGCAGATTATGCGGCGATGGAAGTATCTTCTCACGGTTTGGTTCAAGGTCGTGTGCGCGCCCTGAACTTTAAGGTAGGTGTGTTTACCAACCTAAGTCGCGATCATCTTGATTACCACCAGACCATGGAAAACTACGCTCAAGCTAAGTTGTCCTTGTTTAATCAACACCAATGCGAACACGCAGTGATCAATGCCGATGACCAAGTGGGTAAGACTTGGCTTGCTCAACTGGATAACAGTGTGGCGGTTTCTCTTCATTATCAGCCTGAAGCTAATCAAGTTTTGTTTGCTAAAAGTGTTCGTTATTCTGAGCAAGGCATTGATATTGACTTCGATGGCAGTTGGCTAGATGGCAAGTTAAGCGCACCTCTTATCGGTGCATTTAATGCCAGCAACGTGATGTTGGCATTTGCCACTTTGCTTAAGCTTGGGGTCGATAAGCAAAGCCTTATCGATACGGCGCCAAAGCTACGTCCTGTGATAGGTCGTATGGAGCTATTCACGGCAGAAAACCAACCCAAAGTGGTTGTTGATTATGCCCACACACCAGATGCACTAGAAAAAGCACTCAGCGCACTGCGAGTGCATTGTGAAGGTAAGTTGTGGGCCATCTTTGGCTGTGGTGGCGACCGTGATGTTGGCAAGCGCCCAATGATGGCTGAGATCGCTGAGCGTTTGGCTGACCATGTGATATTGACCGACGATAACCCTCGGAGTGAATCACCACTACGCATTGTTGAAGATATGCTTGCGGGCATGACCTGCCCTGAAAATGCCGTCACCGAGCATGATCGTTATCGCGCTTGTGAATACGCCATTCGCTATGCGCAGCCAAAAGATATTATCTTACTGGCTGGTAAAGGGCATGAAGACTACCAAGTGCTGGGGTCGGGTGAAGTGCACTACTCGGACCGAGAAACTGCGCTGCAACTACTAAAGGATAAACCTTGTCATGATTGAAGTGAGTTTAAGTCAATTAGCTAAGGTGCTAGATGGTCAGTTATATGGTGACGACTGTCTCATTGATCAGGTTTCGACCGATACCCGAACCTTAGCCCCTGGTTCGCTATTTGTTGCGCTTGTTGGTGAACGTTTTGATGCCCACAACTTTTGCGATGCTGCAAAACAGTCAGGCGCAAGTGCGATTTTGGTTGAGCGTCGTTTAGACCTTGATATCCCACAACTGGTGGTTACCGATACACAATTGGCATTAGGCAAAGCCTCATCATGGGTTTATCAGCAGTGCTCGATTCCTACGATTGCCCTAACTGGCAGTTGCGGCAAAACCACAGTAAAAGAGATGTTGGCCGCTATCTTGGAACAAAAAGGCAAGGTACTCGCAACGGCTGGCAACTTTAACAATGAAATCGGCGTGCCGTTAACCTTGCTGCGTGCCGATGACAGTATTGATTTTGGTGTGATTGAACTTGGTGCGAATCACATCGGCGAGATCCAATACACCAGTGCGCTGGTTAAGCCGGATATTGCCTTGGTAAATAATGTGGCAGCGGCTCACCTTGAAGGTTTTGGTTCTATCGATGGCGTAAAACAAGCCAAAGGGGAAATCTATCAGGGGCTTAAACCGAATGGTATTGCTGTCATTAACTTAGATAGCCAAGGTGATGACTACTGGCAGGAGGCTCTGGCGGACAAACAGCGAGTGACCATTGCGAAAAGCAATGTCGAGGCTGACTTTTTCTCCTCGGACTTGGTGATGGATGAAAGTAGCCTTGCACGCTTTACTCTCCACACGCCACAAGGCCAAGTAGAAGTCGCACTGAGTGTCGTTGGTGAACATAATGTGGCTAATGCCGTAGCTGCCGCAGCACTCGCACAAAACTCTGGCGCTAGCCTTACACAAATCCAACATGGGCTGGCTAATATGACCAATATGTCAGGCCGCGTTGAGGTGATTGAGTTAAGCGAACATATCCGCTTGATTGATGATAGTTACAACGCCAGTGTGCCTGCAATGAAAGCGGCAGTGGACTTACTGGCAAACTATCGTGGCCAACGCTGGCTGATTTTGGGTTTTATGGCCGAATTAGGTGAGGAAAGTCTTGAACTTCACCGACAAGTCGGACAACATGCTGCCCCATTTCAGTTTGAACATGTGCTGACGTACGGTGAGGACACGAAAGTGATCAGCGACGTTTGTGGAGGCGATAGCCGCCACTTCGACACTCACCAACAAATGATTACATATATTAAGCAGCAACTTGCCGCGGAGTCTGGTGTGAAACACACTTTGCTGGTGAAAGGAGCTAACAGCGCTGGCATGAGCCAGGTCGTCGCTGCTTTAAAGGAGAACCACTAATGTTTATTTGGCTTGCAGACCTACTCCAGCCATACTTTTCGTTTTTTCGCTTGATCGATTATTTGTCATTTCGAGCCATCGTTGCGATTTTGACCGCACTGGGTCTATCACTGTGGATGGGGCCGAAACTGATTGAGCGTCTGCAACTGCTGCAAATTGGTCAAGTGGTTCGTAATGACGGCCCAGAATCGCATTTTAGTAAGCGCGGTACACCAACCATGGGCGGTTTGATGATCCTATCGGCCATCACCATCACGGTATTTTTATGGGCTGATTTATCTAACCCATATGTTTGGGCAGTAATGACGGTGTTGCTTGGTTATGGTGCGGTTGGCTTTGTCGATGATTACCGTAAAGTGGTAAGAAAAAACACCGATGGTTTGATTGCTCGTTGGAAATACTTTTGGCAATCAAGCATCGCTTTAGTCGTGGCATTTGCCCTTTATGTGCACGGTAAAGATACCGCTGCAACCCAACTTGTGGTGCCATTTTTTAAAGAGATCATGCCGCAACTTGGCTTGTTCTACATTATCTTGACCTATTTTGTGATTGTTGGCACCAGTAATGCGGTTAACCTAACTGATGGCCTTGATGGTCTTGCGATCTTGCCAACAGTACTTGTTGCCGCAGGTTTTGCAGTCATTGCTTGGGCAACGGGTAACGTTAATTTCTCTGAGTACCTGCACATCCCGCACTTACCTTATGCAAGTGAGCTGGTGATTGTCTGTACAGCGATTGTTGGTGCTGGTCTTGGCTTCTTGTGGTTTAACACCTATCCAGCGCAAGTCTTTATGGGCGATGTGGGCTCGCTAGCACTCGGCGGCGCACTGGGCACCATTGCTGTATTGGTTCGCCAAGAACTTTTGCTAGTGATTATGGGCGGCGTGTTTGTGATGGAAACCGTGTCGGTAATTTTGCAAGTCGGTTCCTACAAGCTTAGAGGTCAACGTATCTTCCGTATGGCACCTATTCATCACCACTACGAGCTAAAAGGGTGGCCAGAACCTCGTGTTATCGTGCGTTTTTGGATTATTTCTATCGTGCTAGTGCTGATCGGCCTAGCCACACTTAAAGTTCGATAATACAAATAGCTGTCTATGGAGCAGGGAATGAAAAATGTGCTGGTGGTTGGTTTAGGCATTACTGGTCTGTCAGTAGTGCGCTATCTACATCGTGAAAAACCGAAGTGGTCGGTGAAAGTGATAGACACTCGAGAAAACCCAGCGGGTGCAGAACATTTACCTGACGATGTAGAGCTACATTGCGGCGGCTGGCAACAAGAGTGGCTGATGGAAGCGGATCTCATTGTTGCCAACCCTGGCATTGCTTTAGCTACTCCTGAGCTACAACCTGCGATTGCCAAAGGCACAGCAGTGATTGGTGATATCGAACTGTTTGCCCAAGCGGTGCAAAAACCTGTTATTGCGATCACGGGTTCAAACGGTAAAAGCACCGTCACTGATTTGACTGGTGTGATGGCCAATGCTTGCGGTGTTAACACCGCAGTGGGTGGCAATATTGGCGTGCCTGCGCTTGATTTGCTTGAGCAAGATGCAGATTTGTATGTGCTTGAGCTTTCCAGTTTTCAGTTAGAAACTACTAGCAGCCTGAAGCTGGTCGCTGCTGCTTATTTAAACTTGTCTGAAGATCACATGGATCGCTATCAAGGGATGGCGGATTATGGGGCTGCGAAGCAGCGTATTTTTGCCCATAGCCAAGTGGCTGTGGTGAATCGACAAGACAAGGCGACCTTTCCAAACGCAGGGTTTGGCGGGCAAGTGGTGACGTTTGGTCAAGATCAAGGGGAATTTGGCTTGATTGAGCATCAAGGCAAAACGTGGCTGGCACAGCATGCTTCACCGATCATTGTAGCCGATGAGCTAGCCCTGATTGGTCAACATAACCTGAGCAATGCCCTTGTGGTGATGGCACTGTTGACCGCAGCTGGCATTGATTATCAGCAAGGGATGGATGCCCTGCGCTCATATTGCGGTCTTACGCATCGCTGCCAAGTGGTTGCGCAATGTGATGGTGTTAAATGGGTTAATGATTCTAAGGCAACGAACCTGGCCAGTACTTTGGCGGCACTGTCAGGGCTTGAGTGTGCGGGCACACTGCATCTCTTGGTTGGCGGTGATGGTAAAGGTGCAGACTTTACTGAGTTGGCAAAGCCGCTAGCGCAAATAAAAGTTGAGCTGCATTGCTATGGCCGAGATGGCGAAGCCTTTATGGACTTGCACCCATCGGCGCAGCGCTGGCAAACAATGGATGAGGCGTTAGCGAATATTGCGCCACGCACGACTGCGGGTGACATTGTGATGCTCTCGCCTGCTTGTGCCAGCTTTGATCAATACCCCAACTTTATGAAACGCGGCGACGCTTTTACTGGGTTAGCGCAATCTTACTGCCAGGGATAAGGCAAGATGAAGCATAAAGCATCACAACTAAGGCAATGGTTTAATCGTCCTAGCCCTGAAGCTTGGTACGATCGTCAACTGGTTTGGTTAGCGTTTACATTGATGCTGATTGGGTTGGTAATGGTGACCTCTGCCTCTTTCCCTGTGAGTGCTCGCTTAACCGATGGCCCATTCCACTTTATGTATCGTCACGCCATCTTCTTATTCCTTTCTTTGTGTGCTGCCGCCGTGATGGTGCAAGTACCTTTGGAAAAGTGGGCGAAATTTAGCCCCATCTTACTGACGCTCTCTCTAAGCTTACTGGTTGTGGTATTGGTGGCAGGCAAGTCAGTAAATGGTGCAGCGCGATGGATACCTTTGGGGCTGTTTAACCTTCAGCCCGCAGAAATCGCCAAACTGTCACTGTTTGTGTTTATGGCTGGTTACCTAGTACGTAAGCAAGAAGAGGTGAGACGGACCTTCTTCGGAGGCTTTGGTAAACCGATCATTGTATTTGGCTTATTGGCTATCTTGCTGCTAGGACAACCTGACTTAGGTACAGTTGTCGTGATGCTAGTCACGCTGTTTGGCATGCTTTTCATTGCTGGCGCTAAACTGTGGCAGTTTTTAGCATTAGTGCTGGTGGGCATTGGTGGCGTGATCGTATTGATCTTGCTCGAGCCTTATCGTATCCGACGAGTTACCTCGTTCCTTGACCCATGGGAAGACCCATTTGGTAGCGGTTATCAGCTCACCCAGTCTTTGATGGCATTTGGCCGTGGCAGTTGGTTTGGTCAAGGGCTAGGTAACTCGATTCAAAAACTTGAATACTTACCAGAAGCGCACACCGACTTTGTCTTTGCAGTCATTGCCGAAGAGCTTGGTTTTATTGGCGTGACACTGGTTCTGCTGCTGATATTTGCGCTGGTTGTCAAAGCGTTATTCATTGCTAAACGAGCTTTTGAAGCTCGGCTTAACTTTGGTGGGTATTTAGGTTTTGGCATCGGTATTTGGTTTGCTTTTCAGACCCTGGTTAACGTTGGAGCGGCAGCAGGCATGGTGCCAACCAAAGGTTTGACCTTACCGCTGATAAGTTATGGTGGTTCAAGTTTGATTGTTATGAGCGTGGCGGTTGCGATTCTTATCCGCATTGACCACGAGACCCGCTTGGAAACCCAAAGAACAAGAATTGAAACAAAACAGAATGATGGCAAACAAGAATAAAAAATTATTGGTAATGGCTGGCGGTACTGGAGGACATGTTTTTCCGGGGCTTGCGGTTGCCAAACAACTGCAGCAGCAAGGCTGGCAGATCCGCTGGTTGGGTACGGCTGACCGCATGGAAGCTGACTTAGTACCAAAGCATGGTATTGAAATCGATTTTATTAAAGTGAAAGGGCTTCGTGGTCAGGGCATATTGCGTCTGCTTAAAGCGCCTTTTCAGATCCTTAACGCCATTGTTCAAGCCAAAAAGCATATCAAAGCTTGGCAACCGGATGTGGTACTTGGCATGGGCGGCTATGTCAGTGGCCCAGGTGGCGTTGCCGCTTGGATGAGTGGGATTCCCGTGGTACTGCATGAGCAGAACGCCGTGGCAGGATTGACCAATCAGTGGCTGTCTAAAATTGCCCGTAAAGTCTTCCAAGCATTCACTGGGGCATTCCCTGATGCAGCAGTTGTAGGTAACCCAGTGCGCCAAGATGTGACGCAAATTGCTGCGCCCACTGAGCGACTAGCAGGGAGACAAGGAGCACTTCGCATCTTAGTGATGGGGGGCAGTCAAGGTGCGAGAATTTTAAATACCACTTTGCCTGACAGCGCTAAGCTGATTGGGCAGCCGGTAGAGATTTGGCATCAGGCGGGTAAAGGCAATGCTGAATCTGTGCAGAATGATTACCAGCAGCGCAGTATTGAGCAAGTCAAAGTGACGGAGTTCATTGACGATGTTGCTAAGGCTTACGAGTGGGCCGATCTTGTGGTTTGTCGCTCTGGTGCGCTAACGGTATCTGAGCTATCCGCAGCAGGCGTGGCAGCCATATTTGTGCCTTTCATGCATAAAGATCGCCAACAGGCGCTCAATGCTGACCATTTGGTTGAAGCAGATGCCGCTCTAATGATTGAGCAGCCAGAACTTAGTGCCGAAAAATTGGCACAAACCATTGATAGCTTGGATCGACATCGCTTATTGGAGATGGCGACAAATGCTCGAAATCAGGCGAAACTCGATGCCGATAAAGTAGTCGCTGATGCGATCCAACAGTTAACCGAAAATTGAGAAAACAGCGATGACAGTTAAACACACTCAAGATATTGCAAAAATTCGAGCGCTTATCCCAGAAATGCGCCGCGTTAAAACCATCCATTTCGTTGGGATTGGTGGCGCTGGTATGAGCGGCATTGCTGAAGTTTTACTTAATGAAGGCTACCAGATCACAGGTTCTGATCTTGCAGAAAACCCAGTGACTCAAAGCCTGACCGAAAAAGGGGCGACGATCTTTTTTGGTCATCAAGCGCAAAATGTCGAGCAGGCGAGTGTGGTCGTGGTATCGACGGCAATCAGCCAAGATAATCCTGAACTTGTCGCTGCTAAAGAGCGCCGTATCCCAGTGGTACGCCGCGCAGAGATGCTGGCGGAGCTGATGCGTTTTCGTCACGGTATTGCCGTTGCTGGTACGCATGGCAAAACCACCACGACTGCACTAGTTACCCAGATTTATTCTGAAGCTGGAATGGATCCAACGTTCGTTAATGGTGGTTTGGTGAAAAGTGCGGGTACTAACGCTCGTCTCGGATCAAGCCGAATCCTTATTGCCGAGGCCGATGAGAGCGATGCATCCTTCTTGCATCTACAGCCAATGGTAAGCATTGTGACCAACATCGAAGCGGATCACATGGATACTTACGGTGGTGATTTTGAAGTGCTTAAGCAAACCTTCGTAGATTTTCTGCATCAGTTGCCTTTCTATGGTCAAGCGATCATGTGCATCGATGACCCTGTAGTTCGTGAAATTCTGCCTCGTATTAGCCGTCAAGTGATCACTTACGGATTTTCTGAAGATGCAGATGTGCGAATTGAAAATTATCGCCAAGAAGGCCAGCAAGGTAAGTTTACTGTCGTACGTCAGGGCAAAGATGATTTAGATATCACTTTGAATATCCCAGGTCGCCATAACGCTTTGAACGCCTCTGCTGCAATTGCAGTAGCCACTGAAGATGACATCTCAGATCAAGCAATTTTGAAAGCAATGGCTGGTACTCAGGGTACAGGTCGCCGCTTTGATCATCTTGGTGAGTTTGAAACAGGTAACGGCCAAGCGATGCTTGTTGATGACTACGGACATCACCCAAGCGAAGTTGATGTGACGATTCAAGCTGCACGTGCGGGTTGGAATGATAAGCGTCTAGTAATGATCTTCCAGCCACACCGTTACAGCCGTACTCGTGACCTCTATGATGATTTTGCTAACGTGCTCGATCAGGTTGATGTGTTGATCATGCTAGACGTGTACGCTGCGGGGGAGAAACCTATCTCTAATGCAGATAGCCGAGCCTTATGCCGCACCATCCGAAGCCGCGGGAAACTTGAGCCGATCTTTGTTCCAGAAAAAGAACAGTTGCCAGCCGTGTTAGCCAATGTGCTGCAAGACAACGATCTTGTGCTGACGCAAGGTGCGGGTGATGTCGGCAAAGTTGCTAAGCAACTTGCCAGCCTTGAGTTGAATATTGAACGTTTGAAGCAGGCTTAAACACTCAAGATGCTCATAGATTGAGCGAGGAGTTTGCTTAGCTCACTTTTCTGATTCACCGTGATAGACACGTCAAAGTTCGTCAGTATAATCGGTAGGTTAAGTGAAATGGGCAATCTCTATAGATTTTGGGCCGAAAATAGGAACAGCATAATGCCTTATTCCTATTAGGGTTATGTTCTTGGTATGATACTGGATGAGTAATGCAGCAGCGGCAGAGATGCCAACTAAAACCCACACCAATCGCTACAAGCAGATCGGCGTGGCTTTTTTTCTCGCTGTCGTCATTGCCATCAGTTGGGTACTTGGTACAACGCTCGGTTGGATGCTAGACGATGAACAACTTCCTTTATCCCAATTAGTGGTTAAAGGTGAGCTACATTACACCCAGCCCCAGGATGTACAGAAAGCACTGTCTATCATTCCGCATGTTGGTACCTTTATGTCTCAAGATGTGGATGAGTTGCAAAATGCTTTAATTGCTCTGCCGTGGGTAGCTCAAGTATCTATTCGCAAGCAGTGGCCAGAAACGGTAAAGGTCTTCTTGGTTGAGCATCAACCGCTCGCTGTCTGGAATGGCATATCGTTATTGAATAGCCACGGTGACGTCTTTCAAGGCGATGTGGCGGATCTTGAACGTGAAGCGGTAAAACTGTACGGCCCACAAGGCAGTAATCACCAAGTGGTTGATGCATGGAAACAGATAGATTCGATGCTTAAACCGCTGGGTTTGGAAACTTCGTCACTGGTGTTAAACGAGCGACGAGCTTGGCAGGTGATTTTGTCTAACGGTATTCGCCTTGAGCTTGGCAAGGAAGCGCTACCAGAGCGAATAGAGCGATTTGCTCTTTTATACAAAAAGCTAGGTGGTAAGGTTGAGACGATCAGCCATATTGACCTGAGATATGATACTGGGGCCGCTGTTGGTTGGTTCCCAGAGCAGGATTTAGCGCAAGAGAGAGCAAATGACTAGGACCGCAGAAGACAACATAATTGTTGGTCTAGATATCGGTACAGCGACAGTTTCAGCCTTGGTTGGTGAGTGTTTACCAGATGGTCAAATTAACATTATTGGTGCAGGTACTAGCCCATCTCGCGGCATGGACAAAGGCGGGGTTAACGACTTAGAGTCGGTGGTTAAATCTGTGCAACGTGCTGTTGACCAAGCGGAACTGATGGCTGAGTGCCGTATTAGCAATGTATTTATTTCTCTGTCTGGCCGCCATATTGCGAGCCGAATTGAGAAAGGTATGGGGACTATCTCTGACGAGGAAGTCTCACAAGAAGATATGGATCGTTCGATTCATACGGCTAAATCCATTAAGATTGGTGATGAGCAAAGGATCCTGCACGTCATTCCTCAAGAATTCACCATCGATTACCAAGAAGGTATTAAAAACCCACTGGGCCTTTCAGGTGTTCGTATGGAAGTAAGTGTTCATCTTATTTCTTGCCATAACGATATGGCACGTAACATTATCAAAGCTGTCGAACGCTGCGGACTGAAAGTTGAACAGTTAGTTTTCTCTGGGTTAGCATCAAGTAACGCTGTGATCACTGAAGATGAGCGTGAACTTGGCGTATGTGTCGTCGATATCGGTGCAGGAACGATGGACGTATCGATCTGGACTGGCGGTGCTTTGCGCCACACTGAGGTATTTTCCTATGCGGGAAATGCCGTCACCAGTGATATTGCATTTGCTTTTGGTACGCCTGTAAGTGATGCAGAAGAAATAAAAGTTAAGTATGGTTGTGCGCTAAGTGAGATGGTGAGCAAAGACGACACGGTTAACGTACCGAGCGTTGGCGGTCGACCTTCTCGTAGCTTACAGCGACAAACTTTGGCTGAAGTGATTGAGCCAAGGTATACAGAATTAATGGGCTTGGTAAATCAGACCATAGATAGTGTGCAAGAAAAACTTCGTAACGAAGGGATCAAACACCATTTGGCGGCTGGCGTCGTCTTAACAGGTGGTGCGGCACAGATTGAAGGTGTGGTCGAGTGCGCTGAAAGAGTGTTCCGAAACCAAGTCCGAGTTGGTAAGCCATTAGAAGTGAGTGGGCTTACTGATTATGTAAAAGCGCCGTATCACTCAACGGCGGTAGGATTACTTCATTACGCAAGAGATGCCCATTTTAGCGACGACGGTGACTATAATGAGCCTAAGCGCACAGCAAATGTTGCTGGTTTGTGGCAAAAGATGCGTAATTGGATTCAAAAAGAATTTTAACCCTGAGCAACAGGATTAACGGAGATAACAAATGTTTGAACCGATGATGGAAATGTCTGACGACGCAGTAATCAAAGTCGTTGGTGTTGGTGGCGGTGGTGGTAATGCCGTTGAGCACATGGTACGTGAGTCTATTGAAGGTGTGGAATTTATCAGTGTTAACACCGATGCCCAAGCTCTTCGTAAAACCCAAGTAAACACAGTAATTCAGATCGGTGGTGATATCACTAAAGGTCTGGGTGCAGGTGCTAACCCTCAGGTTGGCCGTGAAGCTGCTCTTGAAGATCGAGATAAACTTAAAGAATCTCTAACTGGTGCCGATATGGTATTTATCGCAGCAGGTATGGGCGGTGGTACTGGTACAGGTGCCGCTCCAGTGATCGCTGAAGTGGCTAAAGAACTGGGTGTACTAACTGTTGCTGTTGTGACCAAGCCATTTGGTTTTGAAGGTAAGAAGCGTTTGGCATTTGCTGAACAAGGGATCGAAGAGCTTTCTAAGCACGTTGATTCTTTGATCACGATTCCAAACGAGAAGCTACTTAAAGTACTAGGTCGCGGTATCACTCTGCTAGAAGCTTTCGCTAGTGCAAACGATGTGCTTAAGAATGCAGTTCAGGGTATTGCCGAGCTTATTACTCGCCCAGGCATGATTAACGTCGACTTTGCGGACGTACGTACCGTAATGTCTGAAATGGGTCATGCAATGATGGGTAGCGGTGTTGCTCAAGGTGAAGACCGAGCGGAAGAAGCGGCAGAGATGGCAATTTCTAGCCCACTGCTTGAAGACATCGATCTGGCCGGTGCGCGTGGTGTTCTTGTGAACATTACAGCAGGTTTGGATATGCGCCTTGATGAATTTGAAACTGTTGGTAATACTGTTAAAGCGTTTGCATCAGATAACGCAACCGTAGTTATCGGTACTTCTCTAGACCCCGATATGTCTGAAGAAATCCGTGTTACTGTCGTTGCGACTGGTATTGGCAATGAAAAGAAACCAGAGATCACTTTGGTGACGGGCAATGCTAAACCAGCGGTGCAGCCAACTCAGCCAGCAGTACAGCAATCAGCGCCAGCGGCGGAACCAAAAGTGGCACAACCTTTGCAGGCAAATACTCCAAAGGAACCAGAGGTGAAACCTCAGTCGCCAGCAAGTGCACCAGCAAGCCAGCCAAGTGCAGGTAATGCGAGCACAGCGCCGCAAAATCAACAAGATAACGAAAATGGTTATCTAGATATTCCGGCATTTTTGCGTCGCCAAGCTGACTGATTTTTGACCTTTTTTGATATTCGTCAAGAATGTGGTAGGATGTGCGGCCGTGAAGTTTCGGCTGCACACCCGAGTTAAGTAGTAGAGGCATTTTAATGATCAGGCAACGTACGCTAAAAGAAATCGTAAAAGCGACTGGAGTGGGTCTTCACTCTGGACGTAAAGTTACGCTTACGCTTCGTCCTGCACCAGCAAATACCGGTGTAATCTACCGTCGCACCGATTTGGAGCCTGCTGTGGACTTCCCCGCGGACCCTGCTTCTGTGCGTGACACTATGCTATGTACTGCGTTGGTCAATGATCAAGGCGTACGTATCTCTACAGTTGAGCACTTAAACGCTGCTTTAGCGGGTATGGGTATCGATAACATCATTATCGAAGTCGACGCACCTGAAATTCCTATTATGGATGGTAGTGCGAGTCCATTCGTTTACTTGCTTCAATCTGCAGGTGTAGAAACCTTAAATGCACCAAAACGCTTTGTACGCATCAAGAAAAAGATTCGTGTAGAAGATGGTGATAAGTGGGCTGAACTGGTACCACACAATGGTTTCCGTATGGATTTCGAAATTGAATTCGAACATCCTGCAATCGATGCTGACGAACAACGCCTCCTATTTGACTTCTCTACGACAGCATTTGTGAAAAACATCTCTCGAGCACGTACTTTCGGCTTTATGAAAGATATCGAGTATTTGCAGTCACAAAATCTTTGTCTAGGAGGAAGTTTTGACTGTGCGATCGTATTGGATGAATACCGTATTCTTAATGAAGATGGTCTGCGCTTCGACAACGAGTTCGTGACTCACAAAGTATTGGATGCCATTGGCGATCTATACATGTGTGGCCACAGCATTGTTGGTGAACTTCGAGCCTACAAATCTGGCCACGCACTGAACAACAAGCTACTGCGTGCAGTGCTTGCGGATCAAGAAGCTTGGGAATGGGCGACATTCGAAGAAGAAGTTGGCTCACCAGTCGCATTTGCTGAACCAAATATGGTTCTAGCGTAAAAACTAAGATTTCAAATAAATACCCTGAGGTTTTCCTCGGGGTATTTTTTTATGTGCTGAATGAGATCCTCCCCCTTTTCAAGGGGGAGAGCTAAAAGCTATAGAAATTAATAAACTCCGCGCTCCTTTATTAACCAATAAATAAGACTTTTTCCTAACCCATCTCAAACTAATCACAATAGCCTTGGAGCAATTGGGAAGAATCCCTTAATATACTTGGCAAATTTGTGATTGACGCTTGAAACTTACCCTTTGCGCCACAATATCCACAAGTAATGATTTATCTCAGTATTCTTGGGTAACGCCTGTTAGAGACTGATGGAAAAATTTGGGTAGATCGCGTGCGATCTGAATAGAGAGATTCAAATAAAATGATAACTAAGCTACTGACAAAGATCGTTGGCAGTCGAAATGACAGAACGCTGCGTCGCCTAAGAAAAATCGTTAAACAGATTAACGAGTTTGAGCCTACCTTCGAAGCATTAAGCGATGAAGAACTAAAAGCTAAGACGGTTGAATTCCGCACTCGCATAGAAGAAGGCGCTGATTTAGATAGTCTACTACCTGAAGCTTTCGCTACCGTGCGTGAAGCTTCTAAGCGTGTATTTGGTATGCGTCACTTTGACGTACAGATGATTGGTGGCATGGTCCTAAACTCTGGCCAGATCGCTGAGATGCGTACAGGTGAAGGTAAAACGCTTACCGCAACACTGCCTGCGTATCTAAACGCACTAAAAGGTGCAGTTCATATCGTAACGGTGAACGACTACCTAGCTAAGCGTGATGCCGAAACTAACCGCGCACTATTTGAATTCCTTGGCATGTCAGTGGGTATTAACGTGCCAAACATGCCGCCACAAGAGAAAAAGCAAGCGTACCTTGCAGACATTCTCTACGGAACCAACAACGAGTTTGGTTTTGACTACCTACGTGACAACATGGCTTTCCGCAGTGAAGACCGAGTTCAGCGTGAACGATTCTTCGCCGTGGTTGATGAAGTGGACTCCATCTTAATCGATGAGGCGCGTACACCGCTGATCATTTCAGGCCCTGCTGAAGACAGCTCTGACTTATACACTCGCATCAACACGCTTATCCCATCACTTGAGCAGCAAGAGCAAGAAGATTCGGAAGAGTATCGTGGCGATGGACACTACACGCTGGATGAAAAATCAAAACAAGTACACTTGACGGAAAATGGTCAAGAGTTTGTTGAAGAGCTATTGATTAAAAATGGTCTAATGCAAGAAGGTGACACTCTCTATTCACCAGCAAACATTAGCCTATTGCACCACGTGAATGCGGCATTGCGTGCTCATGTACTGTTTGAACGTGACGTTGACTACATTGTGACCGAAGAAGGCGAGGTAGTGATCGTTGACGAACATACTGGCCGTACTATGCCAGGTCGTCGTTGGTCTGAAGGTCTTCACCAAGCGGTCGAAGCGAAAGAAGGCGTTAAGATCCAAAACGAAAACCAAACGCTAGCATCGATTACATTCCAGAACTACTTCCGTCTATACGAGAAGCTGTCTGGTATGACAGGTACAGCAGATACCGAAGCGTTTGAATTCCAGTCTATTTACGGTCTTGAAACCGTTGTTATCCCAACCAACAAGCCAATGGTTCGTGATGACATGCCGGATGTGGTTTACCGCACCGAAGCTGAGAAGTTCAATGCCATCATTGAAGATATCAAAGAGCGTGTAGCGAAAGGCCAGCCAAGCCTAGTGGGTACCGTTTCTATTGAGAAATCTGAGCTATTGTCTAACGCTCTGAAGAAAGCAAAAATCAAGCACAACGTACTTAACGCTAAGTTCCACGAGATGGAAGCAGAAATTGTTGCGCAAGCAGGTACGCCGGGAGCGGTAACCATCGCAACCAACATGGCGGGTCGTGGTACGGATATCGTGTTGGGTGGCAGCTGGCAGGCGCAAGTCGCTAAGCTTGAAAACCCAACTCAGGAACAAATCGATGCGATTAAAGCAGAGTGGAAACAGGTTCACGATGCGGTTCTAGAAGCGGGTGGTCTGCACATCATCGGTACTGAGCGTCACGAGTCTCGCCGTATTGATAACCAGCTACGTGGTCGTTCTGGTCGTCAGGGTGATGCGGGTTCTTCTCGTTTCTACCTATCAATGGAAGATTCACTGCTGCGTATCTTTACGTCTGACCGTATGGCGAGCTTAATTCAGAGTGGTATGGAAGAAGGTGAAGCGATTGAAAGTAAGATGCTTTCTCGCTCAATCGAAAAAGCTCAACGTAAAGTTGAAGGCCGTAACTTCGATATCCGTAAGAACCTACTTGAATTCGATGACGTGGCGAATGACCAACGTAAAGTGGTTTACGAGCTACGTGATGAGCTGATGGTGGCTGAAGACATCAGCGATATGATTGACCAAAACCGTGAAGATGTGTTCGATGCTATCTTCGCTGAGTACATTCCACCGCAATCGCTTGAAGAGATGTGGGATGTGAAAGGTCTAGAAGAGCGCTTGAAAGCAGACTTTGATCTAGATGCACCTGTGCAGTCGTGGTTGGACGAAGACGACAAGCTGTACGAAGAGGCGCTTCGTGAGCGTATTCTTGAGACTGCGAAACGCGTTTACAAAGAAAAAGAAGAAGTGGTTGGCGAGCACGTACTGCGTAACTTCGAGAAGTCAGTCATGCTGCAAACGCTAGACACCTTGTGGAAAGAGCACTTGGCTGCGATGGACCACCTACGTCAAGGTATTCACTTGCGTGGTTACGCTCAGAAAAACCCGAAACAAGAGTACAAGCGTGAGTCGTTTGAGCTGTTCCAGGAGCTTCTAGAGGCGCTTAAGATGGATGTGATTACCATTTTGAGTAAAGTACGCGTTCAGCAGCAAGAAGAAGTTGAGCGCATGGAAGCTCAGCGCCGTGCACAGGCAGAAGAGGCCGCTCGTCGCCAACAGCTTAACCACCAGAGCCCAGAAAACCAACTGGCTGATGGTGAAGAAGCTGATGCTCAGCAGCGACCAATTCAGCGTGAAGAACGCAAAGTTGGCCGAAATGAGCCGTGTCCTTGTGGTTCTGGTAAGAAATACAAACAGTGTCACGGGAAAATTTAAGATAGTGAAATGAGCCGCTGATGCGGCTCTTTTTTTAACGGCCGGACGCTGGCGCTAACGGACGCTGGCGCTAAGGGTAAAAGGGTAAAGGGGGAGAGCGGGCTCACCTTTGGTGAGGTTTGTTGCGTCACCTGATATCCAATCTTCTTATTAAACTAGCAACTTATCAGTTATTCTGGAATAGCATAATCAATGGAAAGAATTCATATCTCTGCTGCGGTGATCTTGGACAGCGCTAAGCAAAACGTATTTATCGCTAAACGCCCTGCTAAAAAGCATAAAGCGGGCTTCTGGGAGTTTCCTGGGGGTGGAGTCGAAAGTGGTGAAACCGCTGAGCAAGCGAGCATTCGTGAGCTTCACGAGGAGGTTGGCATCGAGGTTCAAGAAATTACATCGCTGATCAGTCTAAATCATGACTACCCAGACAAGTCGCTGGCATTTGATTTTTTTGTGGTCACGCAGTTTGCCGGAGAACCGCATGGCAAAGAAGGTCAAGAAGCGAAGTGGATTGCTCTTGATGAACTGGAAGAATATGAGTTTCCAGAAGCGAATGCGCCGGTGATTAAGGAATTGTTTGAATGGGTGAAGGACTAGCGGTAATCGGTTTAACGGCTAACGGACACTTGCGTTAAGGGCGAAAGAGATTGACACAGGTTGGGCTAATATAAACTTTCGCCGTTCGCCGTTCGCCGTTCGCCGTTCGCCGTTAATAATTGTCTTCCGACCACCCATCCGAATCCGACATATCTGGGGCGCCGGGAATCGATTTCTCTTCTTCTGCCCATTCACCAAAATCGATCAATTGGCATTTTTTGCTGCAAAATGGGCGGTATGGGCTTTGCTCACCCCATACAACGGCTTCTTGGCAGGTAGGGCATTTTACAGTAGTCACTTTGGTCATAATTTCTAATTACAGATAGCTAGTTGGAACTCAACGTCATTTGAAAAGGCTTGGCCCGTTTCAAAATCAATAAATTTGATGGCAAAGCGATTCTTATGGCCTGAAATCATCGGGTATACACCATAATCCAATGGGATCGAAAGACGTAAGATATTGGCTTCTTCGGCGTCGCTTTGGAAAAAACCTGCGCGAGCAATCTGGGCTTTTTCAAAGCCAGTTTCACGGCACAGCTTCAGCCACAAGTGCAGCGCATTCGTCAATGGACGAAGGCTAGTCAGCCAGCGCTCAATATCTGCTAATCGTGCGTTTTCATTTTGATGCAGCCAGTAATGCAAAGAGGGCAAATCAAAGCAGCAAGAGCCACCGGGTAAGCCAAAACGCTGGCGAATCGTGCTCAACAGGCGGTCTTCTTTCAAAGCAATGCCAAATCGTGGTGCTGACATCAACTCTTTGTGTACTACATCGATATTGTTAAGCAGACCTTGCAGTGTTGATTGATCGACACCCTCAACATTTAGCCAAGATTTATAGGCCAAGCGTTGCTTCTCAAGATCTTTGGCAAGCTCAGATTTTAGCTGAATCTGTTCGAAGATATCGAGCAGGTCAAACATAGGTCGAAAGAAGAGCTGATAGTGCATACTATCGACTTGCTCAGAAGCGTGGTTCATTTGACGCAACAACGACTCCACACGAAGGTAGATCCGGGTTTTCTCATTGAGAGGATGTTCAAACTTGTGCGTCAACATAGTTGGGTGAAAGCCTTCTTCGATCGTATCCGCTTTAGGTTATTTCAACCAATTTAGCGGCAATATTCTAGATAATTCTGGTGTAATTTTTCGATTTGAGTCACAAGCTGCTCACTTGAGCCTTGGTTGGTGATCACGTCATCGGCTTTTGCCAAGCGTTGCTCACGGCTACATTGTGAAGCGAGAATGGCTTTGACTTGCTCGGCGGATACATTATCACGTTGCATGGTTCGTTGCAGCTGTAGTTTGCGATCCACGTCAACCACTAACACTCGATCTGTCATAGAGGTCAGGTCATTTTCAATCAGCAATGGAACAACCAACAAACCATAAGGCGAGCTCACCTGCGCCATCTGTTCTTGCATTCGTTGACGGATCATTGGGTGCAGCAAAGCATTTAGCCATGTTTTTTGCTCGGGGTCGGAGAAAATACACTCCCGCAGTTTAGCTCGGTCTAAGTTGCCATCGGTTTGAATCACGTCCGGACCAAAGTGAGCCGCGATTTGTTTGAGCCCTTCACTTCCGGGTTCGACTACTTCACGGGCGACAATATCAGCATCAATTAAGTCGATGCCATAGCGCTCAGCAAACAAATTGGCGACCGTGGTTTTACCGCTGGCGATACCGCCAGTTAATCCGACAATAAATGGCTTTGCCATGATTAGACTCCCACAAGGTAAGCAAAGTACCAGCCTAGAATATGCTCGCCAAATATTAGTGAGCACCAGCCAGCAATGGCGAGGTACGGGCCAAAGGGAAACGCCTGCTCAATTCCTTTCTTCTGCAAACGTAATTGAATTAATCCAAATACGACGCCTACAAGTGAGGAGAGCAAGATGATCATTGGCAGGCTTTGCCAGCCGAGCCATGCACCAAGAGCGGCCAGTAGCTTAAAATCACCATAACCCATGCCTTCTTTGCCCGTGATGACCTTAAACAGCCAGTAGACACTCCATAAACTGACGTAACCTGCCATCGCACCAATCACTGAATCTTGTAGTGTCACTGGAGATACCCCACTAAGAGCGAGTGCGATGCCTGCCCAAGTGAGTGGCAGTGTCAGTTGATCTGGCAGCAGTAATGTATCTAAATCAATGAAGGTGGCAGTGATTAACACAAAGGTAAAAAAGAGCAGTGCAATGCTGAAATAGCTAAGAGGAAATGTGGCCGCGACGGTCGCACAAGTGATTGCGGTGAGCAGCTCAATAGCTGGGTAGCGCCAGCTTATTTTAGTTTGGCACTTACGACATTTTCCTTTGAGCAATAACCAGCTAATGACTGGAATGTTATCTATGGCCCGAACCGGTGTTTTACAGCTCGGACAATGAGAGCGAGGCGTGCTGAGATTGTATGGTTGCTCAGGTAGTTTTGGGTCAGGGCAAAGCTCTGGAAAGGTTTCGGAGAACTCTTTTTTCCAACCGTGCTCCATCATGACAGGTAAGCGAAGGATCACCACATTAAGGAAGCTGCCGATGATTAAGCCAAATAGACCAGCAAAGAGGGGGTAAAGCCAAGGGTAAATATCAAACGCAGCCATGGGTGCTCAAAATTGGGTAAAAAAACTATTTTAGCCTAATACATTCATTAAGTTAAATATCGGCAGATACATTGCGACCACTAGGCCTCCAACTAATCCACCTAATACCATGATGATAAGCGGTTCGAGAAGTTTGCCTAAGTTATCGACAGTATCATCGACCTGATCTTCATAGAGGTTGGCCACTTTGTTGAGCATATCATCCAACTGACCAGAGGTTTCTCCAATCATCACCATCTGTTCAACCAGTTTAGGAAAGGCACCACAATGGCGTATCGCTAAATAAAAGGGCGTGCCTGCTGCGGTTTCTTGGTGTACTTGCTGCAAGGCTCGATAGAACACTGGGTTGTTTGCGGTTCGAGCACTGCTTTGTAGACCAGTTAAAATCGGCACGCCTGCGGTAAAGCTGGTGGCGAGTGTGCGGGCAAATTTTGCTATTGAAGCCTTGATCATCACATCGCCAAAGATTGGCAGTCTAAAGCTCAACTTGCTTAACCCATGATGAAAATCAGACCATTGTTGGCAGGCTTTTTTCGTGCCTAATATGGTGATAATTAATCCGAGTAAAAGATAAGCACCGTAACTTTGGACCCAATGTGACAGCGTTAAGATTTTCTCGGTAAACCATGGCAGGGTTGCATTCATGTTAGTGAACATTTTTTCGAACTCTGGGATCACCATGGTGAGCATTAGGTAAGTGACGCCAATAGCTGCGAGCATCACCATCGCAGGGTAGATCATCGCTTTTATCACTTTGGCCTTAAGTTGGGCGCTCTTTTCTAAGTATTCAGCAAGACGTTCAAACGCTTTGGATAGGTTACCTGTTTGTTCTCCGGTTTTGAGCATATCAACGTAAAAACTGTCAAAAAATGGGCTGGAGGTTCGCATGGCTTTAGAGATTGGCGTACCAGCTTCAACGGCTCGTCTTAGCTTCCTGAGCAGGTTTTTCATTTCTGCTTTGTGGTGACTATCGGCAATAAGATCAAGCGCTTGCACTAATGATATTCCGGTGGCCAACATAGTCGCCATTTGGCGAGTAAACAGCATGATGTCTTTGGCCTTCACTCGATGACTCAGCTGGCTAAAGCTAGAGAGGTTTTTCTTACGCAATTTACGTAGCTGAATTTTTTGTTCTGAAAGCTGGATTCGCACTTCGTGTTCACTAAAACACAAACACTCTCCAGACACCTTTTTGCCCGCAGAATTTATTCCTTGCCAGCGAAAGCTGCGCATTTTTTGCTTTTCTCTCACCATTAACCTCCTAGATATAGAGCACTCGTTTGAGCTCTTGATAGCTGGTGATGCCTTGTATCAGCTTGTCGTAACCAGACTCGGCAAGGGAGCACATTTGGTTTTCTTGTGTGAGCTGTTTTAAGTCGGCAGCATGAGCATCAGATGCGATGGCGTTTTTAATCGCTTCATTAAAAGTCAGCACCTCAAAAACGCCCGTTCGACCTCGATACCCACCGTTACACTCAGGGCAACCTTGCTCTGAATGGGTATAGATGACGGGCCGATCAGTAGGTAGTTCTGGATAGTGTTGGTTATCCACCACTCGGCAAGTGCGGCAAAGTTTTCGCACTAAGCGTTGAGCGATTATCAGGCTGAGTGAAGCGGCAATATGATAACCCTCGATGCCCATGTTCTTGAGGCGAAGAATGGTCTCAAGCGCTGAATTGGTGTGAAGTGTTGAAAGCACTAAGTGACCTGTTTGCGACGCTTTTATCGCAATTTCTGCTGTTTCAAAATCACGTATTTCCCCCACCATGACCACATCTGGGTCTTGGCGTAGAAAGGCTTTTAATGCGGTTGAGAAATGTAGACCAATCTTGGGTTCAACTTGTAACTGGTTGATACCCGGTAAGTTGATTTCAATGGGGTCTTCGGCGGTGGAAATGTTGCGAGATTGGGTGTTGAGTAAGTTCAAACTACTATAAAGCGTAATAGTTTTACCGCTGCCTGTAGGGCCTGTCACCAGTATCATCCCTTGCGGGCGACTCAAGGCTTGCTGAACATTTTGGTATTGGTTGGTATTTAAACCTAGGTCTTCAAGTTTGAGGCTGACTTGGGAGCTGTCAAGAATTCGCAGCACCACCTTTTCACCCCATAAGGTCGGCATGGTTGAGAGGCGAATATCAACCGACTTGTCCGTCCCTAACTGCAGCTTAATACGTCCATCTTGCGGCAGACGTTTTTCAGCAATATCTAGGTTGGAAAGGATCTTCAGCCGTGCAGCAAGTCGCCCCGCTAGCGCAGGTGGGGGAGCGTGGGCGGCGTGCAATAGACCATCACAACGAATCCGAACTTGGTAGTGCTTTTCGAACGGCTCGAAATGAATGTCAGATGCACCTTTGCGGATGGCGTCGGTGATGACTTGGTGGATGAAGCGGCTGACTGGGGCGTTGTCTAATTGAGTTATTGGCTGCTGTGACTCTTCAATACTTGCTTGGGAAGAAAACTCACCTAATTCTTCAGAAGATATCTCTTGATGAAATTGATGCTCCCCTTCAATTTGAGTTCCGAAGAGTTGGCGTATTTTAGCTTGTATATCTGCTTCATCAGCTAGAGATAAAGTAATACTGCAGCCAGATGCAAACGCAAAATCACTTTCAATTTCATTATTTGTAGGGTCGCTGACCACAATACAAAGGTTACCATTCGAAAGTGATATTGGAAGAGCTTGATGCTCAATGACCAACTTTGATAGGAGAAGTTGGTTACTGAGTGCAAAGCTAGTTTCAGGATCTATGGCTACTATGGGTAGGCCATGTAGAACAGAAATATGCTGTAGTAACTGCTCCGATGTAAAAATAGATAGATCTACTATGCTAGAGAAAATACTACGTTTTGATGAGCTCGCATATTCGATGATTGAGCTAAGTTGCTGATCATTCAGCAACTTAGCATGGTTCAACACTAGAGCGAGAGTGTTGGGCATCAGTTAACTACAACCTTTAGGCTCAATGTCAGTGTCATTGATATCAGAGCTACAGCTCCAGTTCCCATCACCAGTTCTAATTAGGTTAACTTTTTTACCGTTAACATTTGCACTATTGCCAGAGCTGCTGAACAGATATTGAATTGTGCCCCCAGCGCCGCTGATGCTTTGAAATGAAATTGTTGCCCCTGTAATGGTTGGAATCGCTACAGCGGCAGAGTTTGCTGGAAATGCTCCGTTATCAATTACATAAGTTTCAACATTTGTTCTTAGGCCGGTAATAGAAGCTAAAGCACTAGCTGCTTCTGATTTGCCAACGTATTTTTGATATTGCGGTACAGCTACCATCGCCAATACGCCAATCACCGCCACAACAATCATCAATTCAATCAGTGTAAAGCCCTGTTGTTTTTTCATCACTTTCTCCATAAGTTGGTTTACTTAGCCAGCATAAGAAACCTAAGAAATCAGCTATATAGGAAGTTTTTCAGCTAGGGAGTCAGTTTGAATTTTTACGCGTTGGCTTGCGTAATGTTGCAGGGGTGGTTCGACGCATCTCAAATTTAAAGTATGCGATTCAATATATTAGACAAAAAAGGAGGCAATTGCCTCCTTCATCAAAATAGTTTGAGTTACTTAAAGCGCATCGATAAGTCGAGCGCTTTTAGGTGCTTGGTTAAAGCGCCTACCGAGATGTAATCCACTCCTGTCATCGCATACTCACGAATGGTGTCTAGGGTGACGTTACCAGAGTTTTCCAGCGCTGCTCTGCCCTGGTTAATTTCTACGGCTTCACGCATCATATCTGTGGTGAAGTTATCCAGCATGATGATGTCCGCACCCGCATCGATCGCTTGCTGAAGCTCTTCCAAGCTCTCGGTTTCTACTTCTACAGGTTTACCCGGATTTAGAGCTTTCGCTGTTTCGATCGCTTTGGTAATGCCACCACAAGCAATGATGTGGTTTTCTTTGATTAGGTATGCGTCAAACACACCAATGCGATGGTTGTAACCACCACCACAAGCTACAGCGTATTTTAGAGCGCTGCGCAGACCTGGAATGGTTTTACGAGTATCGAGCAGTCGACACTCAGTGCCTTCTAGCTCTTTAGCGTAGTGAGAGGTAATAGTCGCCACACCAGACAAGGTCTGAATAAAGTTCATCGCATTGCGCTCACCAGTGAGCAAGATACGAGCAGGGCCAGTCAGTGTGCACAGTGTTTGATTTGGCTCTACCGCATCACCATCTTGCACGTGCCATTCGATAGAGGCTTCGCCACCTAGTTGCTTGAAGACTTCATCAGCCCATGCTTGGCCACAAAAAATACCGTGCTCACGGGTAATGATGGTTGCAACACCTTGAGTGTCTGCCGCAATCAGCTGCGCAGTGATATCATCATTGGCATCCAAAGTGCCACCCAGATCCTCACGCAAAGTATCGGCAACAGCGCGAGTGATTTCGTGTGGAAGTTGTTCCTTTAAGTAGTCAAGACGTGCTTGACTGTTATGAGTGTCTTTCATTCTGTTCAGCATACTAGGTTGACTTGAGAGGGGCATCATACTCTTGCAGCGCAAGAAATTCAGCATCAATTATCGCAATTTTTCTCCCCTGTGAAATGGGTATAATTACCATAACCGATTTTATTTAATTTTAACTCTGGTCTATGAAGAACGATAATGTATGAAGATAGACGATAACCACCTCTTGAGTGAGGTTCGTCAGGTGCCTTCAAGTCATTGTGATTTGCGGCCCGACAGTGACGATATCTCACTGTTAGTGATACACCACATTAGTCTGCCGCCGTTTGAATACGGCAGTGAGGATATCGAGGCCTTTTTTACGGGAACACTTGACCCGAATAGGCACGCTTTTTTCAAGGTGATTGAAAAAATGCGTGTTTCTGCTCACTGTTTGATTCGACGAGATGGAGAGATCATCCAGTTCGTGCCATTCGATAAGCGAGCGTGGCATGCCGGTATTTCTTCTTTTGCTGGGCGTGATAGGTGCAATGACTACTCTATTGGCATTGAATTAGAAGGCAGTGAATTTGATGCTTATACCCCATCGCAATACCTTGCATTGGCCAAACTGAGCCAATTGTTGATGTCTCGTTACGATAAAATTTCCCCATCCCGAATTACTGGTCACCAGTTCATTTCTCCGCTGCGAAAAAGCGATCCAGGCCTAACCTTTGATTGGCCATTTTACCGTTCTCTTCTTAAGTGATTGTATTCAGGCACATTACTCATGTGCCTTTGTTTACCAATTTTTCCTTTGCTCGATTTATTTTTAACATCGAAATAAATTTTTATGTGCATAATTAAAAATTGGTAAGACCATTAGTTAGCTGTTTTAGTGTGCAAATGTTATCAGCTCTTTACGGGGTGGCTGGTTCTATGATTTGAATCAAGTTTTCACTAGACAGTGGTGTTTTAATTGTGTTATTTTTCTGTCCATCTTGAAATTGGTAATACCAATTGACTGCAAGTAAATAGAACAACAGAAGAAGAACAATAAGTATGGCTTATCAAAGGATTCGTCAGCCAAAGCTTTCCGACGTGATTGAACAAGAGTTGGAGCGGCTGATACTGGAAGGAACACTGTCACCTGGCCAACAGCTCCCACCTGAGCGTGAGCTGGCTAAGCAATTTGACGTGTCACGTCCATCTATCCGAGAAGCGATTCAACGTTTGGAGGCTAAACGCCTACTCACCCGTAAGCAGGGCGGAGGCACGTTTGTCAGTGAGAGCCTTTGGAAGAGTTTCTCTGATCCTCTGCTAGATTTATTGTCAACGCATTCTGAAACCCAACTGGATTTGTTGGAAGCTCGCCACGCATTAGAAGGCTTGAGCGCTTACTTTGCAGCCCTTCGCGGTACCGACGAAGATTTTGAAAGAATTCAGCAGTGTCTTGAGCAAATTGATGATGCTCAAGCACAAAGCAATGTAGAGAACGAAGCGGCTGCTGTTATGGCACTTCTTATCGCATTAACCGAAGCTGCCCATAATGTGGTGTTGCTTCATATCGTGCGCAGCCTATCTCCATTGCTTGAGCAAAACGTATTACAAAACTTAAAACTATTGCACCGCCGCTCTGATGTGGTGGAAAAAGTCAGTAAACACCGAGCTAATATCGTGACTGCAATTATTTCTGGTCAGCCTGAAGAGGCGCGAGAAATGTCGCAATCGCACTTAGCTTACATCGAAGAAACATTGTTGGATTTGACCCGAGAAGAGAGTCGTAGAGAGCGCTCTCTACGTCGAATCCAGCAAGGCAAAGAGTCATAACGACCTTTGTTTGTTTAGTAGATCCAACTAACAAAAGGATAGATCGCCATGTCTGAAGTCATGAAACATGACGTTGATGCACTGGAAACTCAAGAATGGCTACAAGCACTTGAGTCAGTGGTACGTGAAGAAGGTGTCGAGCGTGCACAGTTCTTACTTGAGCAAGTTCTAGACAAAGCTCGTCTTGATGGGGTAGATATGCCAACCGGTATTACTACTAACTACATCAACACCATCCCAGCTGATCAAGAGCCAGCATACCCAGGTGATACCACACTAGAGCGTCGCATTCGTTCTATCATTCGCTGGAATGCAATCATGATCGTTCTACGTGCGTCGAAGAAAGACCTAGAGCTAGGCGGCCACATGGCGTCTTTCCAGTCTTCTGCAGCATTCTACGAAACGTGTTTCAACCACTTCTTCCGTGCGCCAAACGAGAAGGACGGTGGCGATTTGGTTTACTACCAAGGTCATATCTCTCCAGGTATCTACTCTCGTGCTTTCGTTGAAGGTCGTTTGACAGAAGAGCAGCTAGATAACTTCCGTCAAGAAGTAGACGGTAAAGGTATCCCTTCATACCCGCACCCGAAACTGATGCCTGAGTTCTGGCAGTTCCCAACGGTTTCTATGGGTCTAGGCCCGATCTCTGCGATCTACCAAGCTCGTTTCCTTAAGTACCTAGATGGTCGTGGCATGAAAGACACGTCTGAGCAGCGCGTATATGCCTTCCTAGGTGACGGTGAGATGGATGAGCCAGAATCACGTGGCGCAATTTCTTTCGCAGCGCGTGAGAAACTAGACAACCTATGTTTCCTAATCAACTGTAACCTACAGCGTCTAGACGGCCCAGTAATGGGTAACGGCAAGATCATTCAAGAGCTTGAAGGTCTATTTAAAGGTGCAGGTTGGAACGTAGTTAAAGTTATCTGGGGTAACAACTGGGACTCTCTACTAGCAAAAGACACTACAGGTAAGCTTCTTCAGCTAATGAACGAAACTATCGATGGTGACTACCAAACATTTAAAGCAAAAGATGGCGCATACGTACGTGAGCACTTCTTTGGCAAGTACCCAGAAACAGCAGCACTTGTTGCTGATATGACAGACGACGAAATCTTCGCTCTTAAGCGTGGTGGTCATGAGTCTTCTAAGCTTTACGCTGCATACAAAAACGCAGAAGAGACCAAAGGTCGTCCAACTGTGATCCTAGCTAAGACGGTTAAAGGTTACGGCATGGGTGAAGCGGCGGAAGGTAAGAACATCGCACACCAAGTTAAGAAGATGGATATGACGCACGTACTACACCTACGTGATCGTCTAGGTCTTCAAGACATCCTATCTGACGAGAAAGTGAAAGAACTTCCTTACTTGAAGTTGGAAGAAGGTTCAAAAGAGTACGAATACCTACACGCTCGTCGTAAAGCGCTAAAAGGTTACACGCCTCAGCGTCTACCTAACTTTACTCAAGAGTTTATCACTCCAGAAGTAGAAGAGTTCAAGCCACTGCTAGAAGAGCAAAAGCGTGATATCTCGACTACGATGGCGTTTGTACGTGCACTAAACGTACTACTGAAGAACAAGAACATCGGCAAAAACGTGGTTCCAATCATCGCAGATGAAGCGCGTACCTTCGGTATGGAAGGTCTATTCCGTCAAATCGGTATTTACAACCCGCATGGCCAGAACTACACGCCACAAGACCGTGACATCGTTTCTTACTACAAAGAAGCAACTTCAGGTCAGGTTCTACAAGAAGGTATCAACGAGCTAGGTGCTATGTCTTCATGGGTTGCAGCGGCAACTTCATACTCGACTAACGACCTACCTATGATCCCGTTCTACATCTACTACTCAATGTTTGGCTTCCAACGTGTAGGCGACATGGCGTGGATGGCAGGTGACCAACAAGCTCGTGGTTTCCTACTAGGTGCAACAGCCGGCCGTACGACTCTAAACGGTGAAGGTCTACAGCACGAAGATGGTCACTCGCACATCATGGCAGGTACGGTTCCTAACTGTATCTCTTACGACCCAACGTTCGCATATGAAGTTGCAGTAATCATGCAAGACGGTATCCGTCGCATGTACGGTGAGAACCAAGAGAATGTGTTCTACTACCTAACGCTGATGAACGAAAACTACGCAATGCCAGCAATGCCAGAAGGCGCTGAAGAAGGCATCCGTAAGGGTATCTACAAGCTAGAAACTTATGCAGGCGAGAAAGGCAAGGTTCAGCTAATGAGCTCGGGTACTATCATGAACGAAGTACGTAAAGCCGCTCAGATCCTTAGCGACGATTACGGTATCGCTTCTGACATCTACTCAGTAACTTCATTCAACGAAGTGACACGTGATGGTCAAGAAGTTGAGCGTTTCAACATGCTACACCCAGAAGCTGAGCAGCAAGTACCTTACATCACACAAGTGATGGGTACAGAGCCTGCAATCGCAGCAACCGACTACATGAAGAACTACGCAGAGCAGGTACGTGCATTCATCCCTGCTGAATCATTCAAGGTTCTTGGTACGGATGGCTTCGGTCGCTCAGACAGCCGTGAAAACCTACGTCGTCACTTCGAAGTGAACGCAGGTTATGTAGTGGTAGCTGCGCTAACTGAACTGGCTAAGCGTGGTGATGTTGAGAAATCTGTGATTGCGGAAGCAATCAAGAAGTTCGACATCGACGCAGATAAAATTAACCCGCTATACGCATAATTTAGAAGGTAAATAAGCAATGGCAATCGAAATTAATGTACCTGACATCGGTGCGGATGAGGTTGAAGTTACTGAGATCCTTGTAAGCGTTGGCGACAAGGTTGAAGAAGAGCAGTCACTGATCACAGTGGAAGGCGATAAAGCTTCTATGGAAGTTCCTGCATCTCAAGCGGGCATCGTTAAAGAAATCAAAGTTGCGGAAGGCGACACGGTTTCTACTGGTTCTTTGATTATGGTTTTTGAAAGTGAGGCGGGTGCTGCGGCGCCTGCTCCTGCGGCAGAAGCTGCACCAGTGGCGGCACCAGCACCAGCTGCAGCAGAACTAAAAGAAGTTCATGTACCTGATATCGGCGGCGACGAAGTTGAAGTTACCGAGATCATGGTAGCGATTGGCGACAGCATTGAAGAAGAGCAATCTCTTCTAACGGTCGAAGGCGACAAAGCTTCTATGGAAGTACCTGCGCCGTTTGCGGGTACTCTAAAAGAGATCAAAGTTGCGGCTGGCGATAAAGTAACAACTGGCTCGTTAATCATGGTATTCGAGGTAGCAGGTTCAGGCGCAGCAGCACCTGTAGCCGAAGCTCCGGCGGCGGCAGCTCCAGCAGCATCTGTTGCCGGAACGCCGGACCGAAAAGAAGTAAACGTTCCTGATATTGGTGGCGATGAAGTTGAAGTAACCGAAATCATGGTTTCTGTCGGTGACAGTGTTGAAGAAGAGCAATCGCTAATCACGGTTGAAGGCGATAAGGCTTCAATGGAAGTTCCGGCACCATTTGCGGGCACAGTAAAAGAAATCAAAATTGCCGAAGGCGATAAGGTGACTACTGGCTCACTAATCATGGTGTTTGAAACCCAAGGTGAAGCACCAGCGGCAGCTCCGGTTGCAGCAGCTCCTGCTCCATCTGCGGTACCAGCACCTTCTGCGCCAGCAGCAAAAGAAGCTTCGGCAGCAGCACCAGCAGCGAATGACTTCCAAGAGAACAACGATTACGCTCACGCATCACCAGTGGTACGCCGTCTAGCTCGCGAGTTTGGCGTTAACCTATCTAAGGTGAAAGGTACTGGTCGTAAGAGCCGTATCCTGAAAGAAGACGTACAGTCTTACGTGAAGGAAGCGCTTAAGCGCCTAGAGTCTGGTGCGGCAGCAGCGGCATCTGGTAAAGGTGACGGCAGTGCTCTTGGTCTACTTCCATGGCCTAAAGTTGACTTCAGCAAGTTCGGTGAAACTGAAGTTCAGAAGCTTTCTAAGATTAAGAAAATTTCTGGTGCCAACCTGCACCGTAACTGGGTAATGATCCCACACGTTACACAGTGGGATAACGCAGATATCACTGCGCTAGAAGCGTTCCGTAAAGAACAGAATGCTATCGAAGCGAAGAAAGATTCAGGCATGAAGATCACTCCACTTGTGTTCATCATGAAAGCTGTTGCAAAAGCTCTTGAGGCATTCCCAGCGTTTAACTCTTCTCTTTCTGAGGATGGCGAAAGCATTATCCTTAAGAAATACGTCAACGTGGGTATCGCTGTTGATACGCCAAACGGCCTTGTAGTACCAGTGTTCAAAGATGTGAACAAGAAAGGTATCTACGAGCTTTCTGCGGAGCTAATGGAAGTTTCTAAGAAAGCACGTGCTGGTAAGCTAACAGCGGCAGACATGCAAGGCGGCTGTTTCACCATCTCAAGCCTAGGTGGCATCGGTGGTACAGCGTTTACTCCAATCGTGAATGCACCAGAAGTTGGTATCTTAGGCGTATCTAAGTCTGAGATGAAACCTGTGTGGAACGGTAAAGAGTTTGAACCACGTCTACAGCTTCCACTATCACTTTCATACGACCACCGTGTGATTGACGGTGCAGAAGGTGCACGTTTCATTACTTACCTAAACGGCTGTCTAAGCGATATCCGTCGTCTGGTTCTGTAATCGCAATAAAATCTGAGGCGGCTATTTAGCCGCCTTTATTTAGATGAATACCCTGACAATTCACCGGATTACTCAATTGAATTGTTGGCTGGCTCACAGGCTAAATGGAATTACTTTTCACACCTTTAACATCTCTGTAAACTGTTGACGGTTTGAATATAAATACAACTCCATACCCACTCAGCCTGTTAGGGATAATGACTACAAGAGGTCAAAATGAGCAAAGAAATTAAAGCCCAAGTTGTTGTACTTGGTTCTGGTCCTGCTGGTTACTCAGCTGCATTCCGTTGTGCAGATTTAGGTCTTGAAACCGTACTAGTAGAACGTTACAGCACTCTTGGTGGTGTGTGTCTAAACGTGGGTTGTATCCCATCAAAAGCACTGCTTCACGTATCGAAAGTTATCGAAGAAGCGAAAGCGATGGCAGACCATGGTGTTGTGTTCGGTGAACCTCAAACTGACATCAACAAGATCCGTATCTGGAAAGAAAAAGTTGTAAACCAACTGACTGGCGGTCTTGGCGGTATGGCTAAGATGCGTAAAGTTAACGTAATCAACGGTTACGGTAAATTCACAGGTCCTAACTCTATCCAAGTTGAAGGTGAAGACGGTACAACAGTTGTTAACTTTGACAACGCTATCGTTGCTGCGGGTTCTCGCCCGATCAAGCTACCGTTTATTCCACATGAAGACCCACGTATTTGGGATTCAACGGATGCGCTAGAGCTGAAAGAAGTTCCTGAGAAACTACTTATCATGGGTGGCGGTATCATCGGTCTTGAAATGGGTACGGTTTACCACTCACTAGGTTCTAAAGTTGACGTTGTTGAGATGTTCGATCAAGTGATCCCAGCAGCGGATAAAGACATCGTTAAAGTTTACACCAAGCGTATTAAGAACAAGTTCAACTTGATGCTTGAGACTAAGGTGACAGCAGTAGAAGCGAAAGAAGATGGTATCTACGTTTCTATGGAAGGCAAAAAAGCACCAGCAGAAGCTGAGCGTTACGACGCTGTTCTTGTTGCTATCGGCCGTGTACCAAACGGTAAGCTTATCGATGCAGAAAAAGCAGGTATCGAGGTTGATGAGCGTGGTTTCATTAACGTTGATAAGCAGATGCGTACTAACGTTGAACACATTCACGCAATCGGTGATATCGTTGGCCAACCAATGTTGGCTCACAAAGGTGTGCATGAAGGTCACGTAGCGGCTGAAGTTATCTCTGGTAAGAAACACTACTTCGACCCGAAAGTTATTCCATCAATTGCATACACTGAGCCAGAGGTTGCTTGGGTAGGTAAGACAGAGAAAGAAGCGAAAGAAGAAGGTCTAAACTACGAAGTTGCGACATTCCCTTGGGCTGCATCTGGCCGTGCTATCGCATCTGACTGTGCTGATGGTATGACTAAGCTTATTTTCGATAAAGAGTCTCACCGTGTGATTGGTGGTGCGATCGTTGGTACTAACGGTGGTGAACTGCTGGGTGAAATCGGTCTTGCTATCGAGATGGGTTGTGATGCGGAAGATATCGCTCTGACTATCCACGCTCACCCAACCCTACACGAATCAGTAGGTCTTGCGGCAGAAGTGTTTGAAGGTACAGTCACTGACCTTCCAAACCCGAAAGCAAAGAAAAAGAAATAATCTGATTGCTTAAACTATTAAAAAGGCGCTGTTTCAGCGCCTTTTTTCGTTTTTAGCCTTGATAAGTAGATGGTTTAAGCCGCCATCTGGCTGGCCAGTTCCTTTCCATTGCCTCGAACCGACTCAATAGTCTCACCAAATGCCGCCGAAATGTGCAGCACTCTTGCATCATCATGTTCTGCTATAAACATAGCTTTAGATTTCTCGTCCTGCTGTTCATCCCACTGCTTGTGAATGTCGGTGGCAAAGTGCAGAACAGTGGCCAGTTTTTGCGATTGTTCCGCTTGGCTTGGATCTGGGTAATGTTGAATTGCATCAACCATTTCAGATGGAAAACGCCAAGTCTTGGCGAGGATGGCACCCAGTTCAGGCGAGGTACACTCAAGCAACTCACGCTGCACTTCATAGACATCTTCTCCCTGCAATGCGCGTTGTGCGATGGCTTGGGCTTCATCTGGTACCAAGGTATGGATCATCAGCTCGCCAATATTGTGCAAGATTGCCGTGGTGAAGACTTCATTGCCATCAAGGCCAGATTGCTCGCCTAATTTACCTGCGATGACAGCGACCTCAAAGGTATCACTCCAGTATTCATCAAGGTTTAGGGTTGGGATTTTTGGAAAAGCACTCGATAACACTGATGCCACTACTAAGGTTCGTACCGGGCCACTGCCGACGCGAATAATGGCATCATTGACCGATGATACCGACTGACTACCACCAAAATACGCAGAGTTAGCCATACGCAGCAGACGAGCGCTGAGCACTTGTTCCATGCTCATCTTATTAGATAGTTGCTTAAAATCGACATCATCCTGATTCACCATATCTAACAATTCTTGCAGAACTTTTTGTAATCTTGGCAGTTCATTGAGACGTGAGATTAGGGCCTTCTGACTCATTGTGTTCTCCTTTTTTGTCGTTGTACTTTCAATATAGGAGAGAATTTGGAGAAATAAAAAAAAGCTCGAAATTGATTCAAGCTTTTTCAAAATCAGTGACGAAAACCGTTTATTTTCGGTCTTGGTAGATGCACAGCATCGCAAGGAAGCTTTGCTTCACTTGATTTAGATATGCTGAATCTGGATTGCGATTTGCTTGTACAAACAGCGAGTAACAGATACCGTGTAGCATGTGAGTAAGCACTGAAGGTTCGTGCTTATCACACACTTCACCACGATTCTGTGCACTTTCAAACATAGCTTCAAGACGTTTGCGGCTGTTTTCGTTACAGCTCAAGAACAGCGGCCATACTTCTTCACGTGTTGAGCTGCTCCATTCAAACCAAACTTTGAGCCAGTTTTCTCCAGCTAGTGCGGCGTTAATCACTTGGGTAGTGAAATGGTCGAGATTAGATTCAGCGCTAGAATCGGGATCAATGTTTTCACTGACGAATGCGTGGTAGTGATTTTCGACTTGTCCTAAGACTTCATCGACGAGATCTTCACGAGTTTGAAAGTAATTAAACACGGTTGCCACCGATACTTGAGCAATTTCAGCAATATCTGCGTGACCGCCACGGCCGATGCCACGACGAGCAAATACTTCAATTGCGATATCCAGTAGCTGTTCTTTACGCTTTTGTGGAGACAGGCGCGTGCGTGGACGCTTCTTTACAGTATCCATAGATAGGTTTCCTTGCCAACGTTGTTATTTATAATTCTTTCTTAGCTTTCAAAGCATTAGAAAGTTTAAGCCAGTGCTGCTAGAGTTTTTTTATTTTGCAACACATCTCATGAGTGTAATGATGCATATCAAATTGTCAATGATAGAAATATCACTCTTTGCACAAGATCCAACCAATGCAAAAAATTAACCTTCCTGTACAGGGAGTGCTAAACTATCGCTCAATCAGTGACAACTCGACTATAAATCTAGTGGATACTTGTCAGACGTACTAATTAATCAAACGAGAGCAGTATGAAACATACCGTAGAAGTGATGATCTCTGAGCAAGAGGTTCAAAAGCGCGTGGAAGAGCTAGGCAAGCAAATTACCGAGCATTACCAAGATACCAGCAACTTGGTGCTTGTCGGCTTGCTACGTGGTTCATACGTATTTATGGCGGATTTGACTCGTAAGATTGGCCTTAACCACACCGTTGATTTCATGACGGCATCGAGCTACGGCAATGCGATGGAAAGTAGTCGTGATGTTCGTATCTTGAAAGACCTAGATGATGACATCAAAGGCAAGGACGTATTGTTGGTTGAAGATATTATTGATACCGGCAACACGTTGAGCAAGGTACGAGAGATTCTAGAAATTCGCGAGCCTAACTCGATTCAGATCTGTACTTTGTTGGATAAGCCATCTCGCCGCGAAGTTGAAGTGGACGCAAAGTTCATCGGTTTTGAGATCCCTGATGAGTTTGTTGTTGGTGTTGGCATCGATTACGCTCAGATGTACCGCAACCTTCCTTACATCGGTAAAGTCGTGCCTCAAGAATAGTGCTGTAAGGTATCGTCGAATAAAAAATTCCCGCTCATGTGAGCGGGAATTTTTTTATGGAATCTTTATTTAAGCAGGTTGCTACTCAAAATTTGGTACATACCTTTTTGGTAGTTATCTTCGAGTTCCGTTGCATTTGCACAACGAACACCAAGTTCTTTGAGTTTGCCATCGCCAATGCCATAAATCACACCGTGAATCTCAACATCTTGCCCACGTTCCCACGCACTTTGCATGATGGTTGAGTTGCCCAGGTTGTAAACTTGCTCTGCAACGTTGATTTCACAAAGTTTGTCGACACGCTGTGCTTCTGGCAACTCGTCAATGACGTTACGGTATTTTAGGTAGTAGTCTCGAATGTGCAGTAGCCAGTTGTTGATAAGCCCCAGTTTCGGATTATCGATCGCAGCGGCAACCCCACCACAACCATAGTGACCACAAATGATAATGTGTTTGACCTTAAGCACATCAACGGCGTATTGAACCACAGACAGGCAGTTAAGGTCGGTATGGATCACTTGGTTAGCCACATTGCGATGCACGAACAGTTCGCCTGAGTAAAGGCCGGTTAAACGTTCAGCTGGTACACGGCTATCAGAGCAGCCAATCCATAGAAAACCAGGACTTTGTCCGTCTTCAAGTTGGGCAAAAAACTCTGGCTGTTCGGCCTTGATGGCCTCTGACCATTGAGCATTATTGTCAAAAAGCTGTTTGATTTCTGGCATCGTCTTCCCCTTAATTGATAACGCCAACTATACACAATGTTACAAATTCAATCTCAATAAAATTGTCAGGAAAAACACTCATCTGAGGTGTTAATGTTAAAAATTATGTCCATTTAGTTGGTTTTTTGCCCAGCTTAGACCGAATGTAAATATAGCCTTGCTTTTTATCTCTTTTTTGGATGAGACTGTTCTGGTAAATTTGCTCGGTTTATTTGTCGGAGGCAGGGAAGTGATAGGCAAACGTTTTACTGATGTTGATTTGAAAGGTGACCTATTCGGTGGTGTTACCACAGCAATAATTTCTTTACCTCTTGCCCTTGCGTTTGGCGTTGCATCTGGAGCAGGCGCTGAAGCGGGATTATGGGGGGCAATTATGGTGGGGCTGTTTGCTTCACTGTTTGGTGGTTCTTCCACTCTTATCTCTGAGCCGACCGGCCCAATGACGGTGATCATGACCGCCGTTTTAACCACTATGATGGCAAAATACCCAGAAACAGGCATGGCCATGACTTTTACCGTGGTGATGATGGCTGGGGCATTTCAAATCTTGCTCGGGACACTCAAGCTCGGTAAATACGTCACTTTAATGCCTTATAGTGTTATTTCTGGGTTTATGTCCGGGATTGGTGTCATCCTTATTATCCTCCAACTCGCACCATTATTAGGTCACGCCGCACCAGCAGGCGGTGTGACAGGGATGCTCAGCGCACTACCAGATATTGTTGCCAATATGAGCTTTGGTGAGCTGTTCTTGGGATTGCTAACACTGGCCATTTTGTTCTTAATGCCAAAGAAATATCGCCGCTATGTGCCAGCTCAATTGGTTGCCTTAGTAGCAGTGACTTTGCTTTCTATGCTGTTTTTTGGCTCGGATGATATTCGCCGTATTGGTGAGATTCCTGCGGGTTTACCTTCGTTAGTTATTCCGACGTTCACCTCAGACACCCTCGTTACCATGATTATCGATGCTCTCGTGCTTGGTACTTTGGGCTGCATCGATACGTTGCTTACCGCTGTTATTGGTGACTCACTGACTCGTAAAGAGCATGATTCGGACAAAGAGTTACGAGGCCAAGGCTTGGCTAACATGTTATCTGGTTTAGTCGGTGCATTGCCGGGGGCTGGTGCAACGATGGGCACTGTCACCAATATTCAGGTTGGTGCTCGCTCTCCACTCTCAGGGGTGATCCGCGCCTTAGTGTTAGCGCTGGTGGTATTGGTTGCAGGTGGCCTAACCGAGCCTATTCCTATGGCCGTATTGGCTGGTATCGCTGTTTACGTTGGCTTCAATATTCTCGATTGGAGCTTTATTCAACGTGCTCATAAGGTGAGCTTGCAAGGCATGGCGATCATGTACGGCGTGATGCTACTGACAGTGTTTGTCGATTTGATTGTTGCTGTGGGTTTAGGGGTATTTATCTCTAACATCATTATTATCGAGCGTTTGAGCCGCGAGCAAGCACGCCAAGTGAAAGCCATCAGTGATGCTGACGATGATGACGTTCCCCTGACTGACAGCGAGCGCTCTATTCTGGATCAAGCCGAGGGCAAGGTACTGTTCTTCTACTTATCTGGGCCAATGATTTTCAGTGTTTCTAAAGCGATTTCAAGGCAACACTCGAGCATCAATGATTATCAAGCCATGATACTCGACCTTACTGACGTACCTATGTTGGATGTGACCGTAGGCCTAGCGCTGGAAAACGCTATTAAAGACGCCACAGAAGCCAATGTTGAGGTATTCCTGCTTTGTCCAAATATGCAAACGCGTAACCAGCTTGAGAAGTTTCACGTGTTAGAACTTATCGATGAAGCGCATACCTTTGAGTTTCGTTCACACGCACTTAAAGCTGCGGTAAAGGCGGTGAATTAGAAAGCGCTTAAATAAAATATTGGCTAGGGGTTGAAAATTAATCGTGCTAACGTCATTTGATACCCATAAATAATAATCAGAGCCAATACATTTATGAACGCTTTAGAAATTAACCACCTGCGTAAAGTCTATGCAGGTGGTTTTGAAGCTTTGAAAGGCATTAGCTTAAATGTCTCAAAAGGCGATTTTTACGCACTGCTAGGGCCTAATGGAGCCGGCAAATCTACCACCATCGGTATCATCTCTTCGTTGGTGAATAAAACCTCTGGACAGGTGAAAGTGTTTGGTCACGATATCGATCAAGAACTGGAGCTTGCCAAACAACACTTAGGTCTCGTGCCGCAAGAGTTTAACTTCAACCAATTTGAAACCGTTGAGCAAATCGTATTGCAGCAAGCGGGCTTTTACGGTGTGCCTCGTACATTGGCTAAAGAGCGGGCTAAGAAGTACCTTAGCCAACTCGATCTATGGGAAAAACGCAGCGAACGCGCTCGTAACCTTTCAGGAGGTATGAAACGCCGCTTGATGATTGCTCGTGCATTAATGCATGAACCCCAACTGCTTATCCTTGATGAACCTACCGCTGGCGTTGATATCGAGTTGCGCCGCTCGATGTGGGATTTCTTGCAAAAGATCAACAAAGAGCAGGGCATCACCATCATCTTGACCACTCACTACCTCGAAGAGGCTGAGATGTTATGTCGCAATATCGGCATTATCAGCAAAGGAGAGTTGATTGAGAACACCTCGATGAAGTCCTTGCTGAACAAGCTGCATGTTGAAACCTTCATTCTTGACCTCGAAGGAGTAGAAACCGCACCTGAGCTTGAAGGGGTGAAAGTCGTGGGGCTCGAAAACCACTCGTTAGAAATTGAAATCGAAAAGTCGGTCGGTTTGAACCATTTGTTTGAGCAGTTGAGTCAGCAGGGCATTAAAGTGCTGTCGATGCGTAACAAAGCTAACCGATTGGAAGAGCTGTTCGTCAATATCGTGGCGGAGCAGGAGAAGTAATATGTATCAGATTTATTGGACCGCTTTTCGCAGTTTGCTATACAAGGAAGTGAATCGCTTTATGCGAATTTGGGTACAAACCCTAGTTCCTCCAGCGATTACTATGACACTCTATTTTATTATTTTCGGTAACTTGATTGGATCTCGCATTGGTGAGATGAGCGGCTTTAGCTACATGGCATATATTGTGCCGGGGCTTATCATGATGTCGGTGATCACCAACTCGTACTCGAACGTTGCCTCCTCTTTCTTTAGCTCTAAGTTTCAAAAGAACATCGAAGAGCTGTTAGTTGCGCCTGTACCGAATTACGTCATCATTGGCGGCTTTGTCATGGGTGGTGTGGTACGAGGTCTTGCCGTTGGTGCCATTGTCACCTTTGTATCGCTGTTCTTTGTGGATTTGCAGGTCGAGCATTGGTGGGTGATTGTTGCGACGGTATTTTTAACCTCGGTCGTGTTCTCACTTGGTGGTCTGATTAATGCCGTATTTGCTAAGACATTTGACGATATCTCGATTATCCCGACCTTTGTATTGACGCCGTTAACTTACTTGGGCGGTGTTTTCTACTCGATCAGCTTGTTGCCTGAGTTCTGGCAGGGTGTATCTAAGATTAATCCGATCGTCTACATGGTGAATGCATTCCGCTATGGGTTCTTAGGTGTATCGGATGTGTCGATTACTACGTCGTTTGGTGTGCTAGGTGTGTTTGTGGTGGCTTTGTATGCTGTTGCTCACTACTTGGTAACCAAAGGCATTGGTTTGAGAAGCTAATTGCTGAGAAAGCCAAAGAAGCTGACCTGATAGGGTTGGCTTTTTTTGGTGAAATTAATCTGTCACAAATTTTAGATATAAAAAAACCGGCCTAGGCCGGTTTTTTCGCATGAATCAATTCTCTATTAAAGAGCTTTGATTGCTGCAGCAAAGCGAGACTTGTGACGAGCAGCTTTATTCTTATGAATAAGACCTTTAGTCGCCATACGGTCTAGGATTGGTGTAACTGCAACGAATGCAGCAGTTGCAGCTTCTTTATCGCCAGCTTCGATAGCTGCGATAGTTTTCTTCATGTAAGTGCGCATCATAGAACGACGGCTAGCGTTGTGCTGGCGACGTTTCTCAGCTTGGATAGCGCGCTTCTTAGCAGATTTACTGTTTGCCAAGGGTCTAACTCCCAAAAACTTAGTTCGGTGACAATTTAAGGGCGAGGAATATCCTCTATTTGCACCCAAATGTCAACTGATTTGTGCAAAAACCCACCTAAACCAAACAAATTTTTGGATTGGGCTGTCTTCGCGGTTAAGATGGCGGGGATTCTAACAGCATTTTTTTTCCAATGCTAATAAAACTGCGCTTAGAGTGGATTCAAACATCGACTAAGCAGTTTTGTCTGTCTTTTCGAGGTTTGTGTGAGTAAAAAATTACTAAAGTCAGGGCTGATTGTCAGCACCATGACGCTAGTGTCACGTGTGTTGGGTTTAGTCCGTGACGTGGTGGTCGCCAACTTAATGGGGGCAGGGGCGAGCGCCGATGTCTTTTTCTTTGCTAATAAGATCCCCAACTTCCTGCGTCGTTTATTTGCTGAGGGCGCATTCTCTCAAGCATTTGTTCCGGTACTTACCGAATATCAAGCGCAAGGTGATAAAGATAAAACCCGAGAATTAATCGCTAAGGTATCAGGTACGCTCGGGGTGCTGGTCTCTATAGTTACGCTACTTGGCGTGCTCGGCTCTGGCGTTGTGACTGCGCTGTTTGGTGCGGGTTGGTTTATCGACTGGCTCAATGATGGTCCGTCTGCACCTAAATTTGAGCTGGCGAGTTTGCTGCTTAAAATCACCTTTCCTTATTTATGGTTTATCACCTTTGTTGCTCTTTCTGGAGCGATCTTAAACACCTTGGGTAAGTTTGCAGTGTCATCATTTACTCCGGTTTTTTTGAATGTGATGATCATTGCCTCTGCGTCGCTAATCTCACCTCAACTGGCTCAGCCAGAAATCGGATTAGCAATTGGTGTGTTTTTGGGTGGTTTGGCGCAGTTTTTATTCCAACTGCCATTTCTTATCAAAGAAGGTGTGCTTGTTCGCCCTAAATGGGGGTGGAAAGATCCTGGTGTGGTGAAAATTCGCACACTGATGATCCCAGCACTGTTTGGTGTTTCAGTCAGCCAGATCAATTTACTGTTTGATACCTTTATTGCCAGCTTCCTGCAAACAGGCTCGATCAGTTGGCTCTATTACTCTGATCGTTTACTTGAGTTCCCACTGGGTTTGTTTGGTATCGCCATCGCAACGGTCATACTCCCAGCCTTGTCACGAAAACACGTTGACGCTCAAGGTGAAGGATTTGCACAAACCATGGATTGGGGGGTACGAATGGTGATTCTACTCGGGCTACCAGCCATGCTCGGTTTGATGGTGTTAGCCAAACCTATGTTGATGGTGCTATTTATGCGCGGTGAGTTCACCCCTGAGCACGTGGTGTATGCTTCGTATTCATTGATTGCATACGCATCTGGCCTATTGAACTTTATGCTGATTAAGGTGCTGGCTCCTGGTTACTTTTCTCGTCAAGATACCAAAACGCCCGTTAAATACGGCATCATCGCCATGGTATCTAACATGGTGTTCAATGCCATTTTTGCTTACTTCTATGGTTACGTTGGTCTTGCGATTGCCACGGCGCTATCGGCGTTTGTCAATATGGCATTGCTATATCGTGGCTTGCATCTGGCTAAGGTATATCACGTCACCAAACAGACATTGTTGTTTGGCGCTAGAGTGGTCGTAGCGGGCCTTGCTATGGTGGCCGTTATTCAATGGCAATTGGCGGAAATGGACACTTGGCTAGCTTGGGGTTTCGGCACTCGAGTATGGACGCTAGCTCTACTGATTGGCTTAGGTGGATTCGTTTACCTCGGCGTGGCTGTAGCACTAGGAATTCGCCCTCGCCACCTCAAGGCGGGTGGCTAAAATACGCTTGATAACGGATGCTGTATTTTGTAACAGCATCAGTATATAATCCGTCGGTTTGACGCCTAGTAAATCGCCAAGTAAAGAATAAGAAAAACGCAGACTATGGAATTGATCCGCGGTATCCACAACATTCAACCACGCCATAAAGGGTGTGTGTTAACCATTGGTAATTTTGACGGTGTCCACCTAGGGCATCAACAAGTGTTGAGCCAAGTGCTCAAGCAAGCTCAGTTGCTTGACTTACCCTCGGTGGTGATGACATTTGAACCCCAGCCAATGGAGTTCTTTGCTGGGAGTAATGCCCCAGCGAGATTGACTCGTTTACGAGACAAGCTAACCCAGCTAGATAAGCTGGATGTGGACCGACTGCTTTGCGTTAACTTCAACCAAGCGTTTGCTGATATGAGCCCAGAGAGTTTTGTCAAAGACCTGCTGGTGGATCGCTTGGGTGTGAAATTCTTGGTGGTGGGCGACGACTTTTGCTTTGGTAAGCAGCGCCGTGGTGACTTTACCATGCTGCAACAAGCGGGAGCAGAGTTCGGCTTTGAGGTGGTGAGCACCCAAAGTTATCGACTCGAAAAGACCCGCGTAAGCAGCACTGAAATCCGCTTGGCACTGGATCATAACGATCTCAAAAGTGCTCAAGAGATGCTCGGAAGACCATACAGTATCACTGGTCGAGTGTCTCACGGACGTAAACTCGGTAGAACCATAGGTTTCCCGACCGCCAACTTACCTTTAAAGCGCTGCGTATCTCCAGTTTCAGGGGTATACGTTGTTGAAGCTATTATGCCAAATGGCTCTATTGTGGGTGGCGTGGCCAACATAGGCAACCGGCCGACAGTAGAAGGTGTACGCCAGCAGTTGGAAGTACACTTATTTGACTTTACCGCTAACCTGTATGGTCAGGCGCTCGAAGTCGTGTTAAAACACAAATTACGTGAAGAGAAAAAGTTCTCTTCATTTGATGCGTTGAAAGAACAAATTAAATTGGATGCGAGTGCAGCACGGGCGTGGCTTCAATCGCACAGCGCCATCAGTTAGTCCACTGATGGTCATAATGTCTAACTTTCGCCCAACACAACGGAATTAAGAATCGATGAGTGAGTATAAAGATACCCTGAACTTACCTGAAACAGGGTTTCCAATGCGCGGCAATCTGGCGAATCGTGAGCCAGAAATGCTTAAGCGTTGGTATCAAGAAGATCTGTACGGTGCTATCCGTGCAGCTAAAAAAGGCAAAAAATCTTTCGTTCTGCACGATGGTCCTCCATATGCGAACGGTGACATTCACATTGGTCACGCTCTAAACAAGATTCTTAAAGACATTATTATTAAATCCAAAACACTTTCAGGTTTTGACGCTCCTTACATTCCTGGCTGGGACTGCCACGGTCTACCTATCGAGTTGATGGTAGAGAAAAAGGTTGGTAAGCCAGGTCAAAAAGTTACAGCAGGCGAGTTCCGTGATAAGTGTCGCGACTACGCAGCGGGCCAAGTTGAAGGTCAAAAAGAGAGCTTCAAGCGTCTAGGTATTCTTGGTGAGTGGGACAAGCCTTACCGCACTATGGATTTTGCGACCGAAGCTAACATCGTTCGTGCTCTAGGTAAGATTGCTGATAATGGCCACCTACTGAAAGGTTTCAAACCTGTTCATTGGTGTACTGACTGTGGCTCTGCATTGGCAGAAGCGGAAGTTGAGTACAAAGATAAGGTTTCTCCTTCTATCGATGTACGCTTTAAAGCAGCTGACGAAGCGGCGCTACTGGCGAAGTTTGGTCTAGCTGAAGGCCATGAAGGTCAAGGCGACATCTCTATCGTGATTTGGACAACCACACCTTGGACTCTGCCTGCGAACCGCGCAGTATGTCTACGTGAAGACCTAGAGTACGTACTTATCCAGGTTGAGGGCGAGAACCCTGAGCGTATCATCGTAGCGTCTGAGCTAGCGAAAGACGTAATGGATCGTGCAGGTATCGAGCATTTCCATAACCTTGGTTTTGCTAAAGGTGCTGACCTTGAGCTAGTACAGTTCAACCACCCGTTCTACGACTTCTCAGTTCCTGCGATCCTAGGTGATCACGTAACAACTGACTCAGGTACTGGTGTAGTTCACACCGCACCTGGCCACGGTCAAGAAGACTTTGCAGTTGGCGCTAAATACGACCTAGAAGTAGCTAACCCAGTGGGTTCAAACGGTGTTTACCTGCCAGATACTGAGCTATTTGCCGGTCAGCATGTATTTAAAGCAAACGATGCGGTTGTAGAAGTGCTGAAAGAGAAAGGTGCGCTACTACATCACCACGCTTACGAGCACAGCTACCCACACTGCTGGCGTCATAAGACTCCAATCATCTTCCGTGCAACTCCTCAGTGGTTCGTTTCTATGGACCAAGCAGGACTACGTGCTAAAGCACTGGAAGCGATCAAGGGTGTTGAGTGGATGCCTGAGTGGGGTCAAAGCCGTATCGAAGGTATGATTGAAGGTCGCCCTGAGTGGTGTGTATCTCGTCAACGTACTTGGGGTGTACCAATCGCTCTATTCGTTCATAAAGAGACCGCTGAACTTCACCCGAACACCTTGGAGCTAATCGAGAAAGTTGCACAACTTATTGAACAAAAAGGCATCCAAGCATGGTGGGATGTTGATGCTGCTGAGATCTTAGGTGAAGAAGATGCAGCTAAATATGAAAAAGTGACTGATACGCTAGACGTATGGTTCGATTCAGGTGTAACTCACTACTCAGTGGTTGATTCACGTGAAGAGTTTAACGGCAACGCAGCTGACCTATACCTAGAAGGTTCTGACCAACACCGTGGTTGGTTCCAGTCTTCTCTTATCTCATCAATTGCGATGAAAGGTGAAGCACCATACAAGCAAGTGCTAACACACGGCTTCGTGGTAGATGGCAACGGCCGTAAGATGTCTAAATCTATCGGTAACGTTGTTGCACCAAAAGATGTAACTAACAAGCTAGGTGCAGATATCCTGCGTCTATGGGTTGCTTCAACAGACTACACTGGTGAAGTGGCGGTTTCTGATGAGATCCTTAAGCGCTCTGCAGATGCGTACCGTCGTATCCGCAACACCTCGCGCTTCTTCCTAGCTAACCTAAGCGGTTTCAACCCTGAAACTGATATGGTTGCCGCTGATGAGATGGTAGCACTGGATCGCTGGGCAGTAGATCGTGCGCTAGCAGCTCAAGAAGAGATCATCAAAGCATACGGCGAGTACAACACACACGCAGTAATGCAGCGCTTAATGCACTTCTGTTCGGTTGAGATGGGTTCTTTCTACCTAGACATCATCAAAGACCGTCAGTACACCGCGAAGCGTGGTGGTCATGCGCAGCGCAGCTGTCAAACAGCGCTTTACTACATCGTTGAAGCTCTAGTTCGTTGGATGGCGCCAATCATGTCGTTCACTGCAGATGAGATCTGGAACGAGATGCCAGGCGAGCGCGGCAAGTTCGTATTCGCTGACGAGTGGTTCGAAGGTCTGTTTGCTCTTGCTGAAGGCGAAGAGCTAAACAACGAGTTCTGGGCTGAAATCCAAGAAGTTCGTGGTGCGGTGAACAAGCTACTAGAAGATGCTCGTAAAGAGAAAATCATCGGTGGTGCACTGCAAGCTGAGATCACGCTTTACGCTGACGACGCACTGATGGCGAAGATCAGCAAGCTGGGCGACGAGCTACGCTTTGTGATGCTAACGTCTGGCGCAGTGGTTAAGCCGCTAAGCGAGAAGAGCGATGCTGCGGCAGCAACTGACATCGAAGGCCTATTTGTTGAAGTAAAAGCAACAGAAGCGCAGAAGTGTGACCGTTGTTGGCACCACACTGCAGACGTAGGCACTATCGAAGGTCACGAGACTATCTGTGGCCGTTGTGTGACTAACGTTGAAGGTGAAGGCGAAACTCGTCAGTTCGCATAAGAGTTGATATGAGTGAGCAAACACTGAGCCTAAAACAATCTGGAGTACGCTGGCTATGGCTAGCGACTCTGATTTTTGTCGCCGACATCGCTATCAAATTGGTAGTGATGGATAGCATGGAATATGGCTGGCATGGACGTATTGAAGTGCTGCCATTTTTCAACCTGCTGTACGTACACAATTATGGGGCAGCTTTCAGCTTCTTGAGCGATCAAGCGGGTTGGCAGCGCTGGTTCTTTACTGGTATTGCTTTTGTCGTGTGTGCGCTTCTCACCCACTGGATGAGTAAACTTCCGGCGGCAGAAAAGTGGAACAACATTGCTTACGCATTGATCATTGGTGGTGCTACCGGCAACGTCTTTGATCGCATCGTGCATGGTTTCGTGGTGGATTATTTAGACTTCTTCATCGGTGATCACCATTGGCCAGCCTTTAACTTGGCAGATGCTGCCATCTGTATTGGTGCTGCGATGATTATCTTTGATGGCTTCCGCCGACCCAAGAAAGATGCGTAAACACCCACAAAGCTAATAACCACAAGCGCTACCCGTTGATTCGGGTGGCGCTTTTTAATATAAACAGGCAGTACATTAGCAAAAACAACAATCATACCAATACGACTAATTATGTGGTCTTGTATAGCGACGGACAGATTTTCTTTAGCAAGGCAGAAATCTTATGCCTAGCTGGGACTAGGGATACGATTTCTAACGCAGCTAAAGGAAATATGGACTAGCTAGACTGATCAGATAATTAGTTGGATTGGTATTATAAGGATATTCCGTGACTCAAATTACTGATAGCTCAACCGTTACTTTACACTTCACCATCAAATTAAAAGATGACTCTGTGGCTGATAGCACTCATAGCATGGGTAAACCAGCACAATTTAAAATGGGGGATGGCAGCTTGAGTGAAAACTTCGAGAAGTGCCTGATTGGACTATCACTTGGAGATAACAAGTCGATCGAGTTGATGGCCGATGATGCCTTCGGTCAGCCAAACCCTGATAATATCCATCACATGGACCGCAGCAAATTCTTAGGCCAAGACCAAGTCGAAGTCGGCACTATCATGGCTTTTACCGGTAAAGATGGTATGGAAATCCCGGGCATTATCACCGAACTTTCTGGTGAGTCAGTGACGGTTGATTTTAACCACCCACTGGCAGGTCAAGACGTTACTTTTGACGTAGAAATCTTAGCCGTAGAATAGGCTTTTCCTGAGAGTCTGAGTAGAATAGGCGCAATTAGAACAAAGCAATGAGCAATTCAATGAAAATACTGTTAGCAAACCCTCGCGGTTTCTGTGCTGGTGTTGACCGTGCGATCAGCATTGTTGAACGAGCACTAGAAATGTATCAACCACCGATCTACGTTCGACATGAAGTGGTACATAACCGATTTGTGGTGGAAGGATTAAAAGAGCGTGGCGCAGTATTCGTTGAAGAGCTGCATGAAGTTCCTGATGACAACATCGTGATTTTCTCTGCTCATGGCGTCTCGCAAGCGGTACGAAAAGAAGCCAAAGAGCGAGAGCTGACAGTATTTGACGCTACTTGCCCACTGGTTACCAAGGTTCATATGGAAGTGGCTCGTGCGAGCCGAAAAAATATGGAAGTGGTTTTGATTGGTCATGCGGGTCACCCAGAAGTAGAAGGTACCATGGGGCAGTACGCCAGTGCGACAGGCGGTATGTATTTGGTGGAAAACCCAGCCGATGTGGAAACCTTGCAGGTCAAAGATCCAACCAACCTGCACTACGTGAGCCAGACAACGCTCTCAGTGGATGAAACCGCAGACGTGATTGAGAAGCTGCGTGAAGTGTTCCCTGAAATCCAAGGTCCACGTAAAGATGATATCTGCTACGCCACTCAAAACCGTCAAGATGCAGTGAGAGAGTTAGCAGAAAAAGTGGATGCCGTGGTTGTAGTTGGCTCGAAAAACTCTTCTAACTCGACTCGTTTGAAAGAATTAGCAGAAAAGCTGGGTACGCCAGGCTATTTGATTGATTGCCCAGAAGCAGTTGAAGATAGCTGGTTTGAGAGCGCACAAAATGTGGGTGTCACAGCGGGAGCTTCTGCCCCTCAAGAGCTGGTGGACCAAATCGTAAAGCGCATTCAATCGATTAAAACCAGCGAAGTTGAAGAGCTGAGCGGTCGTGAAGAGAATATGTTCTTCGAGGTCCCGAAAGAGCTCCAAATCAAACAGATTGATTAGCTTCGTTATTTTCTACCAAGGGCTCTTATTGAGCCCTTTGTTTTTAAAAGAGAAAGTTAACGATATATATCAACAGCTTCTACACTTAATGGATGTGGCAGTAAAAAGGAACCCGAATGAAAAATTCACTATTGGTGATGATACTCAGCGCCAGTTTGATGGGCTGTGTGGCAAGTGATGCCGATTATGCCAAAGATGATAACTGGTTTGAGATTGGTTATAGCGACGGCATCAAGGGGCGCTCAGAGCGAACATACAGTATGCTCGCCAAACTTGGACAGGTAAATCAGGATGATTACTCTCGCGGCTATTTAAAAGGTGTTGACGAGTTTTGTAACCCTAACCATGCCTTTCAAATCGGTCTGTCTGGAACCTATTATGAAGGCGTTTGCGAAGGCACTGAGGATGCTCAGAAGTTTCGTATGGAGTGGCAGCGTGGCTGGGATCAACGTGACTGAACCTTTAACGCTTTAGGTTGAGTAGCCGACTGAGCGATAGGCTGAGACTTAGCCAGCAGGCGTTCAAGTTTTTCAGGTGGAACAGGCTTAGAAAACAAGTACCCCTGATACCTATCGCACCTTTCTGACTTTAACAGCGATAGCTGTAATTCACTTTCGACCCCTTCGGCGGTCACTTTCATATTCAGGTTATGTCCCATTTGCACTATGGTCCGGATCAACATGTGTGCTTTGGGCTCATCAACACATTCATCAACGAAAGATTTGTCGATTTTAAGTAGGTCGACAGGCAGTCGTCGCAAGTAACTTAAGCAAGAGTAGGCGATACCAAAATCATCGAGCACAATTTGCACCCCGAGGTTGCGTAGCTTGTGGCAAGTGGCAACGGTACGCTCAGATTGAGACATGATGGCTGTTTCAGTGATTTCGATTTGCAGCAGCTTGCCCGGGAAGTTATTGTTTATCAAAGCATCTTCTACCACTTGATACATGTCGTCATAGGCTAGTTGCACCGTAGAAACGTTAACCGAGATTGGGCACTGATAGCCTTTGTCTAACCACTCTCTTCCCTGCGCACAAGCGGAGTTAATCACCCATCGTCCGATGGCCAAAATGTGCTGAGTATCCTCAGATACAGGGATGAATTCGGCAGGAGAGACCCAACCTAGTTTACGGTTGTGCCAACGAATCAAAGCTTCCGCACCATGCACTAAGTCAGTCTTAATATCCACCTTAGGCTGATACATCAAACTGAATTCATTGCGTTCTATTGCGTTATCGAGGCCTTTTTCTATATTGAAGCGACGAGCTTGCCGCTCTTGCATGGCTTCATCAAACCAGAGGTAAGATTGATTACTGATGCCTTTGCATTTCTCTAGTGCGAGTTCAGCCGATTGTACCCAGCCATCGATATTTTGAATGCACTGTTGGTAGTCAGCAATACCAATACTGATGCTGATTTGGTAGCGACGACCATCGAGGGTAAAATTGAGGGCGCTCTCAGCGGTCAATATTTGGCACAGTGCTTCAATTTGGTCACGTTCAGTCTTGAGCGCCAAAATACAAAATTCATCACTGCCTATTCGGTAAATCGACATTGTGCTTGTTAGCTTACTTTGCAGCCTTTTCGCTAATTGGCGCAAAATCTCATCGCCAGCACTGTGGCTCAAGTTATTGTTAATGCTTTTGAACTTGTCGATATCGATATGCAAAAGGGTATTTCGTTCGATAGTCGGTAAGCTGTGTAGGCGACGATAAAAAGCGCGCCGATTGCTTAACTTAGTCAAGTGATCCGTTTCGCTATCGTGTTTAAAGCTCTGAGCAGTTTTACTCGATAGCTGCTGAAAGAAAGTCATGACACAGGCAAACCCTGTGATCACTAAGATCTCGATGGCATCTTCAACAAACTCAGAGAAATCTTTAGGATCGAGTGCTGGCAAATAGAGAGACAGTATGATCAAACAGATTAAGACCGGCCAAAAGGTTCCGGGGAATAGGGCCAGATAAATGAGAGGAATGAGGATAAAGCTTTCTTCAACCGTATCAAGAGCGTACGGCTCGACTAACCCTCCGATGACAATCACAGCCAGTGCAGTCACACTCGCCCAGATCTTGAGGTTTGCTTGAAAGTAGCCAAGATAAAGGGCAATCGGGAACAGTAGATACAGTAATGCGAAGGTACTTTGAGTGCTAACCAGCACGTATCCAACCCACGCACTGGCCACTACAAAAAACACCATCGCTAACCGATGTAACCAAACATCAGAGGCAATATTTGTCATCTACTACCCAATCTCATACTTGCTATCTAAAAATATTAGCAGGTATTTCAGGCAGTAAAGGTTAGATTTTCCTACCTAGATCGCAGCTTTTAATCTTGATTTTGATGATGGTCGTCAACAGCGTGACGAAGAAAGCCTTGCTTGTTATTAAGCTGTCGTTGAGCGCTCTCTTTATCAAGTCCCGTCAGTTGGATCAATATTGCCAATTTGACATCGTAATCTGCCATTTCTAGTACCTGTTTGGCATCTTCACGCTCACATTCAGTGGCTTGCATCACGATACGAACGGCTCGAGCCACTAGCTTTTCGTTGGTCGCCTTCACGTCAACCATTAGGTTTTGATAACTCTTACCAATACGGATCATACTGGCGGTGGTGAGCATGTTGAGTACCAGTTTTTGCGCGGTGCCTGCTTTCATGCGGGTAGAGCCAGTCAGTGCCTCTGGGCCTACCACAGGGCAAATGGCAATTGCAGCTTGCTGTGCAATTGGGGAGTCTGGATTGCAAGCTACTGCTACCGTGGTGGCGTTAATACTGTTGGCGTAATCTAGAGCACCAATCACGTACGGCGTTCGCCCACTCGCAGCAATGCCAACGATCACATCATCTTGCGTGGCCTTGATGCCTAGGAGGTCTTCCATACCTAAGGATTTAGAATCTTCAGCGCCTTCTTTAGCTTTAAACATGGCATCTTGGCCGCCAGCAATTAAACCAATCACCATATTACTATCTACACCAAATGTAGGCGGGCACTCAGAAGCATCCAGTACTCCAAGGCGACCACTGGTGCCTGCGCCAAGGTAAATCAAACGACCTCCACGTTGAAAAGCCTTAGTGATGGCTTCCACCGCCAGAGTAATCTGTGGCAAGACTTTTTCGACGGCTAAGGGCACCTGTTGGTCTTGTTGATTGAGCTTGGTGATGATCTCTTTAGCTGAGAGCAGGTCGATATCCATGGTTTCTGGGTTGCGCCCTTCAGAAACCAGGCTAGACAGTGCGTTAAGTAATGCATCATTTGCCATAGTTTTTCCTTTAATTTGCCGAGTAGATGACGCCTAGAGAAACAGGTCGAGAGGCACCTGTGACGTCGGGAAGGTTACTCGGTAAGTTATGTATTTTTCGATAGGCGAGCCAAGCAAACGCCATCGCCTCCATAAATTCACTGCTGATACCAAATTCATCAGTTGTAGTGACATGCCAGTCTTCAAGCTGGGCAGTAATTCTCTCTACCAATAACGGGTTGCGGCTACCTCCGCCACACAACAATAGCCTTGGCGCAGGACCTGATTGATGGTTCATTATCGCTTGGCTAACGGTGATTGCTGTCAGTTCAACTAAAGTGGCGAGCATATCATGGTTCGATATTGGTGTAGTGAGCTTGCTCTCTAGCCAGTCAAGATTAAAGTGCTCGCGCCCAGTGCTTTTAGGGTAGGCGGCGCTAAAGTAATCTTCCTGTAATAGCTGCTCTAAAAGCTTGGTGTGTATTTGCCCTTGGCGTGCGAGCTTGGCGTCTTGGTCGTATTGCTGGCCAAGACGAGATTGAACCCACGCATCGAGCAGCATATTACCCGGGCCAGTGTCGTAGCCGACCACTTTTTTCGACTCCTGAGTGCGAGGTGGAATGACGGAAATATTGGAAATCCCCCCGATATTTAGCACCACGACGCTGGAATCAGCGCTACCAAACAGCTGCTGGTGGAAAGCGGGTACCAGCGGTGCACCTTGCCCGCCAAATGCCATATCTAAACGGCGAAAATCTGCGACTGTGGTAATGCCCGTCAGAGCAACAATGAGGTTCGCATCTCCTAGTTGGGTAGTGAATGGCGTTGCTCCCTGCGGCTGATGAAAAACGGTTTGGCCATGATTGCCAATCGCACGAATATCGCAAGATTCGAGCTGATACTTTTCCAGAAGTCGATTGACTGCGTCGGCGTAGAGCTTGCCCAGTAGGTGGTCGAGCTCGCCCACTTGTTGAATGGTCGTGTTTTGGTTGAGACTTAAACTGAGCAGGCGCTGTTTAATTGGGGTAGGGATCTCAACAGAAATGTGTCCCAGTAGCTGAGGCACATCATGTTTCATTTCTGCTTCTTTGCTTATTTCGACTAAAGCACAATCAATACCATCAAGGCTGGTGCCCGACATGATACCAATATAACGCTCTGACATAACACTACCCTCCAAAAATCTGCTTAAGCCATTGTAATAGAAAATCAAAGCGAATAATCTGCCAAAGTCTGTTTTTAACCAAGTGAGAATTGCTATGGGACCCTTGTGGCTAGATGTTGATGGTTGTGAGTTAGATGCCGAAGAGCGCGAACTGCTAGAGCATCCGTTAGTTGGCGGTGTAATTCTGTTTGCCCGAAATTATCATGACAACGAGCAGCTCATCGCCTTGAATCAATCAATACGAAAAGCGGCAAAACGGCCGATACTGATTGGTGTTGACCAAGAGGGTGGACGGGTTCAGCGTTTTAAACGCGGATTTAGCCGTATTCCTGCAGCAGCTGAATTTGCAAAACAAACCAATGGTGAGCAACTGGCGAAACAAGCGGGTTGGCTGATGGCGGCTGAACTTATCGCACATGATATTGACCTCAGCTTTGCGCCAGTGTTGGATCAAGGGTTTGATTGCAAGGCGATTGGAAGTAGAGCGTTTGGTGAAGATACCCAAACCATCATTCACCACAGCAGCGCTTTTATGCATGGCATGAAATCTGTTGGTATGGCGACCACAGGCAAACACTTTCCTGGTCACGGTGGGATAATTGCAGACTCGCATCTAGAAACACCTTATGATGATCGCAGCGACATTTTTGAACAAGACATGGCTATCTTTAAAGCGCAGCTAGATGCAGGTTTGCTTGATGCCATGATGCCCGCACATGTGATTTACCCAGAATTTGATAGTCAGCCAGCCTCGGGCAGCGCTTTTTGGTTGAAACAGATACTGAGAGAAAAGCTGGGTTTCAAAGGCATTGTGTTCTCAGATGATTTGGGCATGGAAGGGGCGAAGATCATGGGCTCCGCTGCAGTTCGTGCTCAGCAATCACTAGATGCTGGATGCGATATGATTCTTATGTGCAACCATCGCCCATCGGCCGTAGAGGTGCTCGATACGCTTGAGGTCACCCATGTACCTAAAGCTTTAGGTTTGCTTAAGACCCAAAGCTTCTCGCTCAATGATCTCCAGCGTAGCACGCAGTGGCAAGATGCGGTGGAAGCTATGATTCCTTTGATAGATAACTGATTCTAAGATGAAATATCAAAAGATTTAAAAAGCCCCCTCACCAACTGGTGAGGGGGCTTTGTCGATCTAGAGACTCAATCTATTATTTTAATGAGCGTTTAGCTAGGCGGTTTTTACGTTGGTTGGGCTCTCTTCTTTGTCCCCCGGTAGCTCTTCTTCACCTTTACCTTTTGAGGTTTTAATTACTAGCGCTGCAACGGCGATAGCAAACACAATACCTGCAATGGTTGAGATGTTGATTGGCAAACCAAAACCTAGTGTGCTGCTACTCAAGATGAAGCTCACACATACCGTGGTCATAAACATAGCTGGTACCGTGGTAATCCAGTGCAGTTTGTTATGACGAAGTAGGTAAGCTGAAGCTGTCCACAGCATCATGACCGCTGTTGATTGGTTGGCAAAGCCGAAGTAGCGCCAAATTACACCGAAATCTACTTGCGTTAGAATGCCGCCAATAACAAACAGTGGTAGTGCCATCATTAGGCGGTTACGCAATGTTTTTTGCTCCATGTTGAAGTACTCAGCAAGGATCAAACGGCTTGAACGAAACGCAGTGTCACCCGAGGTAATCGGCAAGATAACTACACCTAGGAAGGCTAAGATACCGCCAAACACACCCAGCAGGCCAAATGAAGCGCTGTATACAACGTTACCAGGGCCACCATTTGCAACAGCATCTGCAAGTGATTCAACTGAGCCGAAGAAAGAGAGTGCTAGGGCACACCAGATAAGCGCTATTGCACCTTCACCGATCATCGCACCGTAGAATACAAAGCGGCCGTTTTTCTCATTTTCCATACAGCGCGCCATCAATGGAGACTGAGTTGCGTGGAAGCCAGAGATCGCACCACACGCAATGGTGATGAATAGTGCAGGCCATAGTGGCAAGTTGTTTGGATTCATGTTGGTGAACATGTCACTCACTTCGTAGCCACCCATAATTGAGTGCTCGTCAGACAAGCCAATCGCAGTGATAAGGCCTACCGACATGAAGATAAGTAGTGCGCCAAACAGTGGGTAGAAACGACCGATGATTTTGTCGACAGGGACTATGGTTGCGATGATGTAGTAAGCAAAGATAGCAATAACCATCGCCGTCATCGGAATGTTGGCACCAGTTTGGTCATTGACTAGGTTTGTTAGCATGCCAGCAGGTGCAGATACGAATACCACGCCAACCAACAAAAGCAGGACAATGGCAAATATGTTCATAAAGTGTTTTGCGCCATTACCTAAGTACTTACCTGTAATCGTCGGCACTGAAGCTCCGCCATTTCTTACTGACAACATACCAGAGAAATAGTCATGTACTGCACCGGCGAAGATACAACCGAGCACAATCCACAGCATCGCTGCAGGGCCATATAGAGCACCCATGATCGGGCCAAAAATTGGGCCGACACCTGCAATGTTTAGTAGCTGTACTAGGTAAACTTTTTTGTTAGACATTGGCACATAGTCAACACCATCTTGCTTAGTGTAAGCAGGGGTTTTGCGCTTTTCGTTGATACCAAAAACTTTCTCAACGAAAGTGCCGTAAATAAAGTAACCACCGATCAAAGCGGCGATACAGGTAAGAAACCACATCATCATTCACGTCCTTAGTTCATTAATTATTGTGTTCAGCATTGATCTTAAACGCTGCTTGTTGAGTGTTCAGTCAGTGATGAAGTGAGTGGTCGCATTCTCACCTAAGTGGTGTTTAGTGAGATTAAGTGGTTTTGGCGCTAAGGCGAGTGGGAATGAAGTGTGATATAGAACTGAGAGCTCGATCAAATCGAGCTCGTACTAACCCGATCAGTGAAAGCCAAGAGTCTCTTTAAGGCTCTTTAAATAACGTCGACTGACCGGGACGCAGTGGTCACTTTGAGTGACTATTTCAGCCAGTCCATTCTCAAGCAGTTTGATTTCTCGAATCGCTTGGGTATTGATTAAGTACTGGCGATGGCAGCGTAGTAGTGGGGTCTTCTGCTCAAGTACTTTAAGCGTTAGTTGACAGGTGGCGCTTTGGTCTGCGGTTTGTACATGCACACCGCTGATATCACTATAAGCATATTCAATATCGGCCAGTGCAATGATCACTATCCGGTTTAGCCCACTACAGGGCACTTGGGTCAGCTCGCTAGGAGTTACTGGAGTGAGGTCGATAGGCTGCTTAAGCTGGTGGGTTTTGAGCAATCGAGCTATGCATTTCTCAAGACGCTTAGGCTCAACGGGTTTTAACAGGTAGTCAAAGGCGTTCTCTTCGAACGCTTGGATCGCATATTGGTCATACGCTGTGACAAATACCACATAGGGCATGGTTTCCGGATCTAACATCGCCAACAGTTCCATGCCACTGATTTGCGGCATGTGAATATCCAAAAACACCACATCGGGTTTGTGGCAGTTGATGGCTTTAAGCCCTTCGATGGCATTACTGGCCGTGGCGATAATATCAAGTTGCCCAATTTCTGTGAGCAGTTCGCCAAGCTCATCTCGAGCTAGCTGTTCATCATCAATGATGATTGCGGTCAGCATACTAATCCTCTTTTGTTAGGTCGCTAGGAAGTAAAAAACTCATCCGTGTGTACTGCTGTGGCTTAGATTCAATCTGCAATGCCGAACCCTTGCCTAACCGTTGGATAAGGCGTTTATCAACGATTTCTAGCCCTAAGCCACTGTGTTGCTCTGGTGGTTTTTGATATAGGCCAGCATCATCTTCCACCACCATTAAAACCCCGTGTGGTACAAGCTTGGTGTAGATACGTATTTTACCGCCATCGAGCTGCTGACTGATACCATGCTTAATCGCATTTTCGACCAGTGGTTGCAAAGTAAAGCTCGGAATGTAGAGCTCAAGATATTGAGGTGCAATATCTACCTCGACTTCCAAGCGATCACTAAATCGCGCTTTTTCAATGGTGAGGTACGCATTAACATGGGCAAGCTCATCTTTAAGCTGCACATGCTCGATGTTTTGTTTGAGGTTGCTACGGAAAAACTGCGATAGGTGTTGGATCAGTTGACGAGCTTTATCTGGGTCTTTGCGTGTAATGGCACTGATGGTATTGAGCGCATTGAACAAGAAATGAGGGTTAACCTGAGCGTGCAAGAGCTTGATTTTGGCTTGGGATAGTAAAGTCTGTTGCTGCTGGTAGTCGCCATAGAGCAGCTGGCTTGAGAGTAGTTCGGCGATGCCTTCCGCCATCGACATGTTGATGGTCGAGAAAAATTTATGCTTAGGCTCGTAGAGCTTGATGGTACCTACCACTTCAGAGCCTTGGCGTAGCGGAATGATCAACGCCGAGCCAAGTTTACACTCGTCAGAAATTGAACACTGGTACGGACGCTCGACGCCATCGAGGTAGATGATGTCGTTTTTGCTAATGGATTCGAGCGTGCTTGGTGAGGAGATCGGTGTGTCGGGCTTATGGTGATCATCGCCAATACCGACAAAAGCCAAAATCTTATCGCAATCGGTGATAGAGACCGCCCCAACTTTCGTTTCTTCGTAAACAATTCGAGCGATTTTATCGGCGTTGGTTGGGGTTAAGCCCGAGCTTAGTACGCCCACGGTGCGCTCGGCAATCAATAATGCTCGCCGAGAGAAAGCGGCAGAGTATTTTTCTACAATGGCTTTCCTATCAAGCAAAATACTCATAAACAGCATCGCACCAACGGAATTGGCGATAATCATCGGCGCTGCGATGGCGCTGACTAACCGATAAGCATCATCAAAAGGCTTGGCGACTGCTAAGATAGTGATCATCTGAATGATCTCAGCGACCAAAGTGACGCAGAACACCATCCACGGGTTAAATAACCATTCACTCTTATCCTTACGCACTAGGTAACTGTGCATTAAGCCGCCAACTAAACCTTCCAAGGTGGTGGAAATGGCGCAGGCGAGATCGGTAAACCCTCCTAGGGTATAACGGTGCAACCCACCGGTTAAGCCGACCAAAAAACCGATCACCGGCCCACCAAATAGTCCCCCCATCACAGCGCCTATGGCGCGAGTATTAGCAATGGCATCGTTGATCTGTAAGCCAAAATAGGTCCCCATGATACAAAACAGCGAGAACAGTACGTAGACACTGAACTGGTGCCCTCTACGCTTGGAAATGCTCAACAGAGGCAAAACCAGAGGGGTTTTACTCAGCAGGTAGGCGAGCACCAAATAAACACACATCTGCTGCAATAATGAAAGAATCAGATCCACGACCTTACTCCCGAAGAAATTTTAACCGTCAAATTTCGATATTAGCATTTAATGTAAATTTAAATTTACACTAAATGTTTTTTATAGTTTACACTTGCAATTCATTTTGACGCTGTTAGTTTATGGGTATTGTTTTTGGTTAGCCCATAAAGGAATTATGGGTGTAAATAAAAAATTACAGGTCTAGTGATGCAAAAAAGTGAACTTAGCAATATCCATATCAGTGAAGAACAGGTACTGATCACTCCTAACCAACTTAAAGATAAGATACCACTTAGTGATAAGGCTCGCCGTTTTATCGCCCAGTCTCGTAGCGAAATTGCTGACATCATCAAAAAGAAAGACCATCGTCTACTCGTGGTTTGTGGTCCATGTTCGATTCATGATGTTGATGCCGCCAAAGAGTACGCAAAAAAGCTTAAAGCTTTGTCTGAGAAGGTTGATGATCAGCTTTACTTGGTGATGCGTGTTTACTTTGAAAAGCCTCGTACCACAGTCGGTTGGAAAGGCCTTATCAATGACCCTCATCTAGATGGCACTTTTGACATTGAGCATGGTCTGCACGTGGCTCGACAACTGCTGGTGGATCTGGCAGAGATGGAAATCCCTCTAGCGACAGAAGCACTCGACCCAATCAGCCCTCAGTACCTAGGCGATACTTTCAGCTGGGCGGCGATTGGTGCTCGTACTACTGAATCACAAACTCACCGTGAAATGGCTAGTGGCCTTTCAATGCCAGTGGGCTTTAAAAACGGTACAGACGGTAGCCTAGCGACGGCAATTAATGCTATGCAAGCGGCTTCTTCAGGTCACCGCTTCATGGGGATTAACCGTGAAGGTCAAGTGGCTCTTCTAACCACTCAGGGTAACCCTGATGGTCACGTGATTTTACGCGGTGGTAAGCAGACCAACTACGACTCAGTGTCTGTGACCGAATGTGAGCAAGAAATGGCAGGAAAAGGCTTGGATGCAGCGCTTATGGTGGATTGTAGTCATGCTAACTCACGTAAAGACTTCCGTCGTCAGCCGTTGGTGGCTGAAGATGTTATTCATCAAATCCGTGAAGGTAATAAATCAATCATCGGCCTGATGATTGAAAGTCATATCAATGAAGGCAATCAGCCATCTGATCTGCCGTTGAGTGAAATGAAGTACGGCGTATCTATCACAGATGCATGTATCAATTGGGACTCAACTGAGGCACTATTGACCCATGCGCACAAAGAGCTTGTGCCGTTTTTGCAAGATCGGATCAAATAAGAACAGGGTAGTAGCGGATGGCCGCAGTACTAAATGAATTGAGAGACCAAATCGACCTGGTCGATAAACAAATGGTGGAACTGCTGGCGCAAAGACTTGCGCTAGTGGAGAAAGTCGGTGAAGTAAAAAGCCAACATGGCTTGCCGATTTATGTACCTGAACGTGAGGCGGCAATGCTTGCCTCTCGTCGTGAAGAAGCGGCTAAGCAAGGTGTACCACCTCAGCTGATTGAAGATATTTTGCGTCGCACGATGCGAGAGTCTTATGCCAGTGAGAAAGACTCAGGGTTTACCTGCTTAAAGCCTGAGTTAGGCACTGTGGTTATCGTCGGTGGTAAAGGACAGTTGGGTAGCCTGTTTGCCCGCATGTTCCGCCTGTCTGGTTACGAGGTGAAAATCTTAGGCAGCCAAGATTGGGATGATGCCGAAGCGATTTGCGCAGGTGCAGGCCTAGTGGTGGTGACGGTACCAATTCATTTAACCGAAGGCGTTATTGCCAAACTGCCAACCTTGCCATCTGAGTGTATCTTGTGCGACTTAACGTCAATCAAGTCGAAGCCGCTGCAAGCCATGATGGCTAACCATCAAGGCCCGGTAGTTGGCTTGCACCCTATGTTTGGCCCAGATGTACCAAGTTTGGCAAAACAGGTGGTGGTTTGTTGTGATGGTCGCCAATCAGAGGCGTATCAGTGGTTACTGAAACAAATCGAGATTTGGGGAGCGGTGGTTTGCCCAATTGATGCTGCTGAGCACGATCACGGCATGACCTTGATTCAGGCACTGCGTCACTTCACCTCATTTGCTTACGGCTTGCACCTGTGTGGTGAGCAGCCAGATTTATCTAAGCTACTGCAACTGAGCTCGCCTATCTACCGTTTGGAATTAGCAATGGTTGGAAGACTGTTTGCACAGGACCCGAACCTCTACGCTGATATCATCATGTCGTCAGAGCAGAATATTGAGATGATCAAGCGTTTCCATCACTGCTTTGGTCAAGCGATTGAGATGCTTGAAGGCAGTAACAAACAAGCGTTTGTCACTGCATTTGATGAGGTATCTGACTGGTTTGGCGATTACTCTCAGCAGTTTATGGACGAAAGCCAGAAACTACTAAAACAAGCGAATGATGCGATTCATCGCCCGAGAGATTAGACCTTTGCAATAAAAATAGCGGCTGATTAGCCGCTATTTTTTTGTCTCAATTTTTGTATTAGGTTAACACGCCCTAGTTACTTGCAGTATCAGGCAGAGTCACTTCTTTGGCATCTTGCTGCTTGGTCAATAGCACCTGCTGCTGAACCACTTTATTGACGATAGCCAGTAGAGATTGCCATTTAATGCTTTGCTCTTTCTCAAACAGCTCTTCAAAACTCTCAGGGCCCCATTGAATGAAGTTAGCAGGGTTGAGCGTTCTGCCTAAGAAGCGCACTTCATAATGAAGGTGAGGGCCTGTTGAGGTGCCCGTATTACCGCATAAGGCAATCAGGTCGCCTTTACTGACAAACTGGCCGCTACGCACTTTGAACTTGCTTAGATGAGCGTAGGCTGTCATAAAACCGAATGAATGACGAAGTTTGAGGTAGTTGCCATAGCCTTTGTTGCTAGGACGAGTAAATTCTACGACACCATCCGCCGGAGCAAATACCGGTTCGCCGATTTGGCAAGTCATATCATAACCACGGTGAAAATGGCGTTTACCCGTCACTGGGTGGCGGCGATAGCCATAGTCAGAAGAGATGCGCTGATAACTCATAGGGGTTTGGTTCGGTAGCAAGCGGAATAAAGTCGTGCGTACTGCTGAATCGACTGCTGCTGCATCAATACGCGCTTCCAAGCTTTGCTCATCGATTGGGGTTTCACCAAGCCCTAACACACTCTCTACGTCATTAACGCGTTGGCCTAGCGAGACAATCTGACTGTTTTTGTCTTCCAATTCGCTGGCTAAGGTGTGATTGGAGATCACTTCAGACTCGTACAGCGTTCTAAACTGTTCGCTTTTCTCATCTAGATAAGCGATTTGCTGCTGAGCGGCATCGAAGTTGCGGGTCATTTTGTCGACTTGGACTTCCACGTACTCTTGGCTGCTGATGTGTTGCTGATAAAAGTAAACCGCCACCGCAGGAGAGGTAGCAATAAAAAGCAAAAAGGCCCAAACGGCCTTTCTTGATAGAGAAAACTGCTCAACCCCATTTTTGGTCGGGATGGAGAAAGTAATGTGTTTACGTTGCATGTATCGGACTAATCAGCGCCCAAATCAGACAATTGTTCAAGCTCGCGGTGTAGAAGTGATTCATCACCTACATTGAGCTCAACCAGACGTTTGAGATGGCTAATGCTATCTATATCAATGTGTTGAATACGGAGTCGGATAGAATTGTTATCCATGCCGACAATTTCGGCTTGCAATGATATCACAACATCACTATCAGGTAGGGTAAAACTTACACTGACAGGAAGTTTGTTGCTTAGAAGAACAGTATCTTCTGTGGCGGCTAATAGCAGTCCATGCAGGGACAGGTCGCGAATAGAAGTTTCAAGACAGACGGTGTCTTGGCGTACTTGCACAGGGGCTTGGTAGATGATTCTGGAAAATCTGCGTCGCTCGATCATGGGGTTCTCTCACTACAAATCGTTACTTTCATCATAGCGTTTGTTGCCTAGTCAGCCACCCATATCAGCCAAATTTGTGAGACTGTTGGCGAGCAAGAATGAAAAAAGCCACACCTTGTCAGGTATGGCTTTAACACGCTTCAAGTGGAGAGCATATTACTCTTCGCTTGTTTTCTCTTGTTCTTTTTCTTTAGCTTCTGTTGCTAAGTCGAACACCTGATTGTCAATCAAACGCGCTTTGCCAAGGAAGACGGACATCAAGATCACCGCTTGGGTGGATTCGGCCGAGATAAGCTGCAAGGTTTTTGCGTCACGAACGAAAATCTCATCTGGCTGAAGATCGGCTGCACGCAATTGATCGGTAGCGTCTTCAATCACAGAGCTGTAGTCGCTGCGACCACCACGGATCTGACTGCTGATCCAACGCATAGTGCGAGCCACAACAGGCGCACGCTGACGCTCATCCATAGTGAGCAGACCATTGCGAGAGCTCATGGCGAGGCCATCCATTTCTCGAACGGTTGGAACACCGATGATTTCGATATCCATCGCAAGGTCGGTTACCATCTGGCGGATCACGGCCAATTGTTGGAAGTCTTTCTCACCAAAGCAAGCCACATCAGGTTGTACTATGTTGAATAGCTTAGTCACTATGGTCGCAACACCTCGGAAGTGACCTGGGCGAGAAGCGCCTTCAAGCATGGTCGATAGTCCTGGGACTTCAACGTAAGTCTGCTTATCTAGGCCTTCTGGGTACATGATTTCAGGCGTTGGCGTGAATACCATCTCTACCGCTTCGCCATTCAGCTTGCTGAGGTCTTCTTCAAGCGTACGCGGGTAGTTGTTTAGGTCATCCGCACGCTCAAACTGCATCGGGTTGACGAAAATGCTCACTACAACAACATCAGCATGCTCACGTGCTTTGCGTACCAGTGTTAGATGACCTTCATGCAGGTTGCCCATGGTTGGGACAAACGCTACGGTGCGGCCTTCGCGCTTACACTGTTTAATTTGCTCGCGTAGTGAAGCAATGTCAGAAAAAGTTTGCATGTATTGTCCTTAGTTAAAGGTGTGCTCAGGACCAGGGAAAGTCTGGCTCTGGACCTCTTCCATGTAGAGTGCAATGGCTTTACGCATGTCGCCTGCTTCAGCAAGGAAGTTCTTAGAGAACTTTGGAATGTAATTCGCTGAAATACCAAACATATCGTGCATCACAAGGATTTGACCGTCAGTGTCGTTACCTGCGCCAATACCAATAACAGGGATGGTTAGGCGCTCTGTGATGCGTTTCGCCAGTGATGCTGGAACGCATTCAAGTACCAATAGTTGGGCACCTGCGTTTTGCAGTGCAATAGCGTCTTGAACAATTTGTTCTGCACGCTCTTCATCACGGCCTTGGATCTTAAAGCCGCCAAAAATGTTGACTGACTGAGGCGTTAGGCCAAGGTGAGCACACACAGGCACGGCACGCTCAGTTAACATGCGCACAGTTTCACACAACCACTGACCGCCTTCAAGCTTAACCATGTTTGCGCCAGCCTGCATTAATTTGCCAGCGTTTTCACAAGCTTGCTCAGGCGTTGCGTAGCTCATGAATGGCATATCGGCGAGCAGTAGGCAGCTTGGGCTACCAGCACGCACACAGCGTGTGTGGTAAGCGATATCTTCAACGCTTACTGGTAGGGTAGAAGTTTCGCCTTGCAGAACCATACCTAGAGAATCACCAACCAGCAGAAGAGGCATTTCCATCTCTTCAAATAGCTGGCCAAAACTCGCATCATAGGCGGTAGAGGTTGCAAATTTACGACCTTCTTGTTTCCAGGCCATCAGTGTATTAATAGTGACGTTTTTCATTTTTATTTCCTTACTAGGATTTGGCTATGCTTGCCAAATGCTCAGCCCGTTACGATCTACTTGTCGTAGTAACTTGGCGAGTTGAGTCCCATCAGGTAGGACTAAATTTGGTGTGATCTCAGCGAGCGGGTAGAGTACAAACTCACGCACTTTCATTCCGTAATGTGGAATGGTCAGTCGCTCGGAATCTAGCACCTCATTGCCGTAAAGAATAATATCGAGATCTAGGGTTCTTGGTCCCCAGCGCTCATCTTTACGGACACGCCCATGCTCTTGCTCAATGGCTTGAGTGCAATCAAGCAGTTGCAATGGCGTTAATTCGGTTTCAATTAGGGCCACAGCATTGATGTAATCAGGCTGATCCGATGGCCCCATTGGCGTGCTACTGTACAGTGAAGAGCAAGATACCAAACGGCTGTTTGGTATCGACTTCAGTGCTTCTATGGCTTGTTGGGCTTGGCTTACCGGATCATTGAGATTGCTACCAATTGCAATATACGCATTAATCACTGCCAGCCCTCTTTTTACGAGTTGGACGTCGGCGGCGGCGCTGGCCACCTCGTGAACTGCCCCCAAGGTCGTTGACCATCGCTTGACGCATATTTCGACCTGCGTCTTGGAAGGTGTGCCACCATTTGGCGAGCTCTTCAACGTCACCTTGTTCGATTTGACCACGCATTTCGAGGAAATCAAAACCTGCACGGAACTTGTTCAGCTCTAACATGCGGAATGCACGTTTACCACTGCGGCGTGGAAGGCGCAACTGAAGCTGCCAAATTTCGCGGATCGTTGCTGTATGGCGACGCGGAATTGCGATACTGCGCACTTGATCATCAAGTACCATGTTGCTCGCTTCCATAATGGCGTCGTAGTAGCTCATGCCACTTTTTTCCATCAGGTACTCTGCTTTTGCTTCTAGCGGGTACCAAAGCATGGCCGCAAACATAAACGCAGGGTTGATACGTTTACCTTCTTGGATGCGCTTGTCGGTAGAGTCGAGCACCAGTTCAATCATGCGTTCGGCTTTTGAGTCGTTTGCTTCAGTCAGGAACTCTTCCATCATTGGGAACAGTTGCTGGAACAAATCGTAGTCTCGCATCAGGTAGTAGGTTTCAAGACCATACCCTGATTGCAGCAGCTTCAATGACTCTTCAAACAGGCGTGCCGCTGGGATCTCTCGCAGCAGGTGAGCAAGCTCATTGATTGGCGCTTCGGTTTTTTCTTCAATATCCATGTCCAGTTTTGCTGCAAAGCGCACTGCTCGCAACATACGTACTGGGTCTTCACGGTATCGAGTCTCTGGATCGCCAATTAGACGGATAACACCTTCATCTAGATCAGCAACACCGTTTGCGTAATCATGGATACTGTAATCGGCAATGTTGTAGTACATCGCATTGACAGTGAAGTCACGACGCTCTGCATCTTCTTCCACCGTACCGTAGACATTGTCACGCAGTAACATGCCTTCTTTCGATTGTGCCGATTGATTTTTTACTGGCTCTTGATGGTGTCCACGGAACGTCGCCACTTCAATAATTTCACGGCCAAACATGATGTGTGCCAGACGGAAGCGACGACCAATCAGACGACAGTTACGGAACAGCGCTTTGATCTGTTCTGGCGTTGCGTTGGTGGCAATATCAAAGTCTTTCGGTTGCTCACCTAACAGGAGGTCACGTACACCTCCCCCTACCAGAAACGCATCGTATCCAGCATTGTTTAGGCGATATAGCACCTTAAGTGCGTTGTCGCTGATCTGACGGCGCGAAATATCATGTTCTTCGCGAGTAAAAATTTTCAGGGTTCTTTCTCCGTGAGAGCGACAATTATCTTGGCTTTTTTTCGTTAAGATCTTACGACAAAAGCGGCTAACTTGAGTGAAAATAGCCCACCTCAAATTCATCTGTGCTCAAAAATTGCGGCTAATAATAGCCTAGCTGGTCTGATTTGAGAATGCTGGCGTGATATTGATCTCACTGGGCAGCTGGTTCAAGGTCCAGTTCCTTGCTCCCCAATCGATCATTTCACTGATGCTCGAATCTTCAAAATTATCTGGTAAATCAAAGTTTAAAAACGACATCGCCGCCACAATTTCTGGCTTTGGATCATCTAAATTGATGCCAGTAGCATGATTTTGTTTTGAAAGTTTATTTCCGTTGTTATCCATCGCAAGCGGCAGGTGTAGGTAGCTCACTGGTGCTTTATTGAGCATTTTGTACAGGCTAATTTGGCGCCCAGTGGGCTCAATCAGATCGGCGCCACGTACGACTTCAGTGACCCCTTGATCGATATCATCCAACACCACCGCTAAATTGTATGCGTAAAGCCCGTCACGACGCTTGATAATGAAATCTTCACCAGCAAGCGACTCAGGGATAGTAAAACGCCCATGTTTTTGATCTAAAAACTCGGTAATGGGGTGCTGCATGACTAACCTAACCGCACATTGACCATCATCCGTAAGTTGCTTGGTACGACAGGTGCCAGTATAAAAACCGCCTTGGGCTTTAATTTGTTTGCGCGTACATTGGCAGTAATAAGCGAGCCCTTGCTCAAGCCACTGCTCTATTTGCGCTTGGTAGCGCTCGTGGCGCTGGCTTTGATAGACCACGTCACCATCCCACTCGAGGCCAAACTTTTCTAGGGTTTCTAGAATGAGCGCAGAAGCGCCAGGCATTTCGCGAGGAGGGTCAAGGTCTTCGATGCGAACGAGCCACTGACCTTGATTCGCTTTGGCTTGAAAGTAGCTGCCAAGTGCTGCCACTAAAGAGCCAAAGTGAAGCGGGCCAGAAGGTGATGGGGCAAATCGGCCAATGTAAGGCTTAGCAGTGATGGTCATAAGCATCCAATAAAAAGGGAGCCTAAGCTCCCTTCTAATTTACTCAAAACAAGCAGGTTGATTAACCTTGCATTTGTTTCTCTTTCATTTCAGCAAGAGTTTTACAGTCGATACATAGGTCGGCTGTTGGACGAGCTTCTAGACGACGGATACCGATTTCGATACCGCAAGAGTCACAGAAACCGAACTCATCTTCTTCAATCTTGTTTAGCGTCTTTTCGATCTTTTTGATCAAACGACGCTCACGGTCACGGTTACGCAGTTCTAAGCTGAACTCTTCTTCTTGAGAAGCACGGTCAACAGGATCTGGGAAATTCGCCGCTTCATCCTGCATGTGGTGAACGGTACGGTCAACTTCTTCCCTGAGCTGGTTGCGCCAAGCTTCTAGAATCTTTGTAAAGTGAGCCAATTGCTCTGGTGACATGTACTCTTCACCAGCTTTTTCCTTATAAGGCTCAACGCCTGCAATAGCTAGGATGCCTAGCGTTTTTCTTTTGTTGCTCTCTGGCATACAGCATCTCCTACTTACACCTACTGACTGCGATACGAAACTGCTACACAGACTAATAAGGCGGGTATCTATAGCAGAAAGAAAAGCCGGTGGCAATCACTCATGGTGTCATGAGCACGCCATTGTGAACATTGCATCATTTTTCATATTCACTAATGAAATCAATTTTCTGAGAAAGATGCATTGTGCGAGGAGTCATTTCCGCTTTGTAGCATATGACCTCTACGCCATTTTCTTTTGCTTCTAAAAGTAATTGTGAATAGTTGGCATCTATATAGTGTGCGGCAGACACGTTTTCAATCCCTGAGTGCAATACTGCAAAAAAAAGTACCGCTCTGTGACCATTTCTCGCCATTTCCGTGAGCTCACGCAGATGTTTTTGTCCGCGGGTGGTCACAGCGTCTGGAAAATAACCACGTCCTTGCTCCCTCAGTAGTGTGACGCTCTTAACTTCAATATAGCAGAGGGATTTATCACTTCCTTGGTTATCATTTTCTAGCAAAATATCGATGCGACTATTTTCGCTGCCGTAACGCACCTCACTTCGGCAGTGTTCGTACCCACGAAGCTCTCCAATAGCGTCATTTTTGATTGCCTCAATTGCGAGTGCGTTAGCGCGAGCGGTGTTCACACAAATCAGATCACCTTTTTGGGTTTGGGTAAGCTCCCAGCTGTTTGGGTATTTACGTTTGGGGTTATCGGAGGTCGAAAACCACACCGTATCTCCTGGTTCAGCGCAACCTGTCATCGCTCCAGTGTTGGCACAGTGGATAGTACGTATAGAGCCATCTGGCAGTTCAATATCAGCAAGAAAACGTTTGTAACGTTTTATGAGTTTGGCGGATTCGAGTTGAGGCTGAAAGTGCATTTTATTACTGTTTTTATGTACAATGGTGCGCCACATTAAATCATAGGGATTTTGTCTTGTCACAACTGCCGATCCAATCTGTGCTGCCGCAATTGCTCCAGCAGCTTCAAAGTCATCAACAACTGATCGTCAAGGCGGCACCAGGTGCGGGTAAGTCGACCCAGTTACCTTTGACTTTGATCGAACAAAACGCAGTCGAAGGCAAAATCATTATGCTTGAGCCCCGGCGTTTGGCGGCGCGTAATATCGCCCGCTATTTGGCGAAACAGCTAGGTGAGCCATTGGGGCAGCGAGTGGGTTATCGCATTCGTGGAGAATCAAAAGTCAGTGCCCAGACTCAGCTTGAAATCGTCACCGAAGGGGTTATGACTCGCCTGTTGCAAAATGACCCTGAGCTGAATGGTGTGGGGCTGGTGATCTTTGATGAATTTCATGAGCGCAGTCTGCATGCCGACACTTCTCTAGCGCTAGCACTTGAAGTGCAAATGGCGCTTCGTGATGATCTTAAGATATTGGTCATGTCGGCCACACTCGATCAGCAAGCTTTGCAAACCCTATTACCTGAGGCGTGCTTTATTGAGTCGCAAGGTCGCCAGTATCCCGTGGAGACTCGTTATGCCGCACTTAAGACCAATGAAAACTTGATTGCCGCAATGACTAAGCAGATCAATGCGTTGCTAGAGAGTGAATCCGGTTCCTTGTTGGCATTTTTGCCCGGTGTCGCGAGCATCAAAGCGGTCGCAGCCAATTTAGAAAGCCGTGTGGCCTCTGACGTAGATATCTGCCCATTGTACGGTCAGCTTAACCAAGCCCAGCAGCAAAGTGCTATTGCACCAGCGCCTAAAGGGCGGCGCAAAGTTGTACTAGCAACCAATATTGCCGAAACATCCTTGACTATCGACGGCATTCGCATGGTGGTGGATTCTGGGCTTGAACGCATCGCTCGATTCCAACCCAAAGTTGGTATTACTAAGTTAGAACAAGTATTTATCGCTCAGTCTTCGGCGGAGCAGCGCCGTGGTCGTGCGGGACGTTTAGAAGAGGGTATTTGTGTTCGACTCTATTCTGAATCTCAACTTAACCAGCAACCTGCTGTGCCGCAACCGGAGATCTTGCGCAGTGATTTATCATCCTTGTGGCTGGAGCTCCTTTATTGGGGCTGTGCTGACGCTGGTGAGCTTTGCTGGCTGGATACCCCACCTAAGGCGCTGATCAATCAAGCCAAAGATTTACTCAGCCAGCTTGGATTGACCGATGCCAAGGGAAAACTAACCGAGCTTGCCCAGCGCTCTCAATCACTGGGCTTACCGCCTCGTCAAGTGAGTATGTTATTGAGTGTTGAACCTAAGCTGCTCTGCACCGCTATCGCCACCGTTGCCTTAATTGAAGAACCTGAAAAGGGTCAATCAGATTTGGCGATGAGCGCCGCTCGTTTTAAACAGGGCGAGCACCGCATGCAAGCGGCAATACAAAAACGCTGTCAGCAGTTAGCCACTAAACTGAGCAGTACTTTTTCATTAGCAAAGATAAACTTAGCTGCAATTGGGGAAGTGGCCTGTTTAGGTTACCCAGATAGGGTGGCTCAGAGGCGAAAGAATAGTGATAACTATTTATTAGCCAATGGTCATGGTGCGTGTACTGATGAGCTGTCTCCTTTGGCGGGGCACGATTATTTGGTGGCTCTGGATTTGATGCGTTTTCAGTCGCAATCGAGCCAAATTCAACTTGGGTGTGCTATCGCAGAGCTGCCTAAAGCGCTAATACGTTCCCATGACTGCGTCGAATGGGATGAAGGGCGAGGGCGCCTGACGGCTGAGCGTCGCCAGCAGATAGGCCAATTAATCCTAAGTCGAGAAGCGATGCCATCTCCTTCTCAAGAGCAAACCACGCAAGCTTTGCTTGATTACGTTGCCAAACACCAGCTAAAAATACTCAACTGGAATACGAGCAGTGAAGCGTGGCTGGCGAGGGTTCGTTGCGCCATCGAATGGCTGCCTGAACACGAGTGGCCAGATTTTAGTCTTCAAGGGCTAGTAGATAATCTAGATTCTTGGCTTGCTCCTTTTATCCATAATGCTCAATCGAGCAAAGATTTGGCCAAAGTCGATCTCAAGCAGGCGCTAGATGCCTACCTTGGTTGGCCGCTAAACCAAGAGATTGATGGTTGGCTACCGACCCATTACACCCTACCAACGGGCAGTAAGAAACCGATTGTGTATACGCCCGGCCAAGCGCCAAGCATCTCCGTGAGGATGCAGGAAGTATTTGGTGAGAAAGAGTCGCCAAGTGTGGCTTTAGGCCGACAAAAAGTGACCTTGGAATTGTTATCACCTGCGCAAAGGCCGTTGCAAATTACTGCAGACTTGGCTGGTTTTTGGCAAGGTGCTTATCTAGAAGTCAAAAAAGAGATGAAAGGGCGCTACCCTAAACACGTATGGCCTGATGATCCGGCCAATCATGTAGCGACCACCAAAACCAAACGACAGTTGAATTCATGACCAGTAATAAAAAGAGCCCAGCGCCAAAGAAACGAGCGCCAGCTACCAAAAAAAAGACGACTGCTAGTAAAACTTCGGCTCGAAAAAAGACCACTCGACGTAAAAAGGTCGTCAAACCGAGTTGGATAAAACGCATTTGGAGCTTTAGCTGGAAATCAGCTTTAGCACTGCTAGCGATCTTGGTGTTTGTCGGCATTTATCTTGATAGCGTGGTTCGACAAAAATTTGAAGGGCAACTGTTTGAACTGCCGACCGTGGTTTATGGCCGAGTATTAACCTTGTCCCCGGGGAGCCCGGTGCGTCATGCGCAGCTCATTCAAGAGCTGGATGTACTCAATTACCGCAAAGTGCGTCAGCCTCGTTACCCTGGGGAATATTCATCTTCCGCGACTAAGATCGAGCTGATTCGTCGTGAGTTCGACTTTGAAGATGGCCCAGAGCCTTCTCGCCACGTGATGCTTCACTTTAATAGCGAAGGACTATCTCGCATTGAGTCGCTCGCCACCGAGCGTGATATGGGCTATTTGCGAATCGACCCCAAAATGCTAGGGATGCTTGAGAAAAACAGTGATGAGCAGCGACTATTCCTGCGCCGAGACCAATTTCCCGAGGTCTTGGTTGATGCCCTGTTAGTCACCGAAGACAGGGACTTTTATCAGCACGAAGGCGTTTCCCCGTTTGCTATTTTACGCGCACTGGCGGCTAACATTAAGGCTGGGCGTACCGTGCAAGGTGGCTCGACACTGACTCAGCAGTTGGCTAAAAACATCTTTTTATCTCGAGAGCGCACCATTTGGCGCAAGGTGCGAGAAGCCTATATTGCGTTGATTTTGGATCGCCGCTACAGCAAAGACCAAATTCTCGAAGCCTACCTCAATGAAGTCTATTTGGGGCAAAGTGGCGGAGAGGCCATTCACGGCTTTGGACTGGCCGCAAGGCTCTACTTTGGACAGCCGATCCAAGAGCTAAGAATAGACCAAATTGCTTTGTTGGTGGGCATGGTAAAAGGGCCATCTTACTACAACCCAATCAGGCACCCTGAGCGGGCCAAAACTCGTCGAGATTTGGTGCTGCGTTTGATGATGCAGCAAGACATTCTGACCTCTGATGAATTTGCCATGGCGGCGAATCGCCCGCTGGATATTCAGGATAATCCTAAGATCGCTTCACGCCAACCTGCGTATTTTCAGCAGCTAACTCGCGAGCTTAAACAGCAACTTGGAGACCGATTTCAGCTTAACTTGGGCTTAAAAGTGTTTACCTCGCTTGATCCCGTGTCTCAATTTGAGCTGGAAAAAGCGATCCGCGAGCGAGTGCCCAAACTGGAGCTAAGTGCAGGAAAAGGGCTTGAGGCGGCGGCAGTCGCCGTGGACCGTCGCAGTGGAGAGATCCGAGCGATGATTGGTGGCAAGCGTACTGGCTACGATGGATTCAACCGAGCGCTTAATGCCAGCCGACCGATAGGATCTCTGGCAAAGCCTGCGGTATATCTGACGGCGTTAAGCCATCCCGATGAGTATTCATTGGCTACCACATTAAGTGACAACCCGCTGACGTTAAAAGGCAGCAAGGGCAGTGTATGGGCACCCAAAAACTATGATCGTAAGTTTCGTGGTGATGTCTCATTGTACTATGCACTGTCGCGTTCGCTAAACGTGCCAACGGTTCGCTTGGGCCTTAAGATGGGCATTCCTCAAGTGGTGGATACATTTGAAAAACTAGGAGTAGATCGCAACGAAATTCGCCCAGTTCCGTCAATGTTCTTAGGGGCATTTTCATTAACGCCATATCAAGTGGCTCAGATGTATCAGACCTTAACCAATTCAGGAAAGATTGCGCCATTGAGTGCTCTTCGCAGCGTACAAACGGCGCAAGGTGAGAGTATCTACCGCTCGATTCCTCGAGTGTCAAAACGTGTGCCAGAGCAAGCGGCATGGCTGACCACTTATGCGATGAAAAAGGCTGTCAGCGAGGGCACAGGCCGCTTCTTACAAAGCCGTTTTTCATCCGCCGCTTTAGCTGGAAAGACGGGGACCTCAAATGATCTTCGAGACAGTTGGTTTGTTGGCGTTGATGGACGTGAAGTGGTAACGATTTGGGTTGGGCGAGATGACAATAAGCCAACTAAGCTAACCGGGGCGAGCGGCGCTCTGCGCATCTACCATCAGTATCTAAGTCAAAGACCGCCAGAAAAACTCATTCTGCCTTGGCCACAGCAAGTTGCCACGTTAGGTTTTACCAAGCAGGGCAGCGCCGCACTCAAAGTGGATTGCCGAGCCGATTATCGGTTGCCTTTGTGGGACACCAATGGGCAAATCAAGCAAGCATGTGAAAGTGGTCCTATGGGCTGGCTGAAAAATCTACTGGAGTGGTAAAGCGCTAACATGTTAAAAAGTAAATAGTTAACCAATGCAAAACCAGACTAAGGATAAAGGATGTCTTCGATGACAAAGCGTTTTATTTGCCATGCAGTGTGCTGCTTGCTGCTGTTGCCTAGTCTGGTTTTGGCCCAAACAGAGATAGTAAAGCCAGATAACCTTCCAACAGACCGACCTGTGATAGGGGTGGTATTTGCAGGCGGCGGTGCCAAAGGGGCAGCGCACGTTGGCGTGCTTAAAGCGTTAGAAGAGATGCAAATCCCTGTAGATATTATCACTGGCACCAGTATGGGGGCGTTTGTCGGCGGTCTGTATGCTACAGGTCTGTCTGCTGATGAAATTGAAGTACTGTTTGAAACCTCCGACTGGAACAGTGGCTACCGTGATCGCGTGGATCGTAGTGAGCGCAGTGTACGCGATAAAATCTACAGCGACCGCTATCAAATTAATGCTGACATTGGCTTTCGAGATTTCGAGTTCACTGCGCCAAAAGGGGTGGTACAAGGTCAGAATATGTTGCGCCTGATCCGTGATATGACGGGCAACCTAACGCCGATTGAGTCGTTTGATGATCTTGCAGTACGTTACCGCGCCGTCGCAACTGACATTGTAGAGCTTCAACCTGTGGTGCTGCATGATGGTTATCTCACTGATGCGATGATGGCGAGTATGTCAGTGCCTGGCGCTTTGCCGCCCTATAAAATTGGCGATAAGTTGTTAGTTGATGGTGGTGTGACCAACAACATGCCTGTTGAGCTAGCGCGTCAAATGGGAGCTGAGATGATCATCGCCGTCGATATCAGCACTGATTACAAGTCGGAACAAGAGCTCAAATCCTTCCTTACTGTGGGTGACCAACTCTCCAACTACATGGTTAAGCGCAGCACCCAGCGCCAAGCGAACAAACTGCAATCTCAAGATGTCTTGCTATCTCCAAATGTGGGCGATATGGAAACCACGGAGTTTGACCGATTGATGGAGGCATATGAACTGGGCTACCAAGCGGCCATGGAAGCCACCAATTCGTTGAAAAAATTTAGGGTAAATGCCGCTCAGTACCAAGACTATATTGAATACAAGCAGGCTCGCCGAAGAACGCTGACTTATGGTGATCAGGAAGTGATCAGTCGTATCGAGTTTAATAATGACTCTTCCTATGACTCAGAGCTGGTACAGCAGTACCTCAACCTTGAGTCTGGACAAAAACTGACGCAAAAGCAGATCGAGCAAAAAATTGACGATCTTTATGCGGTCGACCGTTTTGAGCGCATCTCTTATCGCTATCGTAAAGAAGCAGACGAGACAGTGTTGGTACTCGATATCAAAGGAAAAGAGTGGGGACCAAACTTTATCGATTTGCGCTTCTTTTTAGAAGATGATTTTCAAACCCAGAGCCAGTACTCCTTAGGGATGAGTACGGCGTTTACCTCGCTCAACAGTATGGGGTCTGAGCTGGCGCTAAATTTGGAAATGGGGACTGATAAGCTTATTGAGGCAGAATTTTTTACACCTGTGTTCCCATTGCAAAACATTTTCTCATCGACGCTGGTCTCTTATAGCAACTCAGCACGAAACTTTCCTTTGACGCCTAATGGACTTGAGTTGTCATCGGACTTAGAAGCTAGTCAGAACTATTTGCCTGCAACCTATCTGACACTACTAGCGGAGACATCCATCGAATACAATCCATCGCTATGGCAGCGGATTAGAGCGGGGGTTAAATATGTGGACGGTAGTATCGAGTTTGCTTCACTGCCGAGTTTAGGCCATGCCGATTACACCCGTTTCGGCCCATCGGTAAGCTATCGTTACGATACTCTGGATGACTTGAGCTTTCCGAGCGAGGGCACCTTACTCAATCTTGAATATTTTGCTAGTCAGGACAAAATCAAAGACTCGGACCCAATTGAGGCGAGTTCCAACTTGGTGCATGAGGTCGTCACTAAGCTTCTTACTGCCGAGACATTCAATCGACATACGCTAGTGGGCCAGTTGGAATATGAAGTGGTCAATAGCCAAGATTCTGCATTACCAATTGAACCGCGTAGCTTGGGTGGTTTTCTAAACTTATCAGGTATCCCACGTAACAGCTTGATTGGTCAGAATAAACTATTTGGTAGTGTGGTGTACCGTTATCGCTGGTTTGACAATGACTTCGGTCTATTTAATTCACCGCTGTATCTTGGTGCGTCACTGGAGTACGGTGGAGTTTGGTCAGGGAGGGACGTACCTTTGGAAGATGCACCTCTGCATACCGCAGGCTCTTTGTTCGCAGGCGTTGCCTCGCCAATCGGACCGATTGTGTTAGCTTGGGGGCAGGCGGAATCTAAATACAACTCAGTTTATCTGATCGTTGGAACTCAGTTTTAGCGCCGTTTATAAAATACAGTGGTTGCCAAAAGTAAGTTACTGCGTCTGTTAGAAAATTTAACTCCACTTGTAAGCTGTGCTTACGTGATGGAAAAGTAGAAAAAACAGACAACTTTCGTATGAAGTTGTTATGTTGGTCAAAATGGATGGATTTTAAAAATTGGTTAAATTTGCTATCCTCCACCCCACGTTTGGCCCTGTGCCGCTGTTTCATTGATTAAAAATAGCGATAAGAAAAGCGGCAAGGAAGCCAAGTTTCCAAGGATGTTTACTTCTGCACTGGAGTAAACCGCAATGAGAGGAATGTATCGTGCTTGAAGCCTATCGTAAACACGTCGAAGAGCGTGCTGCTGAAGGAGTGGTTCCTAGACCACTAGACGCCGAGCAAGTAGCTGGCTTAGTTGAGCTTTTGAAAGCCCCACCACAAGGTGAAGAAGAATTTCTTCTAGACCTGTTAGAAAACCGAATTCCCCCTGGCGTAGATGAAGCCGCTTATGTAAAAGCAGGCTTTCTGGCTGCCATTGCTAAAGGCGAAGATTCATCTCCGCTAGTGAGCCGAGAAAAAGCAGCAACCCTGCTTGGCACTATGCAAGGTGGCTACAACATCGCAACCTTGATTGAGCTGCTGGATGATGAGCAGCTTGCTCCACTTGCGGTTAAAGCCCTATCGCATACCCTATTGATGTTTGACGCTTTCTACGATGTAGAAGAAAAGTCTAAAGCGGGTAACGCTCACGCTAAACAAGTACTTCAGTCTTGGGCGGACGCAGAATGGTTCTTATCTAAACCTGAGCTGCAGGAAAAAATCACCCTGACTGTGTTTAAAGTGACTGGTGAAACTAACACCGATGACTTGTCTCCAGCCCCTGATGCTTGGTCTCGCCCAGATATTCCAGTACACGCATTGGCGATGCTGAAAAATGAGCGTGAAGGTATTGAACCAGATCAAGCGGGCACTATTGGCCCGATCAAGCAGATCGAAGCGCTACAAGAAAAAGGCCACCAACTGGTTTACGTGGGTGACGTAGTCGGTACGGGTTCTTCTCGTAAGTCAGCAACTAACTCTGTGCTTTGGTTTATGGGTGATGACATCCCTAATGTACCGAACAAGCGCGCTGGCGGTTACGTACTTGGTGGTAAGATCGCACCAATTTTCTTCAACACCATGGAAGATGCGGGCGCACTACCAATTGAAGTGGATGTAAGCAAGTTGAACATGGGTGATGTGATTGATGTCTACCCATACAAAGGCCAAGTATGTAATCACGAATCTGGCGATGTATTGGCAGAATTTGCCTTAAAAACTGACGTACTGATTGATGAAGTTCGTGCTGGTGGCCGTATTCCGCTTATCATTGGCCGTGGTCTTACCGACAAAGCGCGTCAGTCTTTAGGTCTTGAGCCTTCTGAAGTATTCCGTCGTCCAACAGCTGTGGAAGACACAGGTAAAGGCTTTAGCTTAGGCCAGAAGATGGTAGGTAAAGCGTGTGGCGTTGAAGGTATCCGCCCTGGTACTTACTGTGAGCCAAAAATGACCACAGTCGGTTCTCAAGATACGACGGGCCCGATGACACGTGATGAGCTAAAAGACCTTGCATGCCTTGGCTTCTCAGCAGATCTTGTGATGCAGTCTTTCTGTCATACCTCGGCTTACCCGAAACCAGTTGATGTGAATACTCACCACACATTGCCTGATTTCATCATGAACCGTGCGGGTGTTTCACTGCGTCCAGGTGACGGTGTTATTCACTCATGGCTAAACCGTATGCTTCTGCCTGATACCGTGGGTACTGGTGGTGACTCACATACGCGTTTCCCACTAGGTATTTCATTCCCAGCAGGCTCAGGTCTTGTAGCCTTCGCCGCAGCAACTGGCGTGATGCCATTGGATATGCCTGAGTCTATTTTGGTTCGCTTTAAAGGTGAGATGCAAGAAGGCATCACACTACGTGACCTCGTTCATGCCATCCCTTACTACGCAATTCAGCAAGGTCTATTGACGGTTGAAAAAGCAGGTAAGATCAATGAATTCTCTGGTCGTATCCTAGAGATTGAAGGTGTTGAGCACCTAACGGTTGAGCAGGCATTTGAGCTTTCAGATGCATCGGCAGAACGTTCAGCGGCTGGTTGTACTGTCAAACTGTCTCAAGAGTCTATCGAAGAGTACCTGAACTCGAACATCACCATGCTGAAGTGGATGATTTCTGAAGGTTACGGAGATAAGCGCACTATTGAACGTCGTATCGTGGCGATGGAAGAGTGGTTGGCGAACCCTGAGCTAATGGAAGCGGACTCAGACGCAGAATACGCTCACGTAATTGAAATCGATTTGGCAGAAATTGATCAGCCGATCCTTTGTGCACCAAACGATCCAGATGACGCTCGACTACTGTCTGACGTACAAGGCACTAATATCGATGAAGTCTTTATCGGTTCTTGTATGACTAACATTGGTCACTTCCGCGCTGCAGGTAAACTGCTAGAGAAGTTCAATGGTCAGCTAGATACTCGTCTATGGGTTGCACCACCAACGAAGATGGACCGTGACCAGTTAACAGCGGAAGGCTACTACGGCATTTATGGTCGTGCTGGCGTTCGTATCGAAACTCCGGGCTGTTCACTGTGTATGGGTAACCAAGCACGCGTTGCAGATGCGGCGACGGTTATGTCTACTTCGACACGTAACTTCCCGAACCGTTTAGGTACAGGTGCAAATGTGTACCTATCTTCAGCAGAGCTTGCTTCTGTTGGCGCAATTTTGGGTCGTATTCCAACTAAGGAAGAATACCTAGAGTACGCTAAGCAGATCGACGCGACTGCTGCGGATACTTACCGCTACTTGAACTTCCACAAAATGGAAGAGTACACCAAAAAAGCGGACACGGTGATTTTTCAAGAGCCGGCGTAATTAAGTTCAACACACTTAGATAGTAAAAGTCCCTGACGGTTAGTTGGGGACTTTTTGTTTTTCGGGAAGCGGTAAAGGGCACACGGTAATCGGCGAGTGATTGAATGAGTATTACCGAAGACCATTAGCAAAGCGTCCGCTCACCGTCTTTTCGTTACCGCTTTCTTTTACCGCTATTCTTTATTTGCATTCTTCCTGTTATTCCCCAAAATACCCCCAACAAAACCCTATAGAACATTAGCGACCTCTCGCTTAAACCCGTTGGAGACAACCCATGGACTTTGATTTCAAAAAAAACACCCTAGAAGGTACTTACCGTGCTGAGTTTTCTATGGGGCATGAGGTGCTCGGGCGCTGGTTTACGGAAGAACTAGGGCGTGATGACGCCAAACTGTCACAGGTGCTGGCCAAGCTAGATGAGCTTAAAGATTCGAGCCAAGAGTGGCGTTTAGTCGGTGAAGAGCTGACGTTAGTGCTGCAAAACAATGAAGCGCTAGTTCAGGCTAACTTTTTGTTTGGTGAAGATGAAACTGAGCTTGAGGAAGACTTTCATTTTTACGATGAAGAGAGCATATCGGTGTGTGGATTTGAAGATTTGCACCAAGCTTTGCTCGGTTGGCGTGCATTTTTGGTGCGATTCTAAACGCTGCACCAAATTTGTTAGATTTAAGTTAAAAGAGTGCACCGTTTTGGTGCGCTCTTTTTCGTTATAGCATGGTGTTTTATTTAAGTTGTTGTTTTAGTTGAATTAAAAAAGTTGGCACGTACCTTGATTACTAATAAAACGTAAAAGGACATACACAAATGAGGATGCCATGAAATTAATCAGCGCAATTATTAAACCATTCCGCCTAGATGATGTTAGGGAAGCACTAGCGGATGTTGGTATTGAAGGTATGACAGTAAGTGAAGTGAAAGGCTTTGGTCGTCAGAAAGGTCACACAGAACTATACCGTGGTGCAGAATACCAAGTAGATTTTCTACCAAAAGTAAAACTAGAAATTGCTACACAAGCCGACAACGTGGACCGCATTGTTGAAGCGATCAGCAAGGCAGCACACACCGGTAAAATCGGTGACGGCAAGATTTTCGTTTACGACTTGAGCCAAGCAGTACGTATCCGTACTGGTGAGCTTGATGTTGAAGCGCTTTAAGGATAAGGGGACAGGATTATGGAACTATCATTGACAGTAACGGAACTACGTTACGCACTAGACACTTTTTTCTTCTTAATTTCAGGTGCGTTGGTAATGTGGATGGCAGCAGGTTTTGCCATGCTTGAAGCGGGCCTTGTTCGCTCTAAGAACACCACGGAAATCCTAACTAAAAACTTCTGTCTGTACGCGATTGCGTGTACTACTTACCTAGTTGTTGGTTACAACATCATGTATGTAGACAACGGTGAAGGCGGTTGGCTTCCATCAATCGGTGCGCTTATCGGCACTCAAGGTGAAGGCGCTGACCACTCTCTAGAGTCAGACTTCTTCTTCCAAGTAGTATTTGTTGCAACAGCGATGTCTGTCGTATCAGGTGCGGTGGCAGAGCGTATGAAGCTTTGGTCTTTCCTAATCTTCGCAGCAGTACTAACAGCGTTTATCTACCCAGTTGAAGGTTACTGGACATGGGGCGGCGGTTTCCTATCTGAAGCAGGTTTCAGTGACTTCGCAGGCTCAGGTATCGTTCACATGGCTGGCGCAGCAGCAGCTCTAGCAGGTGTACTACTTCTAGGTGCTCGTAAAGGCAAATACGGTAAAAACGGTGAAGTTTACCCAATCCCAGGCTCGAACATGCCTCTAGCAACGCTAGGTACTTTCATCCTTTGGTTCGGTTGGTTTGGTTTCAACGGCGGTTCTCAGCTAATGGTTTCTGACTTCGAGAACGCAACAGCAGTAGGTCAAATCTTCCTGAACACTAACGCGGCAGCGGCAGCAGGTGCAATTGCAGCGCTACTAGTTTGTAAAACAACTTGGGGCAAAGCAGACCTAACTATGATTCTGAACGGCGCTCTAGCTGGCCTAGTAGCAATCACTGCTGACCCACTATCTCCATCTCCACTTGTGGCTGTTGGTATCGGTGTAGCAGCAGGTGCACTAGTAGTCTTCTCAATCGTTGCTATGGATAAGGTGAAGATTGATGATCCAGTAGGTGCTATCTCAGTACACGGTGTATGTGGTCTATTTGGTCTACTAGTGGTTCCATTTAGCAACGCAGATGCGAGCTTCGGTACTCAGCTATTCGGTGCAGCAGTTATCTTTGCATGGGTATTTGGCGCAAGCTTAGTAGTGTGGGCTATCTTGAAAGCAACGCTTGGTATCCGAGTTTCGGAAGAAGAAGAGCTTGAAGGTATGGATATGATTGACTGTGGTGTTGGTGCTTACCCTGAGTTCGTATCAGTGAAGTAATTAACATCTAGTTACTCTTTTTAAAATGAAAACCTGCTCTGATGAGCAGGTTTTTTTGTTATTTAGATGAATGCACCCTTGCGCCTGATTAATAAATTCCTATAATAAAAGCGATTGATAACACTTATCATTTGAATTATTGGAAAGGATCATCGTAATGAAAAAAATGCTTACTCTAGCGGCAGTTGCTGCAAGTGTGATTGCACCGAGCGCAATGGCAGCTGAAGAAGTTAACGTATACTCTTACCGTCAGCCGTTCTTGGTTGAGCCTATGTTTAAAGAGTTCACCAAAGAAACTGGTATCAAAGTAAACGTTAAGTTCGCTAAAAAAGGGTTAGCAGAGAAGTTAGCACAAGAGGGTGAATACAGCCCAGCTGACGTGATTCTTACTGTGGACATCAGCCGTCTTGCTGAACTGTCGAAAAAAGGTTTAGTGCAGCCGGTTAGCAGCGAAATCATCGAAGCAAACATCCCGGCTCAGTACCAAGACGACAACAATGAATGGTTTGGGATCACAACTCGTGCACGAGCTGTTTACTCATCTCGTGACCGTGTTGGTAAGCTAGGCGATGATTTCACATACGCAGACCTTGCAAAGCCTGAATTTAAAGGCAAAATCTGTACTCGTAGCGGTAAGCACCCTTACAACATCTCTCTAATCTCAGCAATGATTGCGGAGAAAGGTGAAGCAGCGACGAAAGAGTGGCTAGAAGGCGTGAAAGCAAACTTGGCTCGTAAACCTCAAGGTAACGACCGTGGTCAAGTGAAAGCAATCAAAGAAGGCCTATGTGATGTTTCTTTGGGTAACAGCTACTACCTAGGCAAGATGGTTAACGATGCAGAGCAAAAAGTATGGGCTGATGCAGTATACATCAACTTCCCGAACCAAAACGCTCAGGGTACTCACGTAAACATCAGCGGCATGGCGATGGCGAAATACTCGCCTAACAAAGAAAATGCTCAAAAACTAATGGAATTCCTAACAGACAACACAGCTCAGCAAATGTACGCAGAAGTGAACTTCGAGTACCCAGTGAAAGCGGGTGTTAAGCGTTCTGAACTAGTAGCGTCTTGGGGTGACTACAAAGCGGATACTCTATCACTAGAAGAAATTGCCGCTCACCACGAAGCAGCAGTGAAACTGGTTGATGAAGTGAAATTTGACCTGTAATACCAACGAAGTGTCATGCTTCTGTTTGGCAGCCATGCACTTGGTGCATGGCTGAATAGCCTGATGTATAGAGGCAAATGAAAGACAATAATTACGTATGGAAAACCAGCAGTTGGAGCTTAGCCTCACTGCTGGTTTTGCCGATCTTAGCGATCTTCTTTATCGCAATCGGCGAAACAGATGACCTTTTTGCGCATCTGATAGACACAGTGCTACCAACTTATACTTACAATACTTTTGTGTTGGTGTTTGGTGTCATGGCACTGAGCTTGGTGTTTGGCTTGCCAAGTGCCTGGCTGATGGCCATGTGCCGCTTGCCGGGGGACAAATACTTACAATGGGCTTTGGTGCTTCCTTTAGCCATGCCTGGGTATATCGTTGGTTACATCTTCACCGATTGGTTTGACTATGCAGGCCCTATCCAAATCTGGCTTCGAGACCTTACGGGGTGGCAAGGTGGCGAGTATTGGTTTCCTGATTTAAGAACCTTGGGCGGAGCAATCTGGGTATTGGCGTTGGTGCTATACCCCTATGTTTACTTGCTAGCCCGCGGGGCATTTATGGAGCAAAGTGTTTCTTTACTCCAGTCCGCACGACTATTGAAATGTTCACCATGGCAAAGTTTCTACCGAATCTCTCTTCCTCTAGCGCGTCCAGCGATTGCCGTGGGGTTGTCATTAGTTGCCATGGAAACGGTCGGCGATTTTGGCACAGTGAGCTACTTTGCTGTAAACACCCTAACCACTGCGGTGTATGACACTTGGTTGGGGTACTCAAATCTAACTGCCGCCGCTAAGATCTCCGCGGTGATGCTGGTGGTTGTGGTGCTGTTTTTGAGTGCAGAGCGATTTAGCCGCAGAAAGCAAAAGCTATATCAAAGTGAGTTTTCTGCTCACGGAGAGCAGCGCTACCAGCTTGAAGGTTGGAAAAAGTGGCTGGCTCTAGTGTGGTGCTGGGGGTTAGTCGCCATAGCGTTCTTTTTGCCGCTTGGGCAGCTACTTTCCTATTCATGGACTTACTTTAGCCAAAGTTGGACTGAAGAGTTTAGAGCCTATGCGATCAATAGCCTGCAAGTTTCTGCGATCGCCGCTGTGATTGCTGTGTTCATCGCTTTGATTGTTAACTTCTCAATGCGTTTGCAAAGCTCACCACGAGCGGTGTTGCCACTGCGTTTTTCTTCGCTAGGCTATGCCGTGCCAGGAACCGTACTAGCGATTGGTGTGATGGTTCCTGTGGTCAGCTTGGATCACGCTATCAATGACTTTGCTCGCTGGATGGAGTGGGGAAGGCCGGGGCTGATTTTCTCAGGGTCGATGTTTGCCATTATCTTTGCCATGGTGGTGCGTTTTTCTGCCGTAGCTATTGGTAGCATAGAGAGTAATTTAAATAAGGTGTCACCGAGTTTAGATATGGCTTCTCGCACTATGGGTTATACCCCAAATGCGATGTTGCCAAAAGTGCACTTTCCTTTGATTCGTCGAGGCATTCTTATTGCACTGTTACTCGTGTTCATCGAATCGATGAAGGAGCTTAACGCTGCACTATTGCTGCGTCCTTTTAATTTCGAAACCCTAGCAACCTATGTCTATAATTTTGCTTCAGATGAACATTTGGAGCTTGCCGCAATGCCTGCGGTGCTGTTGGTATTGGTTGGTTTAATACCACTTATTTTGATTAACCGTTCGTTGGAGAGGGTGCATTGATGAGTAGCGCTTTAACTATCAACCAGTTGAGCTGTCAGTATCAGCAACAAACCATCTTAGAATCTTTATCTCTGTCGGTCGAAACTGGGGAGATCATTTGTCTACTTGGCGCCAGTGGGTGCGGTAAAACGACATTACTCAAAGCGATCGCTGGTCTGCTTCCTCTCAGTCAAGGGGAGATCCTTCTCAATCAGCAATTGATGGATAATGGTTCGACTTGGGTTGCGCCAGAAAAACGAAATATTGGTATGATATTTCAAGATTATGCGCTGTTCCCACATTTAACGGTTGAGCAAAATGTTGGCTTTGCACTGACAGCTGTCGACCCACAACAAAGGCTAGATCGAGTCAATGAGATGTTGAGTTTGGTTAAGTTGGATGGGCTCAATGATCGTTACCCGCATCAGCTTTCGGGGGGGCAGCAGCAGCGAGTCGCTATAGCCCGTGCCTTGGCGTACAAGCCGGATCTACTGTTGCTTGATGAGCCTTTTTCCAACATTGATACCCAAGTTCGTCATCAATTGATTGGTGAGATCCGTAAGATCTTCAAACAACAAGGTGTGACCGCTATTTTCGTCACCCATAGTCGTGAGGAGGCATTTGCTTTTGCCGACAAAATGGCAGTGATGAATCATGGTGTCATTGAGCAGTTTGGTACCGCCGCTGAACTCTATTATCAACCCGCAAGCAAGTTCGTGGCCGATTTTCTTGGGGGTGGTAGCTACCTACCTGCCACTCGTATTGATGAGCAAAATTTTGCGACTGAATTTGGCGCATTTCCTGCGCTCGCTCAAGCTAAAATCGGTTTGGAGCAGGCTTGTGAGCTGCTATTGAGACCTCAGCAGGTGAAGATCTTTGCTCAAGAATCTAGTGCTTATAAAGTGCTTGAGCAGCAATTTATGGGGGATCACTGCCGTTACATGATTGAAGCCAATGGCGCAAAGCTGTTAGCGAGTTCAAATGAACCATTAGAGCTCAATCAGGCAGTCGGGGTAGAAATTGAACCTGAAGGGTTGTTGGCGTTTTAGCGTTTGTAGCTTCCCTTTCAAGCGGCTGGTATTCTGACGTTGGTTAGGAGGGGGGCTGATAGCCCTAGTACATCAGGTTAAGGTTGTGCAGAACCCCCTCCAGCTCCCCCTTGGAAAGGGGGAGAGCTACAGCATCAATCCAATGCCAAGAAGCGCTTCATTTCTGCAACGATTTGCTCGGCTTTAGGTTGGTCTTCCATTTCAGCGAAAATACGTAAAAGTGGCTCAGTGCCTGAGAAGCGGGCAATTACCCAGCCGCCATTTTTGAAGTAGACCTTAGCGCCATCTTCATAGCTTACTTTTTCCACTTCATAGTCAAATTCAGGCAGCTGTTTCTCTACGTAGATACGGTGGTAGAGAGACTCTTTCTGATTTGGTTTAAAGGTGCAATCCCCTTCTGCTGTGTAGGCGTAACCGTATTTAGCGTAAATTTCATCGAGCATTTCTGACAGTTTCTTGCCTGTAACACTGATCATTTCAACCAGTAGGCTAGAGGCGAATACACCATCCTTGCCTTTGATGTGGCCACGAATGGTCAGGCCGCCAGAGCTTTCACCACCAATCAATGAATCGTCTTCTTCCATCTTTGAGCTGATATGCTTAAAGCCGACTGGCACTTCGAAACACTTTTCACCGTGGTCTTCGGCTATCTTGTCCAGTAAGTGTGTCGTTGCTATGTTGCGCACCACTGAGCCTTGCCAGCCTTTGTATTCCAGCAAGTAATAGTACAGCAATATCAGCACTTCGTTCGGGTGGATAAAGTTACCTTTTTCATCAATGATACCGAGTCGATCAGCATCACCATCGGTACCGATCCCGATATCGTATCCTTCGGCGGCGACTAGGTGTTTGAGGCGATATAGTGTCGCCGCACTTGGAGACGGCATGAGGCCACCAAAGTCAGGGTTCTTGCCATCGTTGATTACGTCAACGTCACATCGACCATTAATCAGTACGGTTTGCAGGGCGTTCTTCGCCACACCGAACATAGGGTCAACTAAGACTTTCAAGTTGGCTTTTTTAATCGCTTCAATGTCGATGAAATTGATGATTGAGTCGACAAACTCGTTCATTGGGTTAATGAGCGTAATTGCCCCGCTGTCAATTGCGGCCTCAAAATCGATGTTTTGCACATCACTTTGGGTTAGAGATTCAATTTGCTGCTCAATTTTTGCGGTGATCACTTCGTCGGCATCACGACCGCCACGAATGAAGACTTTAACACCGTTATAGTCAGCTGGGTTGTGAGAGGCAGTGATACAAGCCGAGTAGGCGCAGTTCATCTCTTTGGCTTTGAACATCACGACAGGGGTAGGGACGAATTTGTTGATTAAGCTGACGTTAATGCCATTGGCTGCCAGTACTTGAGCAAACCAGCGCCCCGCTTTATCAGATAGAAAGCGGCGGTCATAACCGATAACAAACCCTTCTTCAGCAACGTTTTCATCTTTGATGATGTTCGCTACCGCTTGGGCAACTAAACATACATTGTCTTTGGTGAACTCTTCGCCAATAAATGCACGCCAGCCACCAGTACCAAATTTAATCATAACGAGTTCCTTCAAAAAGCAGTCACTCAAGGTAAGTGACTAAAAAGGCAGACCACCAATGCGGTCTGCCTGTCCTTGTTACCCAAGCACGACTTCAACTTGGTTGATAGAGCCTTCTGGCTGGATAGCAATCGCTCCTTCAACCAACTCACCGTTAAGTGTCATTTTGGCCACACCTTTGCTCACACCCGCTGGGTTGAGCACTTTGATCTGGTATGTTGCACCACGCCACTCACGAGTGACGCTAAACTCTGGCCAATCGGTCGGGATACAAGGGTCGATAGTCAATCCGTCAAAGCCAGTGCGAACACCAAGGATAAAGTTGGTGACGGCAAAGTAAGCCCATCCGGATGTACCGGTTAGCCATGGGTGGTTAGCTCGGCCATGGTCTTGGTGGTCTCGGCCCATGATGAACTGCACGTATGAGTAAGGTTCTGCGATACGCTTTTCGATCATATCGTTTTGGTTGTATGGGTTTAGGGCGTCGTAGAATTTCATCGCACGATCACCGCGGCCCAGTTTCGCTTCGGCAACCCAAGCCCAAGGGTTTGGATGAGAGAAGATAGCGCCGTTCTCTTTAACGCCTTGATATACGCGAGTTACAAAGCCAATGTCATCGTTTGGAGTCGCAAATGATGGGGCATTTAGGTGAAGGCCATACTCGGAATATAGGTTCTCATCGACAGCGTCCATTGCACTTGCACCACGCTCTGGTGAAGCCACGCCAGAGAGTACCGCTAGAGTGTTGGACTCAAGGTGGATACGGCCTTCGGTTTGCTGCGCAGTACCAATCTTGTCACCATCTTTGGTTAAGCCGCGAATGTACCAACCGCCTTCTTCATCCCAAAGGTGTGCTTCACATGCCTCACGCACGTTGGCTGCCATTTCACTGTACTTCTCAACATCGGCGTCTCGGCCTAGGTATTTTGCTAGGCTAATAAACTCTTCAATTGCCCAGTAGTGAAGGAAAGAAACCATGGCTGATTCACCACCGCCAAGGTTCAAGCAATCATTCCAGTCGGCGCGCAGCCCCTTACAGATCCCTGTTTGACCAACGTATTGCGCAGAGAAATCCAGCGCCGCTTTCATGTGTTCATAAACGCTCGCTTCACCACCATCTGCGTAAGGAATAACTTCGTCAAATAGCGCTTCTTCACCTGTTTCCATTACAAACTTACAGATAGTTGGTACTAGCCATAGATGATCGTCTGAACAGGTATCTTTGATGCCGTGGATCTTATCTTCGTCGGAAGGCGTTGGAACAACGGTTGGCGACTTGGAAGGCTCTACATCCGCCTTATCTGGGTCAAACCAGTCTGGATCAAACAGGTGTAAACCGTAGCCTGCTTTTACTTGTCCACGCAGAAGGTCAATGATGCGTTTGCGAGTCATGCTCGGGTTGGCATGAGGTACTGATATTGCGTCTTGCGCTGTATCTCGGTAGCCAAGGCCTGTACGTCCACCCACTTCGATGAAAGAGGCAAAGCGTGACCACACCACACAAGTCTCTGCTTGGTAAAGTGTCCAAGCGTTGATCATGGTGTCCAAGCCTTCGTTAGGTGAAGAGACTTGGAACTTGCTACAACGCTCATCCCAGTGCTGTTTGATTTGATCAAAGGCTTGATCCACGTTAGCAGGGTCTTGGTAGTGTTTGCGTAAGCGCTCGCCGTTGCCTTTACCGATGCCTAGTACATACGCAAAGCGAACTTCTTCACCCGGTTGAAGCACAAACTGCTTATGCAGAGAACCACAGTGGTTGTAACAGGTTTGAGCACTGTTAGAACATTGACCTTTTTCGACCGCAATTGGGTTGGCTTCATCACGGTAAAGACCGAGGAAGTTGTCACGTTGGCCATCGTAAGAATCTGGGTTAAAGGTGGATGCTAAGTAGTAAAAACCTTCAAAATCATCGGTGTTGTAGTATAGGTCATACTCCAGCACACCATCTTTGTACTCGGTACCTGCTGAGTACAGTGACATTTGATGGTTTTGGTTGTCTGAGGCGATATGGCTAAAGGAAAACTCGACAAACGAGAAAGCACTAATGGTGCGTGCAGTGTCAGAGGTGTTTTTAATTACCACATCCCACACTTCTGCATCTTCCCCTTTCGGCACAAACAGGGTTTTGGTTGCTTCAATGCCGTTGTAATCACACTTAAATTTGGAGTAAGACAGGCCATGGCGAACTTCGTAGCTGGCTTCATCAAGAGACTTTGCCACTGGCTGCCATGAAATAGACCAGTAATCACCCGTTTGATCGTCTCTTAGGTACACATAGTGCCCCGGGCGGTCAAAGCTTGCGTTCGGGCGGAACTTAGTTACACGGTTGTATTCAGGAGAGTTGTAAAACGAGTAGCCACCCGCATTTTGCGAGATGACGGTACAGAACTTCTCAGTGCCTAGGTAGTTGGTCCATGGCGCTGGCACATCTGGTCGAGTGATGACGTATTCTCGATTGTCGTTGTCGAAATAGCCGTATTTCATTGCTGTTATTCCTTTCTTCTGGGGCGATATTGCTTGGCCGCTGCGCCCTGTAAAAACTAAATCTATATTTCCAAAAAGCTATTTAGCCCATGGGCTTCTAAAACCAATGCCTTGGCGTTGTAAATGAGATAAGTGACTCTTTAATCTTGATAAGTAATCAAGCCAGTCTTTATTGTCTTTTGTTGTCCAGCACACCTCTGCAATGGCGGATAATCTTGGGTTAACCATGTATTCAAATCGTTGTTGGTCGTGAATAAGTTCACACCATAAAGCGCATTGAACTCCCCAGATCCGGTTGCGGATTGGGTCGTTATCAGCGATCTCTTGCAATGGTTGATAGTGATAAGTCGCTTCGAGTGGCAGTGGGTTGGCCCAATCCACCCCTGGCTCTTCTGGCGCAAAATCTTGGGTCATGTCGAGATAGGTGGTTTGCCCCGGTTGAAGCACCACATCAAAGCCATTTTTAGCGCACTCGAGGGCGGCTTTTTCGCTCAGCCAAGAGTAAATCACAGTATCTTTGCTGACCTTATTGCCATGTTGAGCCTCTTCCCAGCCCAACATACGTTTACCTAGCTGCTTCAGTTTGCGCTCTGCATAACGCAGCAAATGGCCTTGTAACTCTTTAGGGTCGGTATAGCCGTGCTTCTCCATCATGGCTTGGCATTTTGGGCTATCGACCCAAACACCCTCTGGTACCTCATCGGCACCAATGTGTAAGTAAGGTGCTGGGAAAAGCGCCGCTACTTCTTCAAGCACTTTGTCGAGGAAGGTGTAAGTCCCTTCTAGTGCTGGGTTAAGGATATTGTCGTTGTAATACTGGATGCTGCGGTAATCGGAGCGGTCTTCAGCATCAACCAAAAGTTCTGGTAGTGCTTTAATGGCAGCACGGCAATGACCCGGAATATCGATTTCGGCAATAACCGTGATCCCTCGTGCTTTCGCATAAGCAATGACATCTTTGACTTCTTCTTGGGTGTAGTAGCCGCCATAGCGCTGATTCAAGTGACTATATTGTGGTGATAGTGCTTCACCTACACCACGCCATGCCCCGACTTGGGTGAGCTGCGGCAATGACTTGATTTCAATGCGCCAACCTTCATCATCAGTAAGGTGCCAATGGAAGTGGTTAAACTTGTACTGAGCCAGTTGGTTGATCAGTTGTTTCACTTGCTCAACACTATGGAAGTGCCTTGCACAATCGAGCATCATGCCACGGTAGCGGTATTGAGGCTTATCGTGAACATTGACGCAAGGCAGCAATAAGCTCACTTGTTGGCCTGAGATGATTTGAAGCAGTGTCGCAGCTGCGTGCAAAAAGCCTTCACTGGAGCCCGCTTCGAGCTTTACGCCTTGTGAGGTGATGCAAAGTCGGTATTCGCTAATGTCAAACGTCGGGTTGTGCGCAAATTCGATTTCTCCTCGAGTCGCGAGCTCAAGATTTGCGTCGGTGTACTGGTTAAGCTCAGAGCTTAACCAGTGACAGGCTTTTAATGCTAAATCGGTGTCGGTCTCTACCGAGGTTACTTGGGCGAAATCGAAGTAGCCATCAGTGCGTTTGAGCTCGGCAGGTTTTGGAATGATGGCAAGTTCTGCTGGCGCAACATCTGGAACACTTTCTCTTTCAGCATAAGGGCTTGCGAGTACAATCGGCGTAATGTCCACTTCGTAACGCTCACCATCGGCTTGCAAAAAGGCATCGTCGATACCGTCGCTGAGAAAGCGAAATGGTGCGGTAAAGATCTCAAACTCCACGTAGAAGTGATGATTAGCCGGCAGTGGTGTAAGGGGATCAGGGGAGAGCAGGCAGTAGCTCCCCACCTGATGTATTTTTCCTTGTGTCAGAGACGTTGGTTGAATAAATCGATCTACGGCAAAATGGAGCTGCCAATCATTCAGCGGTTGGTCGCTTAAGTTATGCAGGGTTAAGCCAAAGCGTGCAACACGATCGACTTCTGACAATACAACAAGATCAACACGATATTTCATCGATAACTCCTATTGTACCGAGTACAAGTTGTGCTGGGGTTGATTGGCCATCATGAGTGCGCCTTCGATGGCATCGGCATGAGGTTCGACCAACCATTGACGGACAGGCGGGGCCAGCCACTCGACAATGCGCTCACCGATGCTACCCATCAAGGCAATCCGAGTAGCCCCTCGTTGGTTAAGTGCTGTCAGGTACATTTCGATATCGGCGGCAGTCTGCTTAAGCAGTTTGATTGCGAGGCTGTCTCCTAATGCAGCGTGTTCAAAGATGGCCGGGCTAAATTGACCATAGTCACAAGGCCTTGCAGTTTTAGACCAGTCCACGATGGCATCGATATCGTGTTTGAAATGTTCAAGCACGTTTTCGGCAAGTGCAGTTTTTTCAACGATACCGTCATTGGCGAGTAAAACTTGCTGGATAAGGTGTAGCCCCATGACAGCGCCGCCGCCTTGATCTGAAATCGGGAACTCTCGACCACCAACCACCTGCTGCTGGCCATCTTGTAGATAAATGCCACAAGAACCTGTTCCTGCGATCATAATGGCGCCGTTTTCACCTTGGTGAGCACCGAGACATGCACCATAGGCATCAGTATTGAGTACCATGGACGCAAAAGGGTGCGAGGCTTTCATAAAGTCTTGCCAAGCGGACTGTTGTTCTGCGCCCGCCAGCGCAAGGCCCAGATGCATTGCGGATAAATCATCACCGCTTAGTCCGGCTTGCGTTGCTGCAAGTGTCACGGCCTCGATAATGGACTGCAACGCCACATCGGTCCCAAGCAAGATGTTGGCACTGCCTGTTTTGGCTTCAGCTAGGACTTCACCTTGGATGTTTTTAATTCGGGCGCGGCAAGAGGTGCCACCGCCGTCAATTCCAACTAACCATGTCATGATGCTGACTCCTCTTCAGTGGTGTGACTAAACTGACTCGCTACTGCGAGCAAAAGCCATGCGCCATGTGGGATCCACTGTTCACCCCAGCGCCAGTTTTGCAGCATGTCATCTTTTTGTTTTGGTGGGTTAAAGGCAATATCTTGCTCGTCATCGAAACCAGAAGTAATGCCATTACACACCCCACCTTTGGCATTGAAGAAGCCAAGTTGTGGTAGGTAATCCGGGTTGTTATGCCCTTTGCCATCGATCATGCACATATCGTATGGGTTTAAGCCGAGAATCCAGTTTAGGCAGTGCTGTGCATAATTGAGTCCGCGTTGAGCTGCGGGCTTACTCAGCCATGGCAGTGCAAGCCAAACCATGCTTGCCAGCGATGCAATACGGGCGTTTTCACCTTGCCACCAGTATCCAGTTTCGTTGTTGTGGGCGACAAAAAAGGCATCGTGTTTCGCAGAGTCGACTGGTTTTACGTATTGGCGAGGGTAGCCAAATGGGTTGGCGACTTTGGCACTGATGTCGAGCTCAAAATTGACCGCATTCTCAACGATTTCTTGTACACGCTGCTGATATAGCAAGTCTGTTTCTATGTCTAGATATTCACATAAACTGATCACTGGAAGCCCAGCTTCTGCGGCGTGAAAGTATGGACGCTCACCATTATCGGTCGCTGACCAGAAATTATCGATCTGACTATCGCTCTGCTGGCGTGCCCCCAAACGCAGTGCCCATTCTCGCGACTGCTCTAGGTAACGCATATCGCTGGTGGCACGGTAGAGCTCAACCGCAGCAAGTAGCGCACAATACTCATCGATGATGTTTTCTCTGCCATCATCTAGGTAGTTTGAGTTGTGCTCTATTAGATGCCAGTAGCCACGTTCTGCGCACTCTAGGTAGTGCGCATTTGAAAAGTCGCCGTGTGTGCTTAGGCTTGCTGTTTTTGCGAGTGCCGCAATGGCAATGCCTCCTCCTTGACGAAACGCAGCTTGATAGGCGTCAGTTTTATTGCCTTGTTGCGTTTCGTAAGCACAGATCTCCCGTTGCTTAGTGTCTTTGCTCCATTGGTCAAAGACGGTCATGTAAAAGAAACCCTCAGGGCTTTGCATACGCACTAAAAAATCTGCACCAAATAGTGCCTCTTCGATTAGTCGAACCTGAGAAAATGCTGCGAAGTCGGAGCGCTCCTCCAATAACTCCAGACCTTTCAACATATTCCAAACCACCATAGGGGTTTGCTGAGGGTTAAAAAAATTGCTGTAGGAAAGGTGACTTAAGTACTTACTTACGTCGCCTGATGCGTCATACCAGCCACCGTGGACGTCGACAACTTTTGAGCTGCCAACGATCGGGGCTTGCTGGTCTTGACGGTCAAAAACACCGCTACAACGTTGAGATTTAAAATAGTGCAGCAGATCGGAAAAACAGTGCTGCATGGCCACACCTTGGCCAATCTCAAAAACGTGTGATTGGATGTCTTCAAGCTTTAAATAGTAGTGACCACATTTGTCGAGATGCGAAAAATCGACAGTACAAAAGTAGCCATGGTGCCAGCGAGCTACACGCATCGCTGGACTTGCACTTATGCTTGCCTGAACTGTATGACTTTGGGCGCAGACCACTTCCACATTACTCAGTGAACTTGATTGTGCCCCCATCAGCAAAACAGCCTGCTTGCTGCCGTCTACTTCATAGCCGATGTGATTAGTTAGGATTTGCATCAATTATTCCTTCAATAATCGCCGTGAGGCGATCAGTTTTCGTATAGGTAGCAACGAACAAAGTGGTTATCAGAGAGCTGAGTCACGCCTGGTAGTTGTTCACGACACTTATCGGAGGCGTGGGTACAACGACCAGCAAATGGACAACCTGCTGACTCTGGCGTCCAAAGAGGAATTTCCCCTTTGTTACCTTTTAATTTTTCATGGATAGACTTTTTAGGGTCTGGTACCGCTGAAACAAGCAGTTGAGTATATGGGTGCTGAGGATCGTGAATGATCTCTTCCGTATCTCCCCACTCAACCATATGTCCGACATACATCACCGCAAGATCTTCGGCGATATAGCGCGCAGTGGCGATATCGTGAGTAATGTAAAGCAGGGACATCTCTTTCTCGAATTTCATCTCTTCCATTAGGTTTAGAACACCCGCTCGGATAGAGACATCGAGCATCGAGGTTGGCTCATCGGCTAACACGACTTCTGCTCCAACGGCGATATTACGGGCCAAGTTGACACGTTGGCGTTGGCCACCAGACAGCTGATGGGGGAACTTCTGAGCTGTCTCTTTTGGTGGGATCAAGCCAACTTGCTCAAGCAGGTCGTAAACTCGCTCTTCAAGTTCTTTTTTGTTACGCGGGTCTACCTTCTTGTGGATCAGTAGCGGTCGCGCAATATGGTGGAAAATATTGTGTGTCGGGTTGAGTGAACCAAACGGGTCTTGCCACACCATCTGCACGCCTTCACGGTAGTGCATAGTATCTTTACGGCTGGTGATCGATTGAATATCACGCCCTTTGTATTCGATGGTGCCGCCTGTTGGCGCATACATTTTGGCTATCATTTTCGCCGTCGTCGACTTACCACTGCCGGACTCGCCGACCACCGATAGCCCGCGGCTTTTGTACATTTTGAATGATACGTCGTTGATCGCTCGCATCATTGGTTGTTGAAGGGCATTACTGGTAATTGGGAAGTCTTTTACTAGGTTTTTGCCTTCGACCAGTAGTTCGCCAAATTTATTGCTCATAATTATTGTCTCCAGTTGCTCAGTGCTAGCGGTCAGGGTTTAAGCCCTGACCTGAGCGATAGGCTCACCGTATAGGTGGCAGTTGGATAGTCGATTCGTTTCAATAGTTCTTAGTGCTGTTGCTTGAGTGCGACAGGCTTCGTGTACACGGTCACAGCGTGCTTGGAAACGACATCCTTGAGGTATCTCTAACAAGTTCAATGGATTGCCTGGGATACCTTCGAGTTTAGTTTTTGGCCCTGTCAGTGGTGGGAAAGAGCTTCCTAGACCACGGGTATACGGATGGTATGGGTTATCCAAAATCTCTTTTGACGGTGCGACTTCAATTAATTCACCCGAATACATAATGCCGATGCGATCTGAGAATTCGACCATCAGTGATAAGTCATGAGTAATGAACAGAATCGAAAAGCCAAACTCTTCTTTCAGTGCATAAATCTTTTGCAGAATTTCGCGCTGAACGACCACGTCTAGAGCTGTGGTCGGCTCATCCATGATGATCATTTTTGGATTCAGAGCGAGTGCAATGGCGATAACCAAACGCTGACGCATGCCCCCAGAGAACTGGTGAGGGTAATCGGTCAATCGGCTCGGGTGAATATCGACAATTTCCAGCAGACCTTCGGCGCGAACTTTTGCTTGCTCACGAGTCATATTGGTATGACGCATGATCACATCGCAAAATTGCTCTTCCATTGTCAGCACTGGGTTCAAAGCGTTCATGGCACTTTGGAATACCATCGACATTTCGCTCCAGCGGAAAGACTGCATGCGCTCATCGCTGTAATCGAGAATGTTCTCACCGTTGAAAATCACCTCACCACCAGTGATAAATGCGGGCGGCTTGTGAAGACGCATTAGCGAGAAGGCAACGGTTGATTTACCACAGCCAGACTCTCCCGCTAGGCCAAATACCTCGCCCGGCGCAATGTCAAAGCTGACGTTGTTACAGGCGCGCACGTCGCCTGCATCGGTAATGTAGTCCACACATAGGTTGCGGATCGAAATTAGTGGTTCAGTCATCTTATTTATCTCCGCTCCAAAGTGCATTTTGAGGTGCCATCTCTGGCGTACGATCTTTTTTGTCTTGCTCTGCTAGTTTCTTCCAACGCTTCATGCCTTTGTGAGAGCGTAGCTGAGGGTTAGCCACTTCATCGACGGCGAAGTTAAGTAGGGCAAGGCCCGTTACTAGTAGTGTCAGAGCGATACAAGGGCCGATAAGCTCCCACCAAGCACCGATAAGCATTGAAGAAGACGCCTGTACGTTGTAAAGCATGATGCCCCAGCTCACTGTGTTCGGGTCACCTAGACCTAGGAACGAGATGATGGCTTCCATCATGATGGCGTACATCACCGAGCCGATGAAGCTTGCGCCAACGATTGGGATTAGGTTAGGTAGAATCTCAACAAAGATGATGCGCCAAGACGACTCGCCTAGAACTTCTGCAGCCTTTACAAACTCTTTTTCACGTAATGCTAGGGTTTGTGAACGTATGACCCTCGCACCCCACGCCCAGGAAGTACAACCTATGATGATGGCGATGGTAAGTGGACCAGCTTCACCGATAAATGCCGCCAGTACAAACAGTAGTGGGTACTGAGGAATGACCAGCATGATGTTCATAGCTGCGGTGAGAATGTCGTCGACACGACCACCAAAGTAACCTGCTGAGATACCAATTACGGTCGCTAGGAAACATACGGTGATACCTGCACCAAAACCTACTGCTAGCGATACGCGTGCGCCGTAAGCCAGTTGTGACCATACGTCACGACCCATACGTGTGGTACCCAGTACGTGGTCGGCCTTTTTCGACATGATCATGGTACGGCGGTCAGTCGCAAGATTTTCTGCAACCCAGCCATCAGGGTTCGCTTTGGCCATTTTTACAACAAATCCAGGGTATTCGTGTGGGTTACCCGTACGCTTATCTGGTGCGTGCTTGGTGATCAGCGGGGCAAAAAGTGCCACAAACAAGAACACCATTAGGATGATTAAGCCAAAGCGTGCGACTGAGTTACGAGCAATCAGTTTAAATAAATCTTTCATGATTATTTGCCTCCCTTACGCAGGCGAGGGTCAAGCACAACATAAAGCATGTCTGCCAATAGGTTAAAGAACAGCATGAACAGCGTCATGATTAGTAGCTGACCTTGAAGAACTTGGTAGTCACGAGCGTGAATAGCGTTTAGTAGTACGGTGCCAAGTCCTGGGTAGTTAAAGATGATTTCAACAATAAGCTGACCACCAATCGCCATACCCAGCGACATAGATAGTGCGGTCACACTTGGAAGTAGGGCGTTACGTGCAGCGTAGTTAAACACCACGCGGTTTTCGCTCAGGCCCTTACCTTTAGCCATGGTGATGTAGTCTTCACCTAGCAGGTTAATCATGTTGTTACGCATGTTCACAAGGAAGCCGCCAACTTGAACAATCGAGGCACAGAACAGTGGTAGAACAGCGTGATAAGCAACGTCTTTGTAGAATGCAAAGCTAGTCCAATCTGGCACTACACCTGCAGTGTAGGCGTAGCCAGTTGGGAACCAACGAAGGCCGATAGCAAAGATGAACATCGCAAGCATGGCGATAACCACCTGTGGAACGGCTTGAACGATCAACATGCCTGGAGTGATGAAGGTATCGAACTTACTGCCTCGACGCCACGCGGCAAAGATGCCCAAAATGGAGCCAAGTGAGAACGAGAGGATTACTGCGGTACCCGCCAAAAATAGTGACCAACCAAAGGCACCACCCAGCAATTCGTTAACGCTTAGAGGGTAGAATTTGATTGAAGTACCTAGCTCCCAGTTAAGGATGCTTTTGATGTACGTGAAGTATTGGACATAGATAGGCCCATCAACGAAACCAAGTAGCTCTTTCATTGCAGCAATACGTTCAGGGGTTACCTGAGTACTGGCGTTGGCGAACATCATAGTGACCGGATCACCCGGCATAGCTCTTGGTATAATGAAATTAAGTGTGGCAGCAAATAAAAGCGCTACCAAATAGAACGACAAACGTCTTAAAAAATATCCCATAACTTTTACCTTACTCACCCAGCTTTTGACCTGATTCTGGGTTCAGGCTGTCCTTTTTAGAACGAGTTGTCCCCTGACGACGAGCGCCATACCTTTAATTAAAGAGAGGGGAAAGTGTTTGATAGGCGGTGCACCGAAGTGCACCGCAGGGTTTATAGCTTATTGAACTGGTTTCAAATCAAGAACGTGTAGTAGACGCTCAGGGATGCCTGCCCAGATGTTTGGACGACCTTTCGGGTTCTTCTCATTCCACCAGCCAGTGAAGCGAGTTGTGTTGTACTGGTACATGTAAGCACCAGACATTACAGGAACCGTTACTTGGTTAGATGCAATGATCTGCTGGATGCCGTGAGCGATTTCAACTTGCTCATCTTTATCCGCCGTCTTGTAGAAGCTGTCTAGTAGCGTGTCTAGCTTCTTATCGTTAAAGAAGTGCATCGCAAAGCGTGGCATACCTGCACCTTGTTGTAGGTTTGAGTGGTATGCACTGTTCCAGTATAGGTGTGGGTCTGCACCGTGGAAGTAGTTAGTGTAAGCCACGTCATACGTACCTTTCACCATCGCTTCGTTGTATACCGCAAACTCAGGCGTACGAGCACGTGCGTTGATACCCGCTTCTTGAAGCTGCTCTACCGCTAGCTGTACTGTGTTGTTGAAGTCAGTCCAACCGTTAGGAGATTGAATTAGTAGCTCTAGGTTCTTACCTGATGGAGTTTCAACAAAACCGTCGCCGTCTAGGTCTTTAAAGCCAGCTTTTTTCAGCAATGCTTTAGAACCATCAACATTGTAGGTGTTGAACTTCTGGTACTTCTTGTGCGTTTCTTCGTCAGACCAAGACTCAAATGCGTAACCTAGACCAGATGCGAAGTCATTCACCGTACCGCCACCGTAGAATGCGATATCGATGATAGTTTGACGGTCAATCGCCATAGAGAATGCACGACGGAAGTCTACGTTAGTTAGAGCTTCGTTCTTCGCAGCATCCGGGTTTTTGAAGTTAAGCACGAATGCTTGAGTGCCTGATGGCGGGTACCAGTACTGGTGGTTAGGACTCGCCGCAGCGTAAGTGCGATCGATGTCTGGGATGAATGAAGAAGTCCAATCCAGTTCAGAGTTTACAATCTTACCTAGTAGTTGGTCGTTGTTTGCGATTTGTGGAACACGCAGACAATCAACGTCTAGGTTGTCATTGTCCCAGTAGTTCGGGTTACGACACTGAACGTAAAGTTGAGGAGTGAAAGTATCAACTTCAGTAAATGGACCAGTACCTACTGGGTTTTCGTTAGAGAAAGATGCTGGATCTTCGACCTTAGACCAAACGTGCTCAGCGACGATTGGTACTAGAGAAATCTCATAAGGTACGTTTGAGTTTGCTTCTGTTAGACGGAAACGAACTTGGTATTCGTTTACACGCTCAACGTTAGATACCCACTTGTTGATACCACGCTGGTCTAGATCTGGATTCTCTCGTAGTAGCTTGTATGAGAAAACGACATCGTCAGCTGTGAATGTTTGACCATCAGACCACTTAACACCTTTACGGATATCAAATGTTACTGTCATTAGGTCATCAGACATACGGTAGTCTTCTGCCAAACGCATTGTTGGGGTGTTTCCATGCATTTCGTTGAAGACAACTAGTGGCTCGTAAACAAAGTCAGTTGTTGTACGTAGGTTAGTTGGTAGGTACGGGTTGAAGTTGCGTACAAGTGTTGGGTAGAAGTCTGCGACAACTGTTAGTTCAACACGGTCAGCGGCAGTTGCTGGTGCAACAGTTGTTGCTGCAGCGATTACTGCGGCTGCCAGAGCTGTCTTCTTAATATTGGCAAGCATAGCTGTTCCTTACTCATTGCTTTTTATTTCACTAAATGGATGTGAATGTCATCAATTGATAAACACTCGCCGCAAACTATCCCTTTCTTTCCAACCGATGATTTCCTCAACTGTGGAAATTCTGGGTGGCCTATAGCTGCGGTCAAGGCTAAGAAAACACCTGAAAGCGTTTCTGGTCAAACAGGAGTTACGTTAAAAACGTTAATATCAGCTATGTCTCCGTTATTTTCGTTAATTTCGGCTAGAATGACTCAGAATTGTATGAATTTTAAACTGTGATCATGATCGATAAAGTGATTGGCATGCAGTATTCTTGTTAGTGGTTACTTACTCTTTGAGTATTTGTTTTATTGGGTTTTATGGCTTGAGGTATATTTGTTGATATACGTCACTTTCGATTTTTACGTTAATTTAAAGAAGAAAAATAAATTCAACAAATTGTTGTGATTGTGTTCGCAATCTAGCTATAAAACCAGATAATTAGTAGTGGAAAAGCGCTTTTGTGCTGATTTATACGTCGTTTATTGGGCCGTTAATAAGGTTATTTTTCGGTGGTAATTAAGGCTGTAGTGACGTGTTAGAGCGAACGAAGAGTGGCAGGGTTAGACTATCGCACAGGCGCACTGAACACTATTGGCGAGACAAAAAAAGCCAGCGATTCGACGCTGGCTTTTTGCTAAGGTTTTATACTCATTGTGTTAATAAGTGCTGAAGCTTATCCCGTAGCGATGTGAGCTTATCTCGCTGCGTATTTTGTCCATGGCAATGCTCTAGAATGTAATCCATTGAGTTAAGCACTGTACGCCAGCGAGGGGTCTTTGGCAGGGTTTCTGTGCGCAGATATTTGTCTAGTGTGCGTGTTTGCAGCGTGCTTCGATCTAGATAGACTCGCCATAATCCGCTTTGCTCTGCAAAAGTAAATTTGCTCTCACCAGTATCGCTTTCCCAGTAATCGAGCGCAGTCGTCATGGCTTCAACCAAAATTTCACGCATTAACTCTTGCTTGTTGGGGCTCTTATCGCTGACTTTATCGGCAAGTCGAGTAAATTCACCCCCTAGCTCTTTGAGTTGTTGCAGCTTGTCCTTGTCGCCTTCAAAAGCATAGCTTGATAGGGCTTCAATTGCGGTTTCTAGGTTATCAATCCGCTCACTGTTCGCTCCAGAGCCGGTATCAAAGATAAACAGTGATTTGATCTCATTGCCTGGTGGCAACTGAAAAATATCGCTGCTATGACGTATTCGGCTGTCTCCGACAAACAGTTCTATTTGTCCACAGTAGTGTTCCTGTTCAATCGAGAGGAATTTCGCAGCAATCAATTCGTCAGCTGAGCTGCGTTTTAATTGCTCGCGAGAGCGCTTGAATAGCCGGGTGGCGGCCTGATTAGAGTAGTGAATCCTGTGTTCATGGTCTAAACAGATAATGGCTTCTGGGGCAGACTCTAGCTGCTCAAGGAGTCTGCCTTGTGTTTCAAGCAGATTAGCTTCAACTAAGGCGCGTTGCTTAAGCTCATTTTGCAGCAATGAGTTCTCTTGGCGTCGCAATTCAGACTTGCTGGCTTGAAGGTGCGCTTTGATGCGAGAGCCTAATTCTGGCTTGTTAAATGGTTTGGTCAGGTAGTCGTTGGCCCCAGCATCGAACCCTCGGACTCGGTCGTGGGTTTGACTTAATGCAGTCAGCATGATGATCGGAAGTTCAGCGTGATCAAAACGTTGCCTTAGCTGTTCACACACCTGATAGCCACTCATGCCTGGCATCATGACATCGAGTAACAGTAGTTCGGGTTTCTCTTCGTCAATCAGCTCTAATACTTCTGGGCCGTCGCTGGCGGTTTTGACACGGTAGCCTTCAATGCAAAGGAAGCTTTCCAATATTTGTAGGTTGACTGGTTCATCATCCGCCACAATGACCAAGGGACCATCTGGGTTTTCTGGCAACTCTTGAGGGGTTGTAGGCAACTCACTACTTTCAGGTGCTTGGAAGTGGTGGTGTGCTTCATTCTGCTCGGTTGCTTCAATCTGGTCAGGGTTAGCCAATGGCAAGCTGAAGCTGAATGTCGTACCTACCATAGGCTGGCTGCTTACATAAAGTGAACCGCCCATCAATTCGACCAACTGACGACTGATGGATAATCCCAATCCAGCCCCTTGTCGGTATCGGTTAGTATCTTGGCCTGCTTGGATAAGTGGCTCAAAAATAAGCTCCAATTCTTGCGCTGGGATCCCTTGTCCAGTATCCACGACTTGAATGCGAATCGCATCGTCGATGACGGTAGCTGAGATGACCACCTTACCTTCGGAAGTGTATTTGATGGCGTTACCAATCAGGTTATACATCACTTGCTCAAGGCGCTGTGGGTCAGCACTTACAAGTGGCATATCGGTGGGTACTTGATTGATGATACGCAGTGACTTGTTACCAAGCAGGTGCTGTGATAGCTCAAGCACTAGCCGTGTTGCGCTAGATAGGTTGACTGCTGCTGAATTAATTTCAAGCTTGCCATAACGCATTTTGTGGTAATCGAGCAGGTCATCCACCAAGGTTGCTAAGCGTTGACCACTGTTGATGATAATGTCGAGTTGATGGCGCTGAGTTGCCGGGATCGGACCATTTGCCCCAGCGACAAGGGCTTCAGCGATCCCAATCATACCATGTAGCGGGGTTCTCAGCTCATGGGAGGTGGTGGCTAGAAATTCATCTTTGAGCTTATTTGCCAGCTGCAACTCATCGTTTTGCTTCGAAATGATGGTTAAGTTGGCTTCTAATTCTCGATTCTGTTGTTTGATCAACTCGATCTTGTCGCGAATGGAGCGCTGCATTCGGGCAAAAGCGACGGCGAGCCGCCCAATTTCATCTTTACGTGTGGTCGTGAACAAGTCTTCGTCGAGATCACCTGCCGAGACTCGCTCAGCCGACCAAGTCAGTTTCAACAGTGGCGAGGTAATGAAATTCGACAGATAGTGTGAGCAGATAAATACCAGAATAATGGCGATGAGCATCGCAGCGACAAACAGTTTTTCAAGCTGGTGGATACGCGCATAAGCGATTCGCTCTGGCAGTTCGGTGATCAATGCCCACTGAATGTTTGGCAGTTCAATGCTAGTGTATGCTGCGAGAACCTGTTCGTCGCTGCCATTGACGTAAGACTCTACGCGCTCTGAATTACCTAGCGCAGCTTTGACGATTGCAAGGCTATCGTCCACTTGTTGCTGTGAGTTAGTCAGAAGGCGAGGGGTAAGGTCTTGTCCTACCAACAAGGTCACCATGTCGGTGTTAAGGGTGTCGTTAAATAGGTTTAATAAACGTGTGGCAGGCAGCCTCATCATTGCATAGCTATGTAGGTAGCCTTGCTGAACAATAGGCGCCGCAAACCAAGCAACACTTTGGTCATCTTCTAAGGCAAAATCAGACACTATGGTTGGCAGTACATCGTGGTCTAGGTCTAGTTGCTTAACTTGGTTTTGGATGTTAGCAAAGGTTTGACCGAGTACCGAGTCTTGATAAGGGCCAGTCAGAAGATTGGTGCCAAACTGTGTGCCTTTAGTGACTGAATAGGCGACGTTGCCGTCCACATCTACCAGCAAAATGTCATCGAAATCTGAGCGCTTTAAGCGTTCAATATAGGCTCTATGGTAGCGTTTATGCAGTAGGCGGTAACGCTCGCTGCCGACATAATCACTCGACTCTGGCATGATCGAGGTTCTTACTTGATCTCCAGATCCTACGATGTAACGCTGCTGTGCGTTATCTCTTGCTTTTTCAATGTCTTGACCAAGGTTTTTGAACGCATTGACTAAGCCATAAAAACGGCCACCGCTGGCGTATGCAAGCTCTGAGCGGACAAAACCAATCAGCTCGGTCTCTTTCGAAAAGTAATAGTCGATTAACTGCTGCTTTTTCGAGTCTCTTACCGAGATCAAATGTGACGTGCTTTGCTCTTGAAGATCTTGGCTATGAGACTGAAGAAAGAACAGAGCAATAACGGTAAGTGGAATGATACTCAAGGCCAAAAAGGCAATCATTAGAGTATGTTGCAGTCTTTTAAATCGTTGCTTGCGATGGAATTTAAACATAACAGATCGGCGAAAAGCTTCCAAAGGCAATGGATATTATGGGATCTGAACAGTTATACGGAGTTTTTTTTCTTAATCAAGTAAGTGCAGTGGAAAGCGTGGTGGTTAGCGCAGTTTTTCTGCGATATAGGACCAAAAAACCGCCTCGGAAGGCGGTTGTTTATTGACTTACTTTTTAGCGCGATATATTGCGAACTTGTTAGTTTTCGCTGTGGTTTCACATTGCCCGAGCGCACTTTCGATGATCGGCGGATAGCGAAGAAAGCTGTTGGCGACAATCACCAGTTCACCGTCACGCTTGAGATATTTAGGTGAATCAGCAAGCAAGGTTTCAGTAGCGCTGTAGCTGGTATCCAATCCGGCATGGAATGGTGGGTTACTGATTAAGTAATTCAGTCCTGGTTCAATGTCGGAATAGACGTCGCTAGCAAACACCTTGCCTTGCAAACCATTGGCTTCAAGAGTTGCTTTGGAAGACTCAACGGCAAGTGCGCTGATATCACACATCTCAATTTGGATCTGAGGGTATTTAGTCGCCATGTAAGCGCCTAATACGCCAGCGCCACAACCAAAATCTAATACTCGACCATTCAAAGAAGGGAGGTTATCAATCAGTAATTGGCTACCAAGGTCAAACTCACCGTGGCTAAACACACCTGGTAAGCTTCTAATGATCAAATTTTGCTCGTTTACTGCCAGTGTATACTCTTTGTACCAGTCGTCTAAGTTAAATGGTGCAGCTTTTTCTAAGCACTGACCCCAGTAAAAAGAACAGCGACGTGCAGAGTCGTATTTTTTGATCTGGCCATACGGGGCAAACATCTTCTCAATGCTTTTTACCCCAGAGCGATTCTCGCCAACCACCACAATTTCACACTCCACGCCCAGTTTGTCCATTAACATGGCGAGTAAATATTGCGCTTCTGCTTTGGCTTTTGGCCAGTAGAGTAGCAGCATGTCGCAGTCCACTTGCGCCTCTAACTGAGCGCCAAAGTATCTTTGAATATCCGTATAGGCTTCAAATTGACGGTAGAGGCCATAGTTGGTGGTGAAAACGGCAACCGATTGGCAGTGTTTGGCAAGCTCTACGGCAAAAAGATCTTCAACTTCACCCGCTACTAGTACCTTCTTATCGGCAAAGTATTCGAGTTGGCGTTGGGCAATTTGGCTAGGAGCTGTGTAGTTGGACATAGGGATTACTTAGATAAAAATTTGGGCAGATTGTCGCACAATCTGCCCAGAGGATGAAGAGACTTAATTATTGTCTTGTTTGCTGAGGAAGGTTTGAAATTCTTCTTCGTACAAGTTGAACAATACGATAGTGATGGCAAAGATCAGTGGACCATAGATAAGTCCAACCAGACCAAAGAGTTGGATACCACCTAGTAGCGAGAAGAAGATCATTAGGGTATTCATGCCTGCGCTGCCCTGCATCAACAGTGGGCGAAGCACGTTGTCGATAGAGCCAACAATTGCAACACTCCAGATCAGCAAGAAGATGCCCCAGTTGGTATCGCCACTTACAAATAGATAGAAAGTGGCTGGAACCCAGATAAGTGCCGTACCTACGACGGGGATAAAGGAAGCAAAGCCCATCATAGTGCCCCAAAATAGGCCAGGGAAACCTGCCAGCCACATGCCAAAGCCACCCGCAACGCCTTGCGCTATCGCCGTCAAAAAGGAACCTAATACCGCAGATTTTGATACTTGTTCAATCTCTTCCAGCAAGCGATCTTCTTGGCTTCGAGACAGCGGAATGATGTGACGTATTGAGGTAATGATTTTGTCGTGGTCTCTCAGCAAGAAAAACAACACAAACAGCATCAAGAAGAAGTCCATTAAGAAGTTGGTAGCATCACCCAAAATCTTAGCGCTGATAGCCACCAGCTGGGTGCCAAACTGGGATAGGAACTCAGCGATCTTTTGAGCAATTTGCTGAGGTTCAATAGCATCAAATGGCAAGTACTCATTAATGAAGTCAAACAGCGTGGTCACATATGGGTGATTGAGCGCTTCTTGCATGCCGCCATTGGTGCCCCAAGTATAGACATTTTGTGAGACTACCGCCGCTTGCTGCACAATAGCGCCAAACACCGCCAGCAAAGGCAAAACGATAATCACCGTCAGAAACAGACAAGAGATCACCGCAGAGGAGTTGGGGTATTTAGGCAGTTTCTTTTCTATCCACTCGTGCACTGGGAACATTAGCAGTGAGATGATAAACGCAAGAACAATCGAGTTAATATAAGGTGCGACTAACAAATAACATGCCCATGCCGCAGCAAGCAGTGCTGCTACAAGCACCCAATGGCTTGATGTCATCTTTAGTTTATTTGGCACAATCAAAGTCCTGTATGGCTAAGTTTCTTACCCAATGATGGCGACAAAGTGGCAACTTATCAAATCTAAATTGTTTATAAACCACCGATATTAGAGGGGTTTAACCTTATTGGAGGTAAATGGGCATAAAAAAAGCTGACAACGAGATTGCCAGCTTTTTAACGTTAGCGGTGAGGTTTAAGCCTGTTGCGCTAGAAGAGCGAAACAGTGATCCGCGGCCTCTAGCGTTGCTTCGATTTCTTTGCTGCTGTGAGCAAGAGAAGTAAAGCTTGCTTCAAATGCTGAAGGTGCTAGGTAAACACCGTGTTTAAGCATTAAGTGGAAGAAGGTTTTGAAACGCTCGATGTCACACTCAGTCACTTCTTGGTAACAGCTGATGCTCTCTTTGTCGGTAAAGAAGAAGCCGAACATGCCGCCCACTTGGTTCACCACTAGTGGGATACCGTGTTTGTCTGCCAGTTGTTTGAAGCCATCAGCTAGCTGCTTGGTCTTGCTCGCTAGACGTTTCTCGTTGCCTTCTTCTTTAAGAAGATTTAGCGCAGCGTAACCTGCCGCCATTGCAACAGGGTTACCTGATAGTGTACCTGCTTGGTAAACTGGGCCAGTAGGTGCAATGTATTGCATCACTTCTTTGCGACCGCCAAAAGCACCAACAGGCATACCGCCACCGATAACTTTACCTAGTGTGGTTAGGTCTGGTTTGATGTTGTAGTGTGCTTGTGCGCCACCTAGAGCGACACGGAAACCCGTCATCACTTCATCAAAAATCAGTAGGGCACCGTTTTCGTCACAGATATCTCTCAGACCTTCTAGGAAGCCTTCCACAGGGGGAATACAGTTCATGTTGCCTGCAACAGGTTCAACGATGATACAAGCGATTTGTTCTGGGTTAGCTGCAAACATTTCACGCACAGAATCTAGGTTGTTAAATGTTGCGGTGAGCGTGTGCTTGGCAAAGTCTTCTGGTACGCCTGGGGAGCTTGGCTGACCAAGGGTAAGAGCGCCAGAGCCAGCTTTTACAAGTAAGCTGTCTGCGTGGCCGTGGTAACAGCCTTCAAATTTCATGATTTTGTCACGGCCTGTGAAGCCACGTGCAAGGCGGATTGCACTCATGGTCGCTTCTGTACCTGAACTTACCATGCGTACTTGCTCCATGGATGGAACTAGCTCAGAAACCAACTCAGCCATGGTGATTTCCATTTCTGTTGGCGCACCAAAGCTCAGCCCGCGCTGCGCTGCATCGATGACAGCATCGCGAATTGCAACGTGGTTGTGGCCTAGGATCATTGGGCCCCAAGAGCCTACGTAATCAATGTAAGCTTTACCATCTGCGTCAAAAACCAGTGGCCCATCGGCACGTTCTAGAAATAGTGGTGTGCCACCGACACCGTTGAATGCACGTACTGGTGAGTTCACGCCACCTGGAATGGTTTGTTGAGCTTTTTGATACAGATCAGCTGACTTGCTCATGGATTGTTCCTCATTAATTTTTATCCGCGTGCATTGTAAACCCAAAGTTTCGTGGTTTCTAATAGATATCTGGGGCGATCCTAGCTTTTGTGCTGTTTGCCCATTTTCATTGAGTGAATCAAGTGACGATTAATACTTGAACGAATTAGTCGGGTATTGGATAATCGACGGATTACTATTAGCTGAACTATTGAAAGGTTTAGCACCATACTGTGAGAGGTCTTTGTGAGCGAAGTACAAGTTCCGCTATCCTTCTCTGATGCGGCGGCATCACGAGTTAAAGTGTTGATTGCTGAAGAAGAAAATCCAGAGCTTAAGTTACGCGTCTACATCACGGGTGGAGGCTGTAGTGGTTTCCAATACGGCTTCACGTTTGATGAGTCAGTGAATGACGGTGACATGATTATTGAAAATCAAGGCGTGACCTTGGTGGTTGACCCAATGAGTCTGCAATATCTAGTTGGCGGTCAAGTGGATTATACCGAGGGGCTAGAAGGCTCTCGTTTCTTTGTCGACAACCCGAACGCAACCACTACCTGTGGCTGTGGCGCCTCGTTTAGCGTCTAATCTAAACTATTGAATGAGCCCGCAAAATTGCGGGCTTTTTATTAAAATAAGATTCCTATCAAATTTTTTGCGTTTGTAGCAACTTTGAACAGTTATTGCTCGTATTAAACAGTTACACTCACTTTTCTCTCTACACAAAAAAAGAATGCTTTGCAGTTGGATGTCGCAAAGAAAACATTTACAAGGATTCAGTTATGCCTATCTCTCGTGTTAGTGGCTTTTTTTCTCAACGACCTTGGATACTTTCGCTTATCTGTTTGATTGCCCTGTCGGTTTGGCTCGGAATGGGGATGTTGCATGCCGAAGAAAACCCGCAAGCAAACAAGCAAGAGCAGCAAGTGCCATTGGCTAAAGTCGCTTACGAAACCTTCAATGCGTCTCCTACGGCTCGCAATATCGATCTTTATGGACGCACTGCACCTAAACGTGAAGCTAAGCTCGGTGCGGAAATTGCCGGAAAAATTATCGCCCTGAGAGTGGATAAAGGTGATGCGGTGACCGCAGGTCAGCCGATCGCACAAATCGACAAAGGGGATTTAAACATCCAATTGGAAAAAGCCAAAGCGATGCTGGCAGTAAAAGAGAAAGAATTTAAAGCAGCGCAATCGTTGAAAAATCGCGGCCTACAAGGGGAAGTGGCGTTTAGTACCGCCCAAGCGGCTCTTACCGATGCCAAAGCTTCGTTAGAAAATGTAAAGTTGGCATTGCGAAATACCTTAATCAAAGCGCCATTTGATGGCTATATTGATGATTTAATGGTGGAAGAAGGGGACTTTGTTGGAATCGGAGACCCTGTGGCTAGTTTGCTTGATCTTTCCGTGCTTCTTATTGAAGCCGATGTGAGTGAGCAGCATATTGGTCAACTTCAACTGGGCCAATCCGCCGATGTTCGATTGGTAACGGATGTTGAGATGCAAGGTAAGCTTAGCTACGTTTCTCGCGTTTCTTCTCCAGCAACCAACACATTTGAAATCGAGATTCAAATTCCTAATCAGGGCCAGAAGATATCGGCAGGTATCAGTGCTGAAGTGACATTGACGCTGGGTGAGCAAATGGCGGTCAAGGTTACTCCGGCGATGTTGGCCTTGGATGAGAGCGGCAACTTAGGGGTAAAAACCTTAGTCGAAGAGACGGTTAAGTTCGTGCCGATTCAGTTGGTTAAAGCGGAGCAAGACGGTGTCTGGCTGACCGGCCTTGGCGATTCGGTCAACATCATCACGGTCGGGCAAGGTTTTGTCCGAGATGGCGACCCTGTCATCGCTGTGCAAAAGCCCTAGGAGAGCAGCATGTTTGGAGTCATAGACGCAGCGCTGTCTAGAGCGCGAACGATGATCACCTTATTGGTGATGATCTTGATTGCTGGTGTCGGTACTTATCTATCGATACCAAAAGAGTCCAGTCCGGATATTCAAATACCGATCATTTATGTGTCGGTAGGACACCAAGGCATTTCACCAACCGATGCGGAGCGCTTGCTCGTTCGTCCTATTGAGCAAGAACTACGCTCAATTGAAGGGGTGAAAGAGATGATAGGCACGGCCTCCGAAGGTCACGCTTCTGTAATGCTGGAGTTTAACGTCGGGGTGGATCTGGATAAGGCGATGGCCGATGTACGAGAGGCTGTAGATCTTGCCAAACCTAAGCTTCCAGAAGATAGCGATGAGCCAACAGTAAATGAAGTGACCTTGGCATCTGAAGAGCCTGTGTTATCGGTGGTCCTGTACGGTACTGTGCCTGAGCGTACGATTGTGCAAATTTCTCGCCAGATCCGCGATAAGTTAGAGAGCTATCGACAAGTGCTCGAAGTGGATATTGCAGGTGATCGTGAAGACGTGGTTGAGATCATCGTCGATCCACTGCTGATGGAAAGTTACGGCTTAGATCAAGGCGATATTTATAATCTGATTGCGCTTAACAACAAGGTGGTTGCTGCTGGCTTTGTTGATACCGGATATGGGCGTTTTTCAGTCAAAGTGCCATCGGTGTTTGACTCATTGAAAGATGTGTTAGAACTGCCAGTGAAAGTAGATGGCAAACAAGTGATTACCTTTGGTGATATCGCAACCGTACGCCGTGCATTTAGAGACCCTGAGAGCTTTGCTCGATTGGATGGGGAATCTGCGATTGTCTTGGATGTGAAAAAGCGTGCTGGTGAAAACATCATTGAAACGGTTGAGCTGGTAAAAGCCGTATTGGAAGCGGCGCAAGCACGTGAAGATTGGCCGAACAACTTATTGATCAAATACACTTGGGATCAATCTAAAGACGTTAAAATGATGCTTAATGATCTGCAGAACAACATCTTGTCTGCAATCATTTTGGTGGTGATTGTTATTATCGCTATCCTTGGTGCGAGAACGGCCTTCTTGGTTGGCGTATCCATTCCCGGCTCTTTCCTAACGGGCCTATTGGCACTAGCAGTGTTTGGCTTGACCATCAATATCGTTGTGCTGTTTGCATTAATCATGGCAGTCGGCATGCTGGTGGACGGGGCGATTGTAGTTACCGAGTTTGCTGATAGGCGAATGCAAGAAGGCACCCCAAGAAAAGAAGCTTATCGAGACGCAGCGAAGCGCATGGCTTGGCCAATAACTGCATCGACAGCGACAACATTAGCCGCATTTGCACCGCTATTGTTCTGGCCTGATGTGACTGGCGAGTTTATGAAGTATTTGCCATTAACGCTGATAGCAACGCTGACAGCTTCATTGGTAATGGCGTTGTTATTTGTGCCTGTATTAGGGGGACTCATTGGCCGTCCGCAACATGTCTCTGCTGCAAACCAAGAGAAGATGATTGCGCTGCATAATGGTGATTTTTCTAAAGCGACGGGCATCACTAAGCTCTACTATCACACCTTAGCCATTGCGGTAAGACATCCACTTAAGATCCTTTTTAGTGCTATCTTACTGGCGGTCGCAGTTGGCTTTAGTTATGGCAAGGCAGGCCTCGGGGCCGAGTTCTTCCCAGATGTTGATCCGCCTCGCTTTAACGTCAAAGTACGTTCGTATGGTGATCTTTCTATTCAAGAGAAAGATAAGCTGATGCGTGAGATAGAAGAAGTGATGCTCGGTCATGATGAGTTTGAGAGTGTTTATACCAAAACTGGTGGTGACGATGAAATAGGGGTGATTACCATCACGCCTGTGGATTGGCAGTACCGCCGTAAAGTCAAAACCATCATCGAAGAGCTTCGTGAGGTGACGGACACCTTTGCAGGTGTGGAAATTGAGTACAAATTCCCTGCAGCTGGTCCTCCGGTAGAGAATGACTTAGTGATTGAGCTGTCGGCCCGCATACCGACTCATCTCGACGATGCTGCAAAGATTGTTCGACACTGGGCAGATAACAACCCAGCCTTTACTAACATTAGTGATGACTCGAGCAAAGCAGGTATTGATTGGCAAATAGATATCCGTCGTGATGATGCATCACGCTTTGCTGCTGATGCGACCTTAGTGGGTAATACGGTTCAGTTTGTGACCAATGGTCTGAAAATTGGTGATTACTTACCGGATGATTCAAACGAAGAGGTCGATATCTTGGTGCGCTTCCCAGAAGATAAGCGTGACATAGGCCGTTTTGACCAGTTACGAATCAAAACGCCAGCGGGGCTAGTGCCAATTACTAACTTTGCGAGCATCACGCCAGACCAAAAGCAGGACACGATTCACCGTGTGGATGGTCATCGAGTACTAAGTATTAAGGCTGATATGGCGGAAGGATATAACCTTGCACTAGAATTGCCAAAAATTGCGGAGGCGTTGGCAGAGCTCGACTTGCCTACGGGTATTGAGTACAAAATCCGTGGTCAAAATGAGGAGCAAGAAAACTCATCTGCTTTCTTGCAGAACGCCTTCTTAGTTGCCCTTGCGGCAATGGCGCTGATATTGATAACTCAGTTCAACAGCTTCTACCAAGCTTTCTTGATCTTGAGTGCGGTGCTGTTTTCCACCGTGGGTGTATTTGCCGGTTTGCTTATCTTCCAAAGACCGTTTGGCATCATCATGTCGGGCATCGGGGTAATCGCTTTGGCAGGTATCGTGGTGAACAACAACATCGTGTTGATTGATACCTATAACCAGTTGCGTAAGCGAGGGCTTGAAAAGCAAGAAGCAATTTTGCGCACTGGGGTGCAGCGTTTGCGCCCGGTAATGTTAACTACGGTAACGACGATACTCGGCTTGTTGCCGATGGTACTGGAGATGAACGTCGACTTAATTAACCAAAAGATTGAGTTTGGTGCTCCGAGTACACAGTGGTGGTCTCAATTGGCAACTGCCGTGGCAGGAGGGTTAGCGTTTGCAACCGTTTTGACCTTGGTACTAACACCTTGCTTGCTGATGCTTGGTCGAGAACCCAAAGTTGAAGCTAAGCCGCAGGAAGTGCAACCTAGTCCTTAACTTATGCTAGAATCGAGCGCTTAGTTTGCAATGATTAGCTGATTGCATCTAAGCGCTTTTTTGTTTCTAAAGGATCTGATTCACCACTATGAGTATTAAAAACGCCTTGCGTCAATTTGACAGTTATCGCCGCGACAAAATGGGCGGGCTGGAAACGCTTCTCTACAAAATGCTGTCGAATAACAAGAGCTTGCAAAAAGACTTATTAGCGCCTGAACAGGTCAAACGTATTATCGTTATCCGTAACAATAAGCGCATTGGCAATATGTACTTTATGCTGCCATTTTTGCGTGAAGTGAGCAGGCAGTATCCAGACGCACAAATCGATCTGTTGCTCAATGAACCTTGGCAGGGCCAAGTCTTTGCTCATATGGGGTTTGGGCAAATGGATTACTCGCACTTCTCATTCAAACAGCTTGGTAAATGGCTGAGCTGCATGGGCAAACTGCGTCGCAATCAGTATGACTTGGTGCTTGTGCCATATAGTTCGGTGGGTGACGCCATGATGTGTGCGATGTTAGATGCAAAAAACAAAGTGGCAGAATATAACCAGCGCCGTTTACCTGCTGCTCCCCACTCAATACCTCGTGGTGAGTGTTTGCCTCACGCTGCACTTAATAGCTTGGATGTGTTGGTACAGATGGGGCTACCTGTGGACTCTCAATATGATCACACCATGGCGTTTGGTAATGATGAGTTGATCAAGGGGCAATCTGTAGCTGATGAGCTAAAAGGTGATCATCCGGGCGTTACTATGGCCTATTTCAGAGGGGCTCGTGGCGATAAGCTTTTATCTGAGGCGCAGTGGCGTGACATTTTGGCTAAGTTCGAGCAAGGTGCGCCGCAGCCTATCCAATGGGTGGAAATTTTAAGCCCTGATATCACTTCTGCACTCGAATCTGGTCGTAAGACTTTTCAATCCAGTGATATGCGCCATTTAGCGGCAGTTTTGAAACAGCTTGATGCTTTTATCTGTTGTGATACTGGACCGCTTCATTTAGCAGATGCAGCAGATGCTACTTGTATCGGTATTTTCACCCATACGGATACCAAGCGTTATGGACTTCTAGGCGCCAACTGCGCAGAAGTGGAAGGGTTGGATAACCTAGATGCTAAGGCGGTTTTTGAGAAGGTTGGGTTGAACAAGTAGGCTTGGTTTAAGGGTTTAAGGGTTTAAGGGTTTAAGGGATTAAGGTTTTAAGGGGCTCGGTTCATTGTTGGTGAACCGAGCTTTTGCGTTTTTGGGTCTAGTTGTTGGCAGCAAGTTTGGTTTCATCGATTGGCATCATTAGGTGTTGATACTTTTCGAGTTGAGCCAGACGTTGCTGCGCTTCACCGATGAAGGCTTGTTTCGCCGAGCCTTTTAAGGATTTGGCTTGCGGCAGTTTTACCGTGCGCGGGTTTTTGTGCACGCCGTTAACCAAAAACTCATAGTGTAGGTGTGCGCCAGTGACTCGACCTGTAGCGCCGAGCGTACCGATCGTTTGGCCCTGCTTGACTCGTTGGCCAGTTTTTACCTTGCGCTTTTTAAGGTGCAGGTATTTGGTGATGTAGGTGTTACTGTGGCGGATGAACACATAGTTGCCGTTGAATTTATTGTAGCCAGCTTTCTCGACGATACCGTCACCTGCTGCCCAAATTGGAGTACCTACTGGAGCCACATAGTCCGTACCTCGGTGAGGTTTTACTCGCCCGGTTACCGGGTGTAAACGGCGAGGGTTAAAGTTGGAACTTACGTATCGGAAGTTGACTGGTGAGCGCAGGAAAGCTTTTTTCATCGCTCGGCCATTTTCATCGTAGTAGGCCCCTGTTTTTGGGTCTCTAATCGCCTTAAAGGTATCGCCTTGGTTGGTAAACACAGCGGCAATAATGTTGCCACGCCCGAGCTTCTCGCCTTCTACCAGTTTTTCTTCATACAAAACTTGGAAGTTGTCGCCTTTGCGAATATCTAGTGCGAAATCGATATCCCAGCCGAAAATACCTGCCAATTCCATGATCTGGTTAGCGGTTAACCCAGCACTCACACCTGCATTCCAAAAGCTTGAGGTGATTTCTGACTCTGAATAATTGTATTGGATATCGACTTGTTTGGTAGAGGTCGTGGAACTAAACCCGTCGTCTGAGCGGGTGATCTTGAACGTTTCAAATTCTGTTAGTTTGCGATTGAGCTGTACCAGTTCATTTTGCTCGTCAAAACCAAATTGAAGTTTGTTGCCCGGACGAAGTCTAGAAAGCTGGCGATTAATCTCTTTGTCACTGCTGATCAACTGGTGAAGCAGTTTTGCAGAAAGGCCAATTCGATTGAACAGCAGGGCGGCACTCTCTCCAGACTGCACGGTATAGGTTTCCCAGCGAATGAGAGAGGTCGGCATCACTTCGACACTCGGATTCAGCGCTTCAACATTAATGGTTAATGGGTAGTGCTTGCCGATTTCTAAAGTCGTGCCTTGAGATTTGAGCTGTTTAGTGTCGGGTAGAAAGAAGAGTGCGAACACGACAATCGCAGTAAAAAAGACAATCCATAGTTTGTGCACAAGCGGCAGACGAGCAAACTTAGCCATTTGAATCCGATTCAAAGAAAATAACTAATATCCGAGTCTAACTGGTTTCAAAACCGAGTGCTATTCAAGTACACTGTCGTGATGTAATTTTTTTGCCAAATCTGTGGGAGTGAACAAAAATGGCGAATTTGGAAACGGCACTAGCGGAGATCAAGCGCGGTGTTGACGAACTGATTCCAGAAGAAGAACTGATTGCCAAATTGAAAGAGGGCCGCCCTCTTCGCATCAAACTGGGTGCCGATCCAACTGCACCTGATATCCACCTAGGCCACACAGTTATCCTGAACAAACTGCGTGCGTTCCAAGAGCTAGGTCACGATGTGACTTTCCTTATCGGTGATTTTACCGGTATGGTTGGTGATCCGACGGGCAAGAATACCACTCGCCCACCACTGACTCGCGAAGACGTGCTGCGTAATGCAGAAACGTATAAAGAGCAGGTGTTCAAGATCCTAGACCCAGCTAAGACTAAGATTGCATTCAACTCTGAGTGGTTATCTGAGTTAGGCGCTGAAGGCATGATCCGTCTTGCGGCGAACCAGACCGTTGCACGTATGCTAGAACGTGATGACTTTAAAAAGCGTTACACAGGCGGTCAGCCAATTGCTATCCATGAGTTTATGTATCCACTCCTACAAGGTTATGACTCAGTAGCAATGGAAACAGACGTTGAGCTTGGTGGTACTGACCAGAAGTTCAACCTACTGATGGGGCGTGAACTGCAAAAAGCGCACGGTCAGAAGCCTCAAGTTGTGCTTACTATGCCTCTACTCGTTGGCTTAGATGGCGAGAAGAAGATGTCGAAGTCTGCGCACAACTACATCGGTATTAGCGAAGCACCAAGCGAGATGTTTGGTAAGATCATGTCCATCTCTGATGACTTAATGTGGAGTTACTACGAGCTGCTATCTTTCCGCCCACTAGCGGAAATCGCGCAGTTTAAAGCTGACGTAGAAGCTGGTAAGAATCCTCGTGATATCAAGATCCTATTGGCGAAAGAAATCATCGAGCGTTTCCACTCTCAAGCGGACGCAGATGCGGCTGAGCAAGAGTTCATTAACCGTTTCCAAAAAGGTGCGATGCCTGAAGAGATGCCAGAGTTTGAGTTTGACGCAGGCATTGCAATTGCTAACCTGCTCAAAGAGGCAGGTCTTGTAAACTCTACATCTGACGCTATGCGTATGATCCGTCAAGGCGCAGCGAAACTTGATGGTGCTAAGATTGAAGATACCAAATGGGTACCAGAAGCTGGCACTGCGGTTTATCAAGTCGGTAAACGTAAATTTGCTCGTGTTACTATCAAGTAATTGATTGGTTTGATTTAAAAATGGCTCCTCATGAAGGAGCCATTTTTTTACCTAAAACTTACCTTTTACCACCTAGCGTGAGCTAGATCTCAGTGTTATAATTCGCTCCGCTGCGATTTGCAGTCACTTTCGGAGTTAAACATGAACAATACCGACCATCCCCCAAGTAGTCAGGGAGAAAAATAACCGCTTCGGTATTGGCGACTCCGCCCTACCTTAGTGGTAGGGAATCTTTCGAAAAAATTCTTTTCAACACCCAACTTTTCCCCCAATTTTTCTCCTGCTTCCTGGGCATGCCGATGAACCTTTGAGGGTTTATCAGCAGTATATAGAGCACATTTTACTTCCTTTGATGCGATAAAACGCAGGGGTAGGCGTGTTTTATGGTCGTTACCGCTAATCGGGAGATTCGCCATGACGGTAATTCAACCATCGCTATTTTCAGCCGATGAAATTGGCGCTGCTCACAGCGCATTTTTGCAATACGACAAAGAGACTCAGCTTCATTTATTAGGCGTGATGCCTATAGAGGAAGCAGTGGAGATCTTACATAACTGTAAAGTTTCTGACGTGCATTGGTTTTTGGACCAATTGGAGGCGCAAGGCTCGAATAAACGAGCTCGTCACTATGCTATGCAATTGGGGTTAAACTTTTCTGAAGCCGAAACGGCAAAAGATTATTTAAGCACCAGTGTCATTGCTCACTTCCGCCAGCGTGTTGGCTGGATTGTGGCCTTGGCTTTGCTTGGCATCGTTTCAGGACTCATTATTGCTCAGTACGAAGACACTTTGAGCCAACTGGTGCTACTTGCTGTCTATATGCCGGTCATTGCTGCCGCTGGTGGTAATACGGGCTCACAGGCGGCAACCTTGGTCATCAGGGCGCTCGCCACAGGTGAGCTCAAAAAGCGCCAGTGGCTAGATGTAATATGGAAAGAGAGTCGAATTGCACTCTGTTTGGCTGCAGTGATTGCCGTGGTTATTTTGTGCCGAGTGTTGCTATTTAGTGGCAGCAGCTCAACGGGTGGCTTTGACTTAAATACCATAGCATTGGCTATCGCAGTGGCACTGTTCATTCAGGTGACATTATCGACCACTTTAGGTGGTGTATTGCCGATTTTGGCACGAGCTTGCAAGCTCGACCCTGCCGTACTGGTGAGCCCAGTACTGGCATCTGTGGTCGATATCTCAGGGATCTGGATCTACTTCAACGTAGTGAACTATTTCTTGGGATTAAATTGATTTAAGGCCTGATTTACGGCTTAGCCAGCAGGTCTTTATATAGTGCCTGTTCAAACTGATAGATAGGGGCGAGCACCTTAGGTGCATCGTCCCTTTTTATTGGGTGATAATCGGTTACGAACTGCACAAAATAGCTTTTAGGCGCACCACTCTCATCGAGGATGTATCCCGCAAGGTTGTAGGTACCAAACAAAGAGCCGCTTTTGGCTTGGATTGCCCCTTTGTAAGGTGCTTTGCGAATGCTTTTTCGATACAAAAGGGTGCCACTTTCTCCCGCCACTGGCAGCAAAGCGATGAGGTTGAGTGTCGAGTCGTTTTGCCAAATGTATTGCAATACTTTCGCCATGTCTTGAGCGGTAATGCGGTTGTTTCTGGATAGCCCTGAGCCATCTGTGAACACTGCTTGGGTTAGGTCGATACCAGTATGGGTAAATAGGACCTGTTTTATCGCTTCTGCGCCATTTGCAAAACTGCCTGGCTGGTGGAAGAACGCATTGCCTAAAGCTTTAGTAAGATTGTCCGCAATCAGGTTATTGGACTGTTTGAGCATTACATCCAAAAGTGGCACTAGGGATTGTGATTGATGAACGGCGATTAGCTTGCCTTGGCGCTCAACACTCTTGTGGCGGATCTGTCCTTTAAGTTTAATGCCTTGTTCATTGAGTAGTCGTTTTAGTACATGCTCGGTGTAGTCAACAGTGTCTTGCAGAGCAAACTTGAGCGGCAGCGGCTTATCACGTTTAAGCATACAACCGGAAAGGTGGTAGCTATTGCCTTTGGTCGTAGTGAGCTCAAGATCGCACTGATTGCTCTTCTTGCTCACCTTATTAAGTGCAATCGCCACCGTAGAGACAGTGATGGGTTGGTGCGAAGGCACGAAAACTTCCGTTCTTCCGTTTGGCAAACTTTTGATTGACGCTTGCACACAGTTCTTATCTAAAGTAATGGCGCTTGCAGGCGCACTATAGCAAACCCCTAGAATATCCCACGGCCAGCCCACACCACGCTCATAACCAGTAAAAACAGAGCCATCTAAGTAGAGGTTGGTTATCTCTTTCAATCCATTGACTTTAGCTTGCTTGAGTAGCGAGGCCAAATCTTTACTGGTTAACGTCGGGTCACCACTAAAACGCAGTACATATTCAGCACCAACACGTTCAAGCCGAGTTGAAAAACGAAATTCATCGCCTAGCTCAAGTTTAGCCGCCAAAGCGGTAATGACTTTTAATGTGCTCGCCGGCGGAAAAAGCTGATCTTGGCTTTGCTGCGAAGTGGTATGAGATAAATCGCCACTGACAAAAGCAGTGCGGCTACCATCGGGCAGTTTATCAACAGGGAGAGTAGCCCAGCAGCTACCAGAGAGAAGAAGGGCAATGAAAACAAGCTGTCGCATAGTCTATCCGCTGACTTTTAATAGAAGTGAGCAGTATAGCAGCAGGTTTCATACATGCCATACAAACAAAAACGCCCGCATAAAGCGGACGTTTATCAGACTAGAATTTAGCTAAGGCTAAATTAGAAGTCGTAACGTAGACCTAGAACAGCTTGGTCTTGAGACTTGATAGCGCCAACTTTCTCTTCTTTCAGTAGGTTGAACTTGTAAGAAGCGTAAGTACGGAAGTTAGCGTTGAAGTAGTAAGTTGCGTCAACTGCGATTGCGTCAGTTGCTTTTTCAGCAGCAGAGCTACCAACTTCGTTGTCTAGACGGTTGTAAGTAGTAGTGAATTTCGCTTGGCCTAGTTTGTAAGCTGCTGCTAGTTCGTAACCGTTAGTTTTAGTGTTGTCAGCGCCAGTTACGTTCTCTTTACCGTAAGTGTAAAGACCAGCAACGTAGATGTTGCCTAGTTCGTAAGAAGCACCAGCCATCGCTTGTTTGTTTTCTTTGGTTTCGCCGTTATCTTGCTGAGCGTAAGCTGCAGTTACACGAGCGCCAGTCTCACCGATGTTGTAGATACCAGATAGAGCGTAACCAGAGTTTTTCTCGCCTTCTAGTTTACCTTCGCTGTTTGCAACAGCTGATTCGAATGCGTAGTTAGCACGAACTTCAAGACCTGCGAACTCACCTGCGTAAGCGATAGAGCGGTCAGGACGGTCAGCTACGTCTAGCTTAGGAGCTGCACCGTTACCGTGGTAAGACATGATATCAGTGAAGTCAGTCACTTTTTGTAGAGAACCGTTTACAGTACCTACAGTTACTTTACCGAAGTCACCAGCAACACCAGTGTACATGTAACGATGCTCTAGAGTATCTGTATCATGTTTGTTGTCAGTAGAGTTGTACTTAGTCGCTTTGTATTCGCCTTCGTAGAAGCCGATACCAGTTAGACCGTCAGCGATTTGAGTTTCGCCTGCTACGTTTAGACGTACGCGAGACTGGTCTTCAGCTTTACCATCTTGGATAGCTAGACGAGCTTCGATACGACCACCGATAGCTAGAGAAGAGTCTTCAGTTTTTGCAACTTCAGCAGCAGTTGCGCCAGTGCTTGCAGCAGCAGCTACAACAAGAGCAATCATTTTTTTGTTCATTGCTTTCTAAGTCCTAATTGATAGTCCGTGAAATTTGAGCGGGCAGTGGATTCTGCGTCACTCTTATAATTGCCAGCCAATTCATAAATCGTGTTAGGCAACCCGATTAGTGATGTGGCTCGCATTTGCTTAGGTGATGATGTTGTACCCCGAAAGTTCATCTCATCGGTAGTAAAATGATATAAAAACCAATAGTGAACACTGTTTTATTATATTTATTTAGAAAAAATATATTTATTAAACAATGGTTTGATTGAAATTTGAACTGGCTTGTAAAACATTATTTTTGTGTTTGTTTTTTGTTTATTTATGTGATGTGGCGCACCTTTGGCTGTTGCCCTACAGAATGTGATAGATCTCTAACTTATTGAATGAATTAGGTTGTGTGATCGATATCACCTTTTTTAGATGACCTGAAAGATAACTTTGATTACACTAACCAAAACACGATTTGAATTTATACCTCACTTGAACATCATTCGTTTCGAGTGGGGTTTTGTTGTCTGAAGAAAGGTGTCTTTTAGAGAATCACCTTCTTTAGCTGAGAGGTATAGAATGGAAAAAGTCCCAATGACTGTACGTGGTGAGAAATTACTACGTGATGAACTTGATGTATTGTTAAAGCGTCGTCCTGTGATTTCTGAAGCGATTGCAGAGGCGCGCGAACTGGGTGACCTTAAAGAGAATGCGGAATACCACGCAGCTCGTGAAGAGCAAGGTATTTGTGAAGCTCAAATTCGTGATATCGAATACAAACTGTCTGTTGCTCAAGTCATTGACGTGGCAAACATGGAAAACACTGGCAAGGTTATCTTTGGTACCACAGTGACCGTGATTGATGTTGACACTGATGAAGAGTCTACGTATCAGATTGTTGGTGACCACGAAGCAGACATCAAAGCGGGTAAGATTTCGGTGAGCTCACCAATCGCTCGCGGCCTGATCGGTAAGATGGAAGGCGATGAAGTATCTATCACGACTCCGGGTGGTGTGCGTGATTATGATATTGATAAGGTTGAGTATATTTGATCGTTAAGCGGACGCTTTGCTAACGGACGCGTTGCTAACGGACGCAGGGCTAAGGGGCGCTTCGCTTAAGGGAAAAGCAAAAGACTAGGCTTTTCTATGGACACAAAAAAGGTCGCTTGATGCGACCTTTTTTTACGTTGGATAACTAAATATTAGTTATTTACGTGGGATTTCAATCTTGCGCTGTTCGCTTTGACGGTACAGAACAAGTGTCTTACCAATTGTTTGCACTTTTTCTGCTTCTGTTTCACGAACGATAGCGTCGATGATTAGGTTTTTCGTCTCGCGATCTTCTGACGCGACTTTTACTTTAATCAGCTCGTGGTGATCTAGAGCGATTTCGATTTCCGCAAGCACAGCCTCAGTTAATCCATTTGCGCCCATAAGCACGACAGGTTTCAGACTGTGTGCAAGGCCTTTGAGATGCTGTTTTTGTTTTGTGCTTAGGTTCATTACGCGACCAAATTTCTTTACTATTAGGGTTGAAAACCCGCATTTTAACGCCATCTATGCTGGAAGACTACCGTTTATTCAAATTGTGAATAGACTAGTCTTATAGACCTTTGATCAAATTAGGATTCAAATGAGTAAACAAAAACATTCGGCTAGCTCTAGTCGATGGTTGAAAGAACACTTTGATGATAAGTACGCAAACGAAGCTCGTAAGAAAGGTTATCGTTCTCGTGCTATCTTTAAAATTGAAGAAATTCAAGAGAAAGACAAACTTTTAAAACCGGGACAAACCGTTGTTGACCTTGGGGCTGCACCGGGTGGTTGGTCTCAATTTGCAGCAAAAGTGGTTGGCGACCAAGGCAAGATTATCGCTTGTGACATTCTGCCAATGGACCCGATTGCTGGTGTGGCTTTTTTGCAGGGTGATTTCCGTGAAGAGTCGGTGTTAGATGCTTTGCTTGAACGTATTCAACCTGACATGGTCGATGTCGTGATGTCTGATATGGCACCTAATATTGCAGGTAACAATTCAGTTGATCAGCCGCGTGCGATGTATCTTGTCGAACTGGCATTGGATATGTGTCGCCAAGTGCTTGCTCCAAACGGCAGTTTTGTGGTTAAAGTATTCCAAGGTGAAGGCTTTGACCAATATGTGAAAGAGTGTCGAGAAATGTTTAAGGTCGTGAAGATTCGCAAACCTGATTCGTCTCGTGCTCGTTCGCGCGAAGTGTTCGTTGTAGCTACTGGCTACAAAGGTTAACACCGAAACGGTTGATTTCGCTGGTTGAACGAGATTTGTTCTAAACACCCAGTTACAAATTAACACTATAGCTACAGTTATGAATCTGTAGTACCCTACCTTTTAATTACAAATAGTTATCGCGAGGCTGACACCTTGAGTGACATGGCAAAAAATTTAATCTTGTGGCTTGTTATCGCCGTTGTGCTGATGTCAGTTTTCCAGAGCTTTGGCCCTGGGGAATCTAATGGCAGAACAGTAGACTACACCACGTTTGTACAGGAAGTTGGCCAAGGCCAGATTAGAGAAGCGCAGTTTAAGGACAGAGAGATTGTTTTCGTTCGTCGTGATAACTCGCGTTACGTCACTTACATGCCTGTTTATGACAGCAAGCTGTTGGATGATCTAATTAATCAAAACGTTAAAGTGGTAGGTACGCCACCAGAAGAGCAGAGCCTGCTAGGAACCATCTTTATTTCTTGGTTCCCAATGATTCTGTTGATTGGTGTGTGGATCTTCTTTATGCGCCAGATGCAGGGCGGCGGTGGCAAAGGTGCTATGTCGTTCGGTAAGAGCAAAGCACGTATGATGAGCGAAGAGCAAATCAAAACGACTTTTGCTGACGTAGCTGGCTGTGATGAAGCCAAAGAAGACGTGAAAGAGTTAGTAGATTACCTACGTGACCCAAGCCGTTTCCAGAAGTTGGGTGGTAAGATCCCAACGGGCGTATTGATGGTTGGTCCTCCGGGTACAGGTAAAACGCTACTAGCAAAAGCGATTGCTGGTGAAGCGAAAGTACCGTTCTTTACTATCTCAGGTTCTGACTTCGTAGAAATGTTCGTCGGTGTAGGTGCATCGCGTGTGCGTGACATGTTCGAACAAGCGAAGAAAGCCGCACCATGTATCATCTTTATCGATGAGATTGATGCTGTCGGTCGTCAACGTGGCGCTGGTGTAGGTGGTGGTCACGATGAGCGTGAACAAACCCTAAACCAGATGCTAGTTGAGATGGATGGTTTCGAAGGTAACGAAGGTATTATCGTTATTGCTGCGACTAACCGTCCAGACGTACTTGACCCTGCACTACTTCGTCCTGGTCGTTTTGACCGTCAAGTAGTAGTAGGTCTACCAGATGTACGTGGTCGTGAGCAAATCCTTAAAGTACACATGCGTAAGGTTCCACTGGCTGGTGATGTTGAGCCATCACTGATTGCACGTGGTACCCCAGGTTTCTCTGGTGCAGATCTCGCAAACTTAGTTAACGAAGCAGCACTATTTGCTGCGCGTGGTAACAAGCGCAACGTTTCTATGGTTGAGTTCGAACTGGCAAAAGACAAGATCATGATGGGTGCTGAGCGCCGTTCTATGGTGATGTCTGAAGAGATCAAAGAGTCAACGGCATACCACGAAGCGGGTCACGCTATCGTTGGTCGTCTAGTACCTGAGCACGATCCTGTGTACAAAGTATCTATCATCCCACGTGGTCGTGCACTGGGTGTGACTATGTACTTACCAGAGCAAGATCGCGTGAGCATGTCTCGTCAGCATCTTGAGTCTATGGTATCGAGCCTATACGGTGGTCGTCTGGCAGAAGAGCTAATCTACGGTGCTGATAAGGTATCGACTGGTGCTTCTAACGATATCGAACGTGCGACTGATATTGCACGTAAGATGGTGACACAATGGGGCTTCTCGGAAAAACTGGGTCCACTTCTTTATGCTGAAGAAGAGGGTGAGGTATTCCTAGGTCGCAGCGTAACTCAGACCAAACACATGTCTGACGATACCGCTAAGTTGATTGATGATGAAATTCGTAAAATCATCGATTCTAACTATGACCGCGCCAAGAAGATCCTTGAAGACAACATGGACATCATGCATGCGATGAAAGATGCGCTAATGAAGTATGAGACCATTGACGCAGGTCAGATTGATGACTTGATGGAGCGTAAGGAAGTTATCCGTGAGCCAGCAGGCTGGGGTGACCAAACGGCTGCTCAAGAAGCATCAAACCAAGCTAAAGCTGAGCCAAAAGCTGAAGAACAGCCAGAGGAAAAAGCAGAAGCTAAAGCTGACGAAGTATCTGAAAGCAAACCACAAGATGGTGCTGACAAAGATTCTTAATCACTAATGTCTTAAAATAAAGCCCCGAGTATTGCTCGGGGTTTTTGTGTTTATATTGCTATGATCCTACATTCCAAAAACAAAACGCTCGATCTCTCTACACCTCAGGTGATGGGGATTTTGAACGTGACTCCTGACTCCTTTTCAGATGGTGGAAAGTTCAATCGAATTGATAAAGCCATTGAGCACGCCCAGCAGATGATCGCGGCCGGAGCAACGCTGATTGATATCGGTGGTGAATCCACTCGTCCGGGTGCTCCCGACGTTGAACTGCAACAAGAGCTTGATAGAGTGATTCCGGTCATTGAAGCGCTTAGAGCGGTGAGCGATGTCTGGATATCCATCGATACCAGCAAGGCTGAAGTGATGCGTCAAGCAATTGCTGCTGGTGCAGACTTGATCAATGATGTTCGAGCACTGCAAGAGCCTGGTGCGTTAGAGGTGGCTGCAGAAGCGAATGTGCCTATCTGCTTAATGCATATGCAAGGCCAGCCCCGCACCATGCAAACCAGTCCAAGTTATGGCGATCTGATTGAAGATGTCGGTCAATTCTTGAGTGAGCGAATTACGACTTGTGAAGCGGTCGGCATTGATAAGTCGCAGTTGGTGCTAGATCCTGGGTTTGGCTTTGGTAAAACTCTTGAGCACAACTACTCGCTGTTGGCGAATTTGGAAAGCTTCCATAAGTTTGGTTTACCTATCCTTGCGGGCATGTCGCGCAAGTCGATGCTATTCAAGCTTTTAGACAAAAAACCTGCAGAATGCGTTGCTGCAAGTGTAAGCTGTGCAACCATTGCGGCGATGAAAGGCGCACAAATAATTCGAGTCCATGACGTGCAAGAAACCGCCGATGCGATGGCGATTGTACGCATGACTCAAGCAAATCAATAAAATAAACAGGGAATAATCATGTCTCAAAGACGTTATTTTGGTACCGATGGTGTACGTGGCAAAGTGGGTCAATACCCAATCACACCTGACTTTGTACTTAAGCTTGGCTGGGCAGCTGGTCGTGTACTGGCGAAACAGGGCACGAAGAAAGTTATTATTGGTAAAGATACCCGTATCTCCGGCTACATGTTGGAGTCGGCACTAGAAGCGGGTCTTGCTGCTGCTGGTCTTAAGGCTATTTTTACTGGTCCAATGCCAACCCCAGCGGTGGCATACCTGACGCAAACTTTCCGCGCTGAAGCGGGTATCGTAATTTCTGCCTCACATAACCCATTCTACGATAACGGTATTAAGTTCTTCTCATCAGAGGGGACTAAGCTTCCTGATGATATTGAGTTGGCGATTGAAGCTGAGCTGGATAAAGACATCGAGTGTGTAGAGTCGGCCATGCTAGGCAAGGCATCTCGTTTAAATGATGCAGCAGGCCGTTACATCGAATTCTGTAAAGGCACCTTCCCATCGGAAATGAGCCTTGCAGGCCTTAAAATCGTCGTGGATTGTGCCCATGGAGCGACTTATCACATTGCACCTTCAGTGTTTAGCGAGCTAGGTGCAGAAGTAATTGCGATGGGTGTTGAGCCAAACGGTACTAACATCAACCACGAAGTGGGTGCAACCGATGTCCGTGCACTGCAAGAGCGCGTTGTGGCAGAAAATGCAGATTTAGGTCTTGCGTTTGATGGCGATGGCGACCGTATCATTATGGTCGATCACCTAGGCAACAAGATTGACGGTGACCAAATTGCGTACATCATCGCCCGTGATGCCCTGCGTCGTGGCGAACTCAAAGGTGGTGTGGTTGGTACACTCATGACCAACCTTGGTATGGAGAATGGCCTGAAGCAGTTAGGTATCCCATTTGTGCGTGCAGCGGTAGGTGACCGTTACGTCATGGAGCAACTGTTAGCGAAAGGTTGGAAGATTGGTGCTGAGAACTCAGGCCATGTGATCCTACTGGACAAAGTAACCACTGGTGATGCCATCGTTGCTGCACTGCAAGTACTGGCGTCAGTCGTTGGTAGCGAAATGTCGCTTAATGAGCTTTCTCAAGGCATGACACTTTACCCACAAGTGCTAGAAAATGTACGTTTTTCTGGCGATTCTAATCCACTAGAAGCGGAAGCAGTAAAAGCATCAGTTTCTGAGGTGGAAGCCGAACTTGGTGATAAAGGTCGAGTATTGCTGCGTAAGTCTGGTACCGAACCTCTGATCCGTGTGATGGTCGAAGGTGAAGACGATGCGCTAGTGAAATCATCAGCGCTGAAAATCGCTGAAGCGGTTAAAGCGAGCTTTTAAGTGGTTGGCCTAGGTTTATAAAAGCTTAGGCCACTATTTCACGACGATATAGGTGTTGTTGCTAGTATTTTGAGCGATCAAACTGTAATGCTTACATTTTCGTGAATTTTTACTTGTCAGCGCTATAGGGTTTGGTTAGTATGCTTTCCGCTTTCACGTTGAAAGTGCGCTAGCCTTGTCCTCAGGTTGAAGACGGCGCTGGCTCAACAATTAGGAACATAGGTGGAAATATGTTTACAGTTCTACTTGTGATTTACCTGTTGGCAGCGATTGGTATTATTGGCCTGGTGTTGATTCAACAAGGTAAAGGCGCAGATATGGGAGCTTCGTTCGGAGCTGGCGCATCAAACACAGTGTTTGGCGCTGGTGGCTCAGGAAACTTCCTAACCCGAACTACTGCAATTCTTGCAACTGTATTTTTCATCGCTAGCTTAGCGTTAGGTCGTATGTCTACACATACTACTGAATCACAATGGGTTGACCCGACACTAGGTCAAACTGTTGAGCAAGCTACTGATGTGAGTGAAATTCCAGCTGAAAACGGCGACGAAATTCCTCAATAAAAGATTGAATGCCGAGATGGTGAAATTGGTAGACACGCTAGCATGAGGTGCTAGTGCCTATGGTGTGAGGGTTCGAGTCCCTCTCTCGGCACCATGATTTACAAACTTGTAATGTTGGGCGTATAATGCTCAGCAGTCGGACGCGGGGTGGAGCAGCTTGGTAGCTCGTCGGGCTCATAACCCGAAGGTCGTCGGTTCAAATCCGGCCCCCGCAACCAACTTTTCTTATTGTTTTGAATGAGAATGTTGGTTAGCAAGTTTGCGTAATGGCTTAGACAGCTTTTTAAGGCGTTAAGCGATTGCGGGCTGATGGCAACATCAGTATCATCAGGGTCAAGCAACAAAAAACCCCGACTAGATTCGGGGTTTTTTGTTATCTGAGTTTTGAAAACTTAGATAATGCTGATTTTATGATAGGGCTATTAGCCCTTTTTTTGTTTCTAGAGTGGTTATATTTACAAAATGTAAATATCCAAGAAGGTGAAATCATGACTGGTTTAGAAAGACAATTAACCGAAATGTTGGAAGCGCCGGTAGCGGCATCTGGCTACGAGTTGGTTGGCCTAGAATTTATCCGTGCCGGCGAGCACTCAACACTACGTATCTACATTGATAGCGAAAATGGCATCAACGTAGATGACTGTGCTGAAGTTAGCCACCAGGTAAGTGCGGTGATGGATGTAGAAGATCCAATTTCAGTGGCGTACAACCTAGAAGTATCTTCACCAGGCTTGGAGCGTCCACTTTTCAAAGCTGCGCATTATGAGCAGTTTGTTGGTCACGAGGTGAGCCTTGTGTTGAAAATGGCTATGGGCAACCGTCGTAAGTGGAAAGGTGTTATTGAGGGCGTCGATGGCGACACAGTAACTCTGACTGTCGATGGCGAAAAAGAAGAATTTGTCCTTAGCAATATTTCAAAAGCTAACCTGATCCCTAAATTTTAAGTCTGGATAGAGGCTAATTAGATGAACAAAGAAATTTTGGCGGTTGTTGAAGCTGTTTCAAACGAAAAAGCAGTTCCTCGTGAGCGTATCTTTGAAGCACTAGAAATCGCACTAGCAACGGCAACAAAGAAAAAGTACGAAATCGAAATTGATGTACGTGTTGCTATCGACCGTAAAAGTGGTGAGTTCGACACATTCCGTCGCTGGGAAGTGGTAGAAGAAGTTGAAACGCCAACAAAAGAGATTTCTCTAGAAGCGGCTCAGTACGATGATGAAACTATCGAACTTGGCGGCTTTATCGAAGACGACATTGAGTCAGTAACGTTTGACCGTATTACTACTCAAACAGCGAAACAAGTGATCGTACAGAAAGTACGTGAAGCTGAGCGTGCTCAAATCGTTGAGCAGTTCATCGATAACGAAGGTGATCTAATCACTGGTGTGGTTAAGAAAGTTAACCGTGACACCGTTATCATGGATCTTGGTAACAACGCAGAAGCTGTGATCCTACGTGATGACCAGCTACCACGTGAAAACTTCCGTCCGGGTGACCGTGTACGTGGTTTGCTTTACAAAGTAGCTCCAGAAGCTCGTGGCTTCCAGCTATTCATCACTCGTTCTAAGCCTGACATGCTGACTGAGCTATTCCGTGTGGAAGTGCCAGAAATCGCAGAAGAGCTTATCGAGCTAAAAGGCGCAGCGCGTGATCCTGGTTCTCGTGCCAAGATTGCGGTTAAAACTAACGATAAGCGTATCGACCCAGTAGGTGCGTGTGTTGGTATGCGTGGTGCACGTGTACAAGCTGTTTCTGGCGAGCTTGGCGGCGAGCGTATCGATATCGTGCTTTGGGATGATAACCCTGCGCAATTCGTTATCAATGCAATGGCTCCAGCTGACGTAGCATCTATTATTGTTGATGAAGATGCGCACTCAATGGATATCGCTGTTGAAGCAGATAACCTAGCTCAAGCAATCGGCCGCTCTGGTCAGAACGTACGTCTAGCGTCTCAGCTTACTGGTTGGGAACTGAACGTTATGACTGTTGCTGATCTTGAGAAGAAACACCAAGAAGAAGCAAGTGCTGCAATTGAATCATTCATGAAGCACCTAGACATCGAAGAAGACTTCGCTCAGCTTTTAGTTGAAGAAGGCTTCTCTACGCTTGAAGAAGTTGCCTACGTACCAGTGGCTGAACTTCTAGAAGTTGATGGTCTAAACGAAGAGCTGATTGAAGAGCTACGTAGCCGTGCAAAAGATGCACTGACGACTCTAGCACTTGCTCAAGAAGAATCATTTGACGGTCTAGAGCCTGCAGAAGATCTGCTAGCACTAGAAGGTCTAGAACGCGAAATGGCGTTCAAACTTGCTGCAAAAGGTGTAGCAACTCTAGAAGATCTTGCTGAACAAGGTACTGATGACCTTGAAGGCATCGAAGATCTGACAGAAGAACGTGCAGGTGAGCTGATCATGGCAGCTCGTAACATCTGTTGGTTCGGCGACGAAGAATAATTTAAATTCAGCAAGGAGGATAGCGGATGACAAAACTTACAGTTCAAGCTTTGGGCGAGGAAATTGGTACGCCAACGGACCGTCTAATTGAACAACTTGCTGATGCTGGCATGAAGAAAGGCAGCAGTGACTTTGTTAGTGATGAAGAGAAGCAAGTGCTTCTTACGCATCTGAAAAAAGAACACGGAGATACTTCAGCTGAATCAGAGCCGACACGTTTGACACTACAACGTAAAACTCGCAGCACGCTAAACGTCGCTGCAGGTGGCGGCAAGAGTAAAAATGTTCAGGTTGAAGTGCGCAAAAAACGTACCTACGTTAAGCGCAGTACAATTGAAGATGAAGCGAAACGCGAAGCAGAAGAGGCGGCAAAACGTGAGGCTGAAGAGCTAGCACGTCGCGAAGCTGAAGATGCTGCTAAGCGTGAAGCGGAAGAAAAAGCCAAGCGCGAAGCAGAAGAAAAAGCTAAGCGTGAAGCAGAAGCGAAAGCACAACGTGAAGCTGCTGAGAAACAGAAAGCTGAACGTAGTGCTGAAGATAAAGCTAAGCAAGATGCAGCGCAAAAAGAGGCCGATGAGCTGAAGCGTCGTCAGGAAGAAGAAGCTAAACGTAAAGCTGAAGAGGATAGTCAGCGCGAACTTGAAAAAGCTCGTGAAATGGCTGAAAAGAACGAAGAGCGTTGGTCTGCTGCAGACAAGAAAAAGGGTGATATGGAAAAGACAGATTACCATGTAACGACATCAACTTACGCACGTGAAGCTGAAGATGAAGCGGATCGTCGTTCGGAAGGCGGTCGTCGCAAGAAGAAGAAAAAAGCTTCTGGCAATGATGATCGCAATGGTCGTAACAACAACCAGCGTGGCCGTGGCCGTAAAGGCAAACTGGCGAAACCTACTTCAATGCAACACGGCTTCGACAAGTCTGCGACTGTCGCTAAGCAAGACGTTGTGATCGGCGAAACTATCGTTGTTTCTGAACTGGCAAACAAGATGTCAGTGAAAGCAACGGAAGTTATCAAAGTGATGATGAAGATGGGCGCAATGGCGACTATCAACCAAGTAATTGACCAGGAAACTGCTCAATTAGTTGCGGAAGAAATGGGTCACAAAGTTGTTCTTCGCAAAGAGAACGAACTAGAAGAAGCGGTACTGAATGACCGTGACAGCGATGCAGTAGCTACGTCTCGTGCACCAGTTGTTACTATCATGGGTCACGTTGACCACGGTAAAACTTCTACACTTGACTACATCCGTCGCACACACGTTGCATCGGGCGAAGCAGGTGGTATTACCCAGCACATCGGTGCTTACCACGTAGAAACTGACAACGGTATGATTACCTTCCTTGATACTCCTGGACACGCAGCGTTTACTGCAATGCGTGCTCGTGGTGCTCAAGCGACAGATATCGTTGTACTAGTAGTTGCTGCGGATGATGGTGTAATGCCTCAGACTATCGAAGCTATCCAGCACGCAAAAGCGGCAGAAGTGCCACTAATCGTTGCTGTGAACAAGATCGATAAAGAAGACGCTAACCCAGATAACGTTAAGAACGAACTAGCACAGTACGATGTAATCCCTGAAGAGTGGGGCGGTGAGAACATGTTTGTTCACATCTCTGCGAAACAAGGTACTAACATCGAAGGCCTACTAGAAGCGATCCTACTTCAATCTGAAGTTCTAGAGCTAACCGCTGTAGAAGAAGGTATGGCGTCTGGTGTGGTTGTTGAATCACGTCTAGATAAAGGCCGTGGTCCAGTAGCTACTGTACTTGTACAGTCTGGTACTCTAAACAAGGGCGACATCGTTCTTTGTGGTCAAGAGTACGGCCGTGTTCGTGCAATGCGTGATGAAGTTGGTAACGAAGTAGCTTCAGCAGGTCCTTCTATCCCAGTAGAGATCCTAGGTCTTTCTGGCGTACCTGCATCAGGTGACGAAGCGACTGTTGTACGTGATGAGCGTAAAGCTCGTGAAGTTGCGAACTACCGTCAAGGTAAATTCCGTGATGTGAAACTGGCTCGTCAGCAGAAAGCTAAGCTAGAGAACATGTTCTCTAACATGGCAGCTGGTGAAGTTGCAGAACTAAACGTTGTACTGAAAGCTGATGTACAGGGTTCTGTAGAAGCAATCGCTGATTCACTACGTAAGCTATCAACTGACGAAGTTAAAGTGAACATCGTAGGTTCAGGTGTTGGTGGTATCACAGAAACTGACGCAGTACTTGCAGCAGCTTCTAACGCTATCATCCTTGGCTTCAACGTTCGTGCTGATGCATCTGCTCGCCGTACGATTGAAAACGAGAACCTAGATCTTCGTTACTACTCAATCATCTACCAGCTAATCGATGAAGTGAAACAGGCAATGGGCGGTATGCTTGCTCCTGAGTTCAAGCAAGAAATCATCGGTCTAGCTCAAGTACGTGACGTATTTAAGTCGCCTAAACTGGGTGCGATTGCAGGCTGTATGGTTACAGAAGGTCTGATCAAGCGTAACAACCCAATCCGTGTACTACGTGAAAACGTTGTAATCTACGAAGGTGAGCTTGAGTCGCTACGTCGCTTCAAAGATGACGTACAAGAAGTTAAGAATGGCTACGAGTGTGGTATCGGCGTTAAGAACTACAATGATGTTCGCGTTGGTGACCAGATCGAAGTATTCGAAACAGTGGAAATCAAACGTACACTGGACTAATTGACTAAAATTACTTTGGGTTCAATCCTTGAGTAATGGTTGTTGAATACACCATGGGGGGCTGGAGTTTATCCATCCCCCCATTCTTACTATTTAAGAGAAAAGATTATGTCTAAAGAATTTAGCCGTACGCAGCGCGTTTCTCAGCAGTTGCAAAAAGAGCTAGCGATGATCCTGCAACGTGAAGTTCGTGACTCACGTATCGGCATGGTAACTATCTCGGACGTTGAAGTATCACGTGACCTAGCTTACGCAAAAGTATTCGTTACTTTCCTATGTGTGGGTGAGCAGACGCCAGAAGGCTGTCTAGCAGCACTTAAAGAGCACGAACCACATATCCGTATGATGCTGGGTAAGCGCATCCGCCTACGTCTAACACCTGAAGTTCGCTTCACTTACGACGATACCCTAGTTGAAGGTATGCGTATGTCGAACCTAGTGAGCAAAGTGGTTTCTCGTGACAACGAGAAGAAGTCAGAAGCGGGTCGTGAGGACGAAGAGTAATGGCTAGACGTCGTCGCGGTCGCCCAGTCAATGGCGTGATCTTGCTGGATAAACCAACCGGTATTACTTCGAACGATGCGCTACAAAAAGTAAAACGCATCTACTTCGCAGAGAAAGCGGGTCATACCGGTGCGCTAGATCCACTAGCAACTGGCATGCTGCCAATCTGTCTTGGTGAAGCGACTAAGTTCTCTCAGTTCCTACTGGATTCTGACAAGCGCTACGTAGTGAAAGCCAAGCTTGGTGAGCGTACTAACACTTCAGACTCTGATGGTGAAGTAGTAGAAACTCGTCCAGTTAAAGTTGACCGTGGTCAGCTTGAGCGCTGTATTGCCAAGTTCCGTGGTGAATCAGAGCAGATCCCATCAATGTTCTCTGCACTGAAGTACCAAGGTAAGCCGTTATACGAGTACGCTCGTGAAGGTATCGAGGTTCCTCGTGAATCACGCCCAATCCATGTTTACGAGATTGAGCTATTGAACTTCAATGGCGATGAGATCGAGATGGATGTGCACGTATCAAAAGGTACTTACATCCGTACTATCGTTGATGACCTTGGCGAGATGCTAGGCTGTGGTGCTCATGTAACTTACCTACGACGTACGGGTGTTTCTAGCTACCCATACGAGCGCATGGTGACGCTAGAGCAACTTGAAGAGCTGCTAGAGCAAGCACACCGTGAAGAAAAAGCACCTCGTGAGCTGCTTGATCCACTGCTAATGCCTATGGATACTGCGGTACAAGACCTAGAGTCGGTAGACCTTATCCCAGAGCTTGCAGATATGGTTCAACACGGCCAGCCAGTACAAGTATTTGGCGGTCCAGTTGACGGTCAAGTACGCATGATGTGCGAAGGCACCTTCATCGGTATCGGTGAAATCGACGACGATGGTCGCATCGCACCGAAGCGACTGGTTGTTTTTCGTAACGAAGAGCAATGATAAAAACGGGGAGGCTTAGGCTTTCCCGTTTTTTTAGGGCGGATGCTAGCGCTAACGGCATACGGACACTTCGTTAACGGCTATCGGTGGGGGTATTTGAGTTCCATTGGTAACACCGTTTACCGTAAGCGAAGCGCCCGTTTACCGATTGCCGAATATTCCCTTGCCTAAACCTTAAACCCCCCTTATAATCCCCCGCTCATCGTGCCTGCTGAATCAGAGATTGGCGGCACACTTTTAAAACCCAACTCTTATTAGGAGAGAATTATGTCTCTGAATGCAGAAACTAAAGCAGCAATCGTTGCAGAATACGCACAATCTGAAGGCGACACTGGTTCACCAGAAGTACAAGTAGCACTACTAACTGCTTCTATCAACCACCTACAAGGTCACTTCAAAGCGCACAAAGGCGATCACCACAGCCGTCGTGGTCTTCTACGTATGGTTTCTCGTCGTCGTAAGCTTCTAGATTACCTTAAAGGTAAGAACCTAGAGCGTTACCAAGACCTAATCAAACGTCTTGGCCTACGTCGCTAAGAACAGTTTGTTCGAAAAAGGGGCTTTAAGCCCCTTTTTTGTTGGCTAAATTTAGCCATCGATAGCTTTTACCGCTATACTACCCTCGGCAAAAATCCATCCTGGACAATTGCTAACCACTCAAAGTGTTACAGTCACAACGTCGACCTAATGGTCGCGGCTATTAAAAATAGATTTCCCGAAATTTAAGTCTATTTTCACTAGTCGCGATTAGTAATGCTTTGAACATAATCAATACTCTCTAGGCCTGTGCCTAGTTCAAGGAATAACAATGTTTGAAAAACCAGTTGTTAAGACGTTTCAATACGGTAACCACACCGTAACTCTAGAAACGGGCGTAATCGCACGTCAAGCTACTGCTGCTGTAATGGTAAACGTAGATGACACTTCAGTATTCGTATCTGTCGTTGGTAAGAAAGAAGCCGTAGAAGGCCAAGACTTCTTCCCACTAACAGTAAACTACCAAGAGCGTACTTACGCTGCGGGTAAAATCCCTGGTGGTTTCTTCAAGCGTGAAGGTCGCCCTTCTGAAGGTGAAACTCTGATTGCACGTCTAATCGACCGTCCAATCCGTCCACTTTTCCCAGACGCATTCAAAAACGAAGTGCAAGTTATCGCAACTGTAATGTCAGTTAACCCTGACGTACAACCAGACATTCCAACCATGATTGGTACGTCTGCAGCGCTTGCTATCTCTGGTATCCCGTTCAACGGTCCTATCGGTGCAGCGCGTGTTGGTCACATCAACGGTGAACTAGTACTTAACCCAAGCAACACTGAGCTAGAAACGTCTAAGCTTGACCTAGTGGTTGCGGGTACTGAAGGCGCTGTTCTTATGGTTGAGTCAGAAGCTGACAACCTAACAGAAGAAGAGATGCTATCAGCAGTGGTTTACGGCCACGACCAACAGCAAGTTGTTATCAAAGCAATCAACGAGTTTGCAGCTGAAGTTGCTACTCCAGCTTGGGATTGGGTTGCTCCTGAAGAGAACACTACACTTGTAAACAAGATTGCTGAACTAGCAGAAGCTAAACTTGTTGAAGCTTACCAAATCACAGAGAAGATGGCTCGTTACGACCGCATCCACGAGATCGCTGGTGAAGTAAACGAAGTGCTACTTGCTGAAGATCCAGAAGCGAACACCAAAGAAATCCACACTATCTTCCACGATCTAGAGAAGACAGTTGTACGTCGCAGCATCATCGCGGGTAACCCACGTATCGACGGTCGTGAGAAAGACATGGTTCGTGCGCTAGACGTACGTACTGGTGTTCTTCCACGTACTCACGGTTCATCGCTATTCACTCGTGGTGAAACTCAGGCGATCGTTACTGCGACTCTTGGTACGCAGCGTGACGCTCAAATCATCGATGAGCTAACAGGTGAGCGTAAAGATCACTTCCTACTACACTACAACTTCCCTCCATACTGTGTAGGTGAGACAGGTTTTGTTGGTTCTCCTAAGCGTCGTGAAATCGGCCACGGTAAACTAGCTAAGCGCGGTATTGCTGCAGTAATGCCTTCTGTTGAAGAGTTCCCATACACAGTACGTGTTGTATCGGAAATCACTGAATCTAACGGTTCATCTTCAATGGCTTCTGTATGTGGTACGTCTCTAGCTCTTATGGATGCTGGTGTTCCAATCAAGTCTTCTGTTGCGGGTATCGCAATGGGTCTTGTGAAAGAAGGCGATGATTTCGTTGTTCTTTCTGACATCCTTGGTGACGAAGACCACCTAGGTGACATGGACTTCAAAGTAGCGGGTACTAACACTGGTATCACAGCTCTTCAGATGGATATCAAGATCGAAGGTATCACTAAAGAGATCATGCAGATTGCTCTTGACCAAGCGCAAGGTGCACGTAAGCACATCCTTACTGTAATGGATGAAGCTATCTCAGGTGCTCGTGAAGATATCTCTGAGTTCGCTCCACGTATCCACACGATGAAGATCAGCGCTGAGAAGATCAAAGACGTTATCGGTAAAGGTGGTGCAGTTATCCGTCAGCTAACGGAAGAAACTGGTACTACTATCGAAATCGAAGATGACGGCACAATCAAGATCGCTGCAACTGAAGGTACAGCTGCGAAAGAAGCAATCCGTCGTATCGAAGAGATCACTGCTGAAGTTGAAGTAGGCCGTATCTACACTGGTAAAGTTGCGCGTCTAGCTGACTTCGGTGCATTCGTAACGGTTCTTCCAGGTAAAGATGGTCTAGTACACATCTCTCAAATCGCTGAGCAGCGTGTAGAGAAAGTATCTGACTACCTGAAAGAAGGCCAAGAAGTACAAGTTAAAGTACTTGAAATCGACCGCCAAGGCCGTGTTCGTCTGAGCATGAAAGAAGCGGTAGAGAAGCCTGCTGACGAAGCGCCAAGCGCAGAATAATTTCGTTAAGACTTACGCAATTATCTGAAAAGCGTGTTATAAAGAGGAGCTAAGGCTCCTCTTTTTTATGCTTGAGCCACAAGGAGATTCAGTTTGGTCAAATGGTTAAAGTGCGCAGCACTCGGTGGCATGATGCTACTTACGGGCTGTGCAACACAAAATAATAGTCAGTGGTTATACCCACCAATGGCAGTTCCATTACAAGCAAGCTTGCAGCAAGAAGTTCAGATCGCTCGCATCAGTCAGCTTTTAACTCGTGAAGATCTCAATGGAGATGTGCTTTCTAAACTCTATTATGAGCGAGGTAATCATTACGATAATGTTGGTTTGAGAGACCTTGCCCGACTTGATTTTGAACGCTCACTGCAGCTCAACCCTCGTCAGCCGGATGTGTTTAATTTGCTTGGTGTGTACTTTACCGAAAAGCGCGAGTTTGACGCCGCTTACGATGCATTCGATTCAACCCTAGAGCTTGATCCGACCAATGAGTATGCTGAAAGAAACCGAGCGATTGCTTTGTACTACGGTGGTCGATACGAACTCGCTCACGATGCAATGGTCAAACATTACGCCGATGACTCAGAAGATCCATTCAGAGCGATCTGGCTATACATGATTGAACATGAGACGCAGCCAGAAATTGCATTGCAAAACCTAAAGCAACGTTATGATGAACGTACCGATCGTTGGGGTTGGATCATGGCGGCACTACTGCTTGATGAAGTATCTGAAGAGGCGGCATTTCGAGCCATAGTTGAGGCGACAAAAAATAACGAGTTGTTGTCGCAACGATTGACTGAAGCTTATTTCTATTTAGGCAAGCGTTATCAGCTCAATGGTGATTACGCCAACGCTATTGCGCTTTATAAGCTATCGGTATCATTTAATGTCTACGAATACGTTGAACATAGATACTCATTGTTAGAGCTAGGAAATATCTTCACTCTACTACGTGAGCAGAAAGACTCCCCCCAAGCTGAACAAACTTTATAAAAAACAGAGGCTTTTTAGCCTCTGTTTTAACTCATGCCCAGCTATTTATTCAAAATAATTTGAAAAACAAGATGCATTGTTGCTACTTTCTGATATAGTTTGATGTTGAAACTATAATCTGAGTGAATTATTCTCCTTAAATAGCTTATGCGATCTAATGACCCGATAGTGAAACAATTCTGGCAGTACGCTCTACCAACGGTAGCGGCGATGTTAGTTAATGGTCTCTATCAAGTGGTCGATGGTATTTTTATTGGCCATTACATCGGTGCTGCGGGATTGGCGGGTATAAACATTGCTTGGCCATTGATCGGTACCATGGTCGGCGTGGGCATGATGATAGGTGTCGGTACCGGAGCCCTATCGTCAATCAAGCAAGGTGAAGGGAACCTTGTTCAAGCCAAAGAGGCTTTTTCATCTGGGGTATGGCTATTTCTGTTGCTACCTCCTGTGTTTGCACCACTGCTTTATTGGGTGGGTGATGACATCATTGGCTTACAAGCTTCTCAAGGGCCAGAGCTACAAATGGCAGAGCAGTATTTAGATATACTGATCTTTGCATTACCCGCTACGTTTGGATCAATTGCCCTGCCATTTTTGCTCCGCAATGATAATAACCCTAATCTGGCCACAACTTTGATGGTGATTGGCGCAGTAGCCAATATCGTACTTGATTACGTGTTCATCGCAGTTCTTCAATGGGAACTGCAAGGGGCTGCATTAGCGACAGCCCTAGCTCAGAGCATAGTGACAGTGATTGGCCTAGGCTATTTCTTCACACCGTATGCGAACTTGCGTCTTAAGTTGAGCGATTGCAGTTTTAACCTAAAGTACATCCCTGAGATATTTGGTATCGGCTTATCTAGCCTGTTCATGTATGCCTATAGCTCAATCATGATTGCGATGCACAACTGGATGTTTAGTGTCTATGGCAGTGGGGTGACGATTGGTGCTTATGCCATCGTTGGATATATCGTCACGGTTTACTATTTAGTCGCTGAGGGTTTTGCTAACGGAATGCAACCGTTAGTGAGTTATAACTTTGGCGCACGCAAAGTCGACAATATTCTTAAGGTGCTCAAGGCAGCAATGACAGTGACTGTGGTTGGTGGCATGGCGTTTGTGGGTCTGTTGTACCTATTCCCAGAACAAGTGGTAGGCATCTTTAACGAAAATGACCCAGATCTAGCAGCTCAAACCATTTTGGGTATGCGTATTCACCTGTGTGTGGTGTTTATGGACGGCTTCTTGGTCGTTGCTGCCGCACTCTATCAAGGTATGGGGCTTGGGCGTAAAGCTATTATTGTCTCTTTGAGCAATATATTGTTCCAAGTGCCTTTCTTACTGTTATTGCCTAAGTATTTCGGAGTCGAAGGGGTGTGGGCTGCATTCCCACTGTCTAACATTGCCCTAACCGTGATAGTGATAGTAGTGATGATTGGAGATTTACGCCGTTTAAAATCGGGTGAGTTACTAAGACGCCCAGTCGTTGCCGCATAAAAAAACAGGCTCAATCGAGCCTGTTTTTTATTAAGAAGTCACTTCTAAGCCTGCGAGCTTGTGCCAATAACCGTTGCACTCTCGACCTTCGAGTAGGATAGGGTTGTTGCCTGTTTCGTTGGCCTTAAATTTCTCCAAATGTTGGAAAGTTTCCAATCCTAGTGGGCTCAAACGTACAGTGTCGACCAGCCCTTGCATTGAGCGGATGTCATTAACCAAGTTGTAGCAGTAACCCGATTGGGTCTGAATACCGTTAAGGTTAAATACTTCTTGCCCCTCTTGGCTCGCAACTTTTAGCCCAGTTGGGTAATTGATGCAGCAAGTCTCGCATTCATCTTTTGGTCGGTCTTCTGCGCGCGCCGTAAAACAGCGAGCAGAATAGGCTAGCGGTAGATAGCCATGGCTAAATACTTCCACTTCAAATTGATTGCGAATACCTAGCTCATCGCATTGGGCTAAAGTATTGCTAAGCCAATCACGAGAAAGTTCGACCGGCATACACCAACGGATCATTCCCTGTTTTAAAAACAGTTTCAGCGTGTGGGCGTTGTAGGTGTTAACCGCAGGGCCAACCACAAATGGAACCTTCTTTTCTGACGCTAGCTGGATGGCTGACACGTCATTGGCTTCAATCGCAAAGTCCCCGTTATCAATATAACGTTTCATCACGTTGACTTCGCTAGGGGCTTCCAGCAGCGCCATAGTCGAAAGTACAACTTGCTTGCCTTGCTGCGATAGGCACTGAGCGATTTCAAACCAATCAGCAGGCTTCATCAGGCGGCGCTTTGAACAGACGCTTTCACCTAAGTAGATAATGTCAGCATCGCTGTTAGCTGCTTGGTCGTAAAAATCTTGTACGTTTTGCTTTGGCCAAAAGTAGAGCAGAGGCCCAAGTGCGTATTTCATGGAGTCTCTCCCTTATTGCCATTTGCGGTGGTATGCACCGAGCGTGGTTTGTGTACCTTCTGACACATTAGCCAATGCAGCATCCCATTGAGGTTGTACTTGGTATTGCTCAGGGTTTGTTAAATAGCTGTCTATAGCGTTACGCCAAGTGCGTGTAACTTGTTCAACATAAGCTGGACTGCGTTGGCGACCTTCAATTTTTACTGAGGCGACATTGGCTGCAAACAGTTCAGGCAGCAGGGATAAGGTATTTAGGCTGGTTGGCTCTTCAAGTGCGTGGAAGCGCTTTTGCTCGCCATCCAAATTGACATCAAAGCGTCCTTTACACAAGGTCGGATAACCTGCGTTTTCACCGTGGCTATAGCGGTCAATGAGAATATCATTGAGGCGAGATTCCAAACCATTTTCAGTTTCTTGCCAGCGTACATATTTAGCAGGGGAGCAGGCACCGACGGTATTTGGAGATTCCCCCGTCATGTAGGAAGAGAGATAGCAACGACCTTCCGACATGATGCATAGGCTACCAAACGCAAACACTTCTAAGTCGACGCCTTGTGGAATGTTTCTAGAAAGCTGTTTTACTTGGTGAATAGAGAGCACTCGTGGCAATACAACTCGCTTTACGTTGAAGTTTTGCCTGTAGAAATTGATAGCAGCTACATTAGTTGCTGAAGCTTGCACAGAAAGGTGAAGCTCTAACTCTGGGTAGCGAGTAGCAGCATATTCAAGGACAGCAATGTCTGCGATGATTAATGCATCAACCCCTAATTGTGCGGCTTGGTCGACGGCGTTGGTCCAGCGTTCAAAGCCGGATGGGTGAGCAAAGGTGTTAAGCGCCACGTGAATTTTTTTGTTTCTATCGTGGACGTACTGAACCGCTTTATCTAATTTCTTTCCAGTAAAGTTTAGCCCGGCAAAATGGCGTGCATTGGTGTCGTCTTTGAACCCAATGTACACCGCGTCGGCACCACAATCTATTGCGGTCTTAAGAGCAGGTAAATTACCTGCAGGACACAGAAGCTCCATGTGCTCGATACCTGATTATTATTGGTGGTAATGGTTGATTTTATGGAGGATTACAAGGAAAGGTGTTGATGTTGAGCAAGAATTTCGGTTTAAGGGGAAACGGACGCTTCGCTAACGGACGCCTTACTAACGGTATGATGAACAGAGATAGGATTTTAGCCAAACCTTGGCTTCCTTCAGCCCCTCAACCTTTAAATCGTTAGCCTTGCGTCCGCTTACCGAGCATCAATTCTTATGTCGACGATTCTGCACCAACAATTCTTCCACCTCATTCTTTGGTTGAGGGCGGTAAAAATGGAAGCCTTGGATAGAGTGACAATCTAAATTAGAGAGCAAGGTTGCTTGCTGGCGAGTCTCTACACCTTCAGCGACGACGGATAGGTTCAGTGATTTACCTAAGTTAATGATGTTTTCGATCACGGTAACTTGCTTAGGAAGCTTATCCACATCGGAGATGAAGGCTCGGTCTATCTTGAGTTCGTCTAATGGAAAACGAGCTAGGTAAGATAACGATGAGTAACCGGTGCCAAAATCATCAATCGATAAAGCAAAACCCAGCTTTTTAATAGCATTGAGCATCTGCAGTGTGTGGTCACTATCACTCATTACCGCACTTTCCGTTAGCTCGAAAGTAATACAGCTCGAGTCAAGTTCCGTGGTGTGCAGTAGCTTCTCCATATAATCGATAAGCTTAGGGTTACCAAACTGCTCTGGCGAAAGGTTAATCGCTACACGACCAGGCAAGATGCCTTGCACTTTCCAGCGTTTCACTGTTGAGAAAACTTCTCGCATCACCACTCGGCCAAGTTGTTCGATAAGGCCTGCTCGTTCTGCAACAGGAATAAACGCACCTGGACTAATATAACCTTCAACAGGATGTTTCCAGCGCACGAGTGCTTCTGCACCGTTGATACTGAAATCTTTGGCGTTTACCTTAGGTTGATACCATACTTCCAAACCGTTTTGTTGCAGTGCTTTTTGCAACTCGATCTCTAGCCATAGCCGCATACGCGCTTCTTTATTCATCTGATCATTAAATTTAATCAGACGGTTACGGCCACGATCTTTGGCTTCATACATTGCGGTATCAGCGTTTTGCAGCAAGATCCTCGCATCCTGACCATCACCTGGGTATTGCACGCTACCGATTGAGCAGGCTAGGCGTTTACTGAAATGGTGAAGGTCAAAAGGCTGGTTGATTAGCGAAATGATGCGCTCAGCAAGTAGGTCTGCTGTACGGTTATGATCTGGCTCCGGCAGAATGATACCGAACTCGTCACCACCCAAGTGCCCAAGCACAGCTTGCGAAGGCAGTAGACGTTGCAGCCTCGCTGAGACCTCTTTGATCACCTTATCACCGATATGGTGGCCTAAGGAGTCATTGATATTCTTAAAGTTATCGATATCAAGGTAGAGCATCACCAATGGCGTTTCATTGTGAATATACTGCTCTAGGCGACGAGTGAAGCCAAAACGGTTGTAGAGCTTCGTCAAAGAGTCGATGTGTGAGGTTTCACTCACCGTATTAGAGTTACCTTGCGCCTCACTCATATCTTCTAACAGCACGATTTGTGACTGATTACCCAGGATGCGAGTTTGTTCTACTTGAAGTTTGACTTTGCGTTCGATACCACAGCGGGCACCGGTCAAACAGATAAGGCTCGACTCAGAGAGCAAATGAAGCAATTGAGACCCAAAGGTACGCTTGGTTTTTTCATCCACAAACAAGCGGCTAAGCTCTTCCCCCAGTAACTCTGAATGGCTATTGAAGCCGAGTAGGCGAGCAGATGCAGGGTTGGCAGAAATGATACAACCCTCTTCCACGAGCAATAGGCCGCTTGGAAGCAATTCGGTTAAGCGAGAAAACTTGCTTTCAGATTCTTCAAGCGAGCGTACAAGGATTTGCTTTTCGGAGGTATCGATAGCATGAAAGGTGACGCATTCCACACCACCTGTCTCGTTATTCACCGGAGCCAAACTGAAATGAAGGCTGGTTTCGAGGTTGTGGTCGTTGAGTGTGATCTCAGCTTCGATGGTTTCCCCATCAAATGCTCGTTCGTAATAGGGTTTGAGGTTTTTATAGAATACCTCCCCTAAAACTTGTTTATCGGACATACCAACCATTTCACTTTTATCGAGACCTGAGATCTCGCAGTAGCGTTCATTAACCATGCGGTAATTATGCTGCTGGTCAATAATCGCAAAGAAAAACGGGCTATTGTCAGTTAGCGTAGAAAACCAGTCATGTAATTGTTCAGTTGGCATCCAAATTTTCCGAAAAACGAGCAATGAGTGAAGGCATGTACTTTGTTCGTTGCATTAATGTAAATGTCGATGTTAGAAATATCAGTACGAAAAAGTACGGCTCTCACACCTAAGTTTAGTCACTATAGCGTTGAAAACAAAGATGTAAAAGTGCAGCGTTAGCTAGCACTGCTTTTTTTGACGTATAACATGAATTATTAACAAAGAATCTACTAGTATGAAGACAACTCATAACTATGGTGGTAGCACTTTCGTTGATAACGATGCTGTTTGCTGTCATCTATTTCATCGAATACAAGAGATATTAGCGTGTTAAATAAGATCCGAGCTCAATTGGTACATAATGCGGCTGCCATTTTGAGATCTCCAGCCCAACTTTTGCCACAATCGCTGCAAAATCGAGCACTTCTCGAAGGGCTCAAGCAGGTGTTTCGTGAAGCACTGGAAGATGGTGATTTTGAATTTCTAGAAGATAAGTGGTTAAAAGTGGAAGTGCGAGATCTTAATCTTGCATGGTTCATTAGCTACCAAGACGAGCAGTTGGTGGTGGCAGATAAAGTGGTGGCCCACGATGTGAGTTTTAGTGGAGAGCTAAATGATCTGGTGCTCATCGCAGGTCGTAAAGAAGACCCAGATACTCTATTTTTCCAGCGTCGTTTGAGCATTGAAGGCGATACCGAACTGGGCCTAGAGGTGAAAAATTTGATGGATAGCGTTGACCTTGATGCGTTACCATCAGGAATGAAAATTGCCTTAGATCAGTTAGCTAACTTTGTGCAAAAAGGCATGCAAACTGATCTTAACCCACAAGAGAGCCCAAATGCTTATTCGAACTGAAGCACCTGCGGATATTATCCCAGTCGAGCAGCTATTAAAGAACACCTTTGAAACTGAAGCAGAAGCGAATCTAGTCGCCTCTCTGCGAGAGAATGGTCATCGAACTTTGTCCTTAGTGGCGTGCAGTGATGAAGGTGAAGTGATTGGCTATGTACTGTTTTCGCCAGTCACGGTTGGTGGCGAGGATCTTAATTGGCAAGGATTAGCACCTTTGGCTGTAGCAAAAGAGCATCAAGGCAAGGGCATTGGCACAGAATTAGTGAAAGAAGCGCTGCATTCGTTGGCAGAGCTTGGCTACCCGGCTTGTGTGGTATTAGGTGATCCTAACTACTATGGCCGTTTTGGTTTTGAAGATGCAGCGAAGCATGATTTGAGCTGCCAGTGGGAAGTGCCGGAAGGGGCATTTCAGGTAGTGGCGAATGAGCTGGTGGATTTGGCTGAGCATTCTGGGCTGGTAGAGTATACGGCTGAGTTTGGTTCTTTGTAATCCACAACTCAAATGAGTTGTTTTGGCTTTGCTGGAGCAAGTCTCTGCGGCAGGGATGCCGCAGTGAAACCCTCATGGATGAGTTTATGGTGGCTTGTGGAAGCAAAGCCTGAATAACGACAACACAGTCTCTTCTAGTACAAGGTATGCAGCTCTGCTATCATCCCGCCCTTTCAGATGTTCAACCCAATTGGAACCGTTTCGGAAACCTTTATGTCAACACAACAACTTCAATACCTCGAAGAGATGGGCATAGACCAATGGGAGCTTGCGCATCCTGAGAGACTAGGCACTGAGCAGTCTGCAACGGCGGTTATCATCCCTGAAAACTGTAAGCTGCTTATCGTTAGCAATGAGCCACTATTAGCTAATGAAGCACAGTTCATCGGCAAGGTATCGCCAACTTTGGGTGTGACGCTTGAGCAATGCTTTACCCTAACACCGACTCAAGCAGTGAACGCTGAGCTATCAGCGCTGACTTGGGCATGGCAGGTGGATTGCGATATCGAACTGCCAGCGGGTGTTAAACGCCTATCTTCTTCCTCCATCTCTTTAGTAGAAAGCGACCAAACGCATAAACGAGCGCTTTGGCAACAAATCAAATCTTATGGCTAAACTTACTCCGATTACCGCTCAAGCTCTTGACCAGATCTGGTTGATCGAACAAGCGGCCCACACTCACCCTTGGTCTGAAAGCATGATCCGAGATCTCGATAGCCGTGGGGCATGCCACCACATGCTAGTGGAAGATGAGCAAGTGATTGGCTATTTCTACGCACAAAACATCGTGGGTGAGATCACTTTGCTAAACATCGTTATCGACCCTAAATTTCAAAGTAAGGGTTATGGTCGCCAGCTGCTCAGCGAGTTCCTCAATGTGAGTGAACAGCATGGCTGTGAAAGCGCATGGCTGGAAGTGCGTGAAAGCAACATCGCAGCTTATAACTTATACCAGAGTGAAGGCTTCAATGAGGTTGATCGCCGCCGAGATTATTACCCGACAGCGACGGGCCGTGAAGATGCGGTGGTGATGAGCTACCTTTTCTTGAGCTTTTCGTAGCGCCTGCGCATTTCTTAAGCTGCTTTTTTCGCCACAAACTGGAAAGCTTGGGGCGGATCTCATACAATTGCGCACACCAAAAAATCCGCCAGTAGAGACCGACCAATGTAGTTATCACAGTAATAGCAAATAACTAATGCTAACTATCTGATTAGTTAGTGCTTTATTGTGAACTAGATTGCGCTAAGGCGTGATATAGCGAATTCAATCACTTGGTTTTGGTGATCATCAAAACCAAGCAATACAAAGAAGATCATTCAAATGTCGAATTCTCCATTTATGCAGGAAGTGTCTAAGCGTAGAACTTTCGCAATCATCTCTCACCCGGATGCGGGTAAAACCACCATTACTGAAAAGGTTCTACTATTCGGACGCGCTATCCAGACAGCGGGTACGGTAAAAGGTCGTGGCTCAGCGCAACACGCGAAGTCAGACTGGATGGAGATGGAAAAAGAGCGTGGTATCTCGGTAACGACCTCGGTAATGCAGTTCCCATACAACGATTGCCTAGTAAACCTGCTTGATACTCCAGGACACGAAGATTTCTCGGAAGATACTTATCGTACTCTAACCGCAGTAGACTCATGTCTGATGGTTATCGATGCAGCGAAAGGTGTCGAGGATCGTACTCGTAAGCTGATGGAAGTTACCCGTCTGCGTGATACGCCGATCGTCACCTTCATGAACAAACTTGACCGTGATATCCGTGATCCAATGGAGCTTCTGGATGAGGTTGAGAGCGAGCTAAACATGGCGTGTGCGCCAATCTCATGGCCAATCGGTTGTGGTAAAGAGTTCAAAGGTGTTTACCACATCCACCGTGATGAGACGATCCTCTACTCAACAGGTCAAGGCCACACAATCCAAGAGCAGCGCATCATCAAGGGTCTAGACAACCCTGAGCTAGATGAAGCTGTAGGCGACGACCTAGCTGAGCAGCTGCGTGAAGAGCTTGAACTTGTGATAGGTGCAGCACCTGAGTTTGATGAAGAGCTATTCCTAGCAGGTGAACTAACGCCAGTTTACTTCGGTACCGCACTAGGTAACTTCGGTGTAGATCACATGCTAGACGGTCTAACTAAGTGGGCTCCTCAGCCAATGCCACGTCAGGCAAATGAGCGTGAAGTTGAAGCGAGCGAAGAGAAATTCTCTGGCTTCGTATTCAAGATCCAGGCGAACATGGACCCTAAACACCGTGACCGCATCGCATTTATGCGTATCGTATCGGGTACCTACAAACAGGGTATGAAGATGAACCACGTTCGTCTTGGCAAGCAGATCAACATCTCGGATGCGGTAACCTTTATGGCGGGTGACCGTTCTCGTGCGGAAAATGCATACGCAGGTGACATCATCGGTCTGCACAACCACGGTACTATCCAGATTGGTGATACTTTTACTCAAGGTGAATCACTTAAGTTCTCGGGCATTCCAAACTTTGCACCAGAACTGTTCCGTCGTATCCGTCTGCGTGATCCACTAAAGCAGAAGCAACTGTTAAAAGGTTTGATCCAGCTTTCGGAAGAAGGTGCGGTGCAAGTGTTCCGTCCGCTACAAAACAACGATTTGATCGTTGGTGCGGTTGGTGTACTTCAGTTTGAGGTGGTTGTAGCGCGTCTGAAAGCGGAATACAACGTAGAAGCGATCTACGAGAGCGTGAACGTAGCAACAGCTCGTTGGGTTGAGTGTGACGATGACAAGAAACTAGATGAGTTCAAGCGTAAGAACCAATCTAACTTGGCGCTAGATGGTGGTGATAACCTATCTTACATCGCACCAACCATGGTTAACCTAAACCTTGCGAGTGAGCGTTTCCCGGACGTTCAATTCCGTGCAACGCGCGAGCATTAATCTCTCGTTAATTGACTTGTAATTAAAAACGGTAGACTGCATGGCAGGCTACCGTTTTTTTATGCATTAAGAAGTACTAGTGATTACTCGCGCTCTTTGGTATATGGAACACCAATCGCTTTTGGAGCCACTGCTTTTCCGATAAAGCCTGCGAGTAGGAAGACCGTGAGTACGTACGGAATCGCTTCAATGGCTTGTACAGGGATAGCAAAGTCACCGATGCTCACGCCTTGCATTCGAATGGCTAACGCATCTAAGAAACCAAACAGCAGACAAGCACCCATCGCCGTAAACGGACGCCACTTACCAAAGATAAGCGCTGCTAGCGCCATATAGCCCTTACCTGCACTCATATTCGGGATAAACTGCGCCGTTTGAGCAACGGACAGGTAGACACCACCGATACCGACTAAAACCCCACAAATGGCAACCGCTGCATAACGCATCCGCACCACAGAGATACCAGCAGTATCAACCGCAGATGGCGATTCACCTACAGCACGCAAACGCAAACCAAAACGTGTTCTAAACAGTAAGAACCAAGCGGAAGGAACAATCAGTACGACTAAATAGACCAATATGGAGTGGCCACTAATAAGTTCTGAGTAGAGCAGGCCAATGACAGGGACATCTGCGAGTGCTTCCGCGCCTGGAAGAGTGATCGGAGCAAAGCGTGCATCACCCGAAAGCGCTGGAGTTTGGCCGCCTTGGTGGAACCAATGACGACCAAGGGTTATGGTTAAACCAGCAGCTAAGATATTGATCGCCATACCACTGACGACCTGATCACCACGGTGAGTGATAGAAGCAAAACCATGGAGTAGGGCAAGCAATACTGAGATACCAATACCAGCACACAAACCGAGCCAAGCTGAGCCCGTCACATGCGCTGTTGCTGCACCCGCAAAGGCCGACGCCAGTAATTTACCTTCCAAGGCGATATTTACGATGCCTGAGCGCTCACAGAACATGCCAGCAAGAGACGCCAAGATAAGTGGAGTTGCCACACGTAACGTAGCATCCAGCATGAGAATAATCGTTTCAAACATAATCAAGCGACTCCTTTCTCAGCTTGGTCTGGTTTCTTCGGGCCAAACAGTTTCAGGTAAGTTTTCTCAAGGCTTGGGCGGAACATATGTTCTAGTGCGCCAGAGAACAATATAACCAAACCTTGCAATACAACTACGATGTTACGGTCGACGCCATATTCAAAGCTGAGCTCAGCGCCCCCTTGATAAAGGAAGCCAAACAGTAAACTAGCGAGCAATACACCGATTGGGTGGTTACGTCCCATCAGTGCCACTGCGATTCCAGTAAAACCAAAGCCTTCAACAAAGTTGAGTTTGATCTGGTGAAGCTCACCTTGCAGAACGTTTAGACCAAAGAAGCCCGCTAACATGCCAGAAATAAGCATGGTTAATACAATGATCTTAACGTAATTGATGCCTGCATAGCTTGCGGCTGATGGGTTAGAGCCGACCGAGCGGATCTCGTATCCCCAGCGTGAGTGCCACATAAACAACCACACAAATACACAGCAAAGCAGGGCAAAAATAAAGCTCAGATTCATCGGGCTTGCCGCCATTTCGATACCGAAAACCGCAAGAATTTCATGCATCTTAGGTAGCCAACTCGACGCCGCAAATACACGACTCTCCGTTGCCATGGTATTTTCTGGCTTCAAGATATCGACCAGAAGGTACGCCATCAAGGATGCAGCGATGAAGTTGAACATAATGGTGGTGATAACAATGTGTGAGCCGCGTTTTGCTTGCAGGTAAGCTGGGATAAATGCCCAGGCTGCACCAAACAGACCGCCAACAATGATCGCCACTGGGAAGACGATATACCAAGGGGCATACTCACCGAGTGTTAAACAGATAAGGCCGACCCCAAGGCCACCAATATATGCCTGACCTTCACCACCAATGTTAAACAGACCTGCATGGAATGCGACGGCGACAGCCAGTCCGGTGAAGATGAAGCCAGTGGCGTAATACATGGTGTAACCAAAGCCTTCAGCGTAGCCAAATGCCCCGGTCCACATCACTTTTGCCGCATCCACTGGGTTGATGTCGATGTAAAGAAACAGTAGTGCTGATACCAGAAAAGCAACTAATACGTTAATTGCAGGCAAGAGTGCCACGGTTACCCAAGCGGGTACTTTTGCTTGGCTCATTGCTCGCCTCCTTGTGCGCTTTGGATATCGCTATTGGTTGCTTTTAAATGGTCAGGCAGGATATTTGCCATCATCAACCCTAGCGTTTTTTCATCCGCATCTTTGGCCGACACTTCACCAACGATAGCTCCGTCAAACACTACTATTATGCGATCAGACAGAGACAAGATTTCATCAAGTTCAACCGATACCAACAGCACCGCTTTATCTTCGTCGCGAGCTGCGATGATTTGCTGGTGGATATACTCGATAGCACCAATGTCAACACCGCGGGTTGGCTGACCGACGAGCAGTACATCTGGGTTTTGCTCCATTTCACGAGCGATCACCAGTTTTTGCTGGTTACCCCCAGAAAAGTTTGCGGTCTTGAGCGTCGTATCGTTAGGGCGAACATCCCACTTATCCATGCTTTGTTGGCAGCTAAGCTTTATCGCCGCTTTATCTTGCAGCATCCCTTTGTTGTAGTCAGGGAGGTGATGATAACCAAGGATATATGCTTCTTGCGCTTCAAACTTATTGATAAGTCCTTGTTTATGGCGATCTTCAGGTATATGGCCCACACCGATAGCTCGCACTTGGCGAGGGTCTAAGGTGGTCGTGTTATCTATCTTGTGACCATTGAGCTCTATCTGGCCTGAGAAGGGCTGTAAAATCCCAGATAGCAGTCCGAGGATCTCTGATTGACCATTACCAGACACGCCTGCAATGCCGACAACCTCGCCTTGTCGTACCCCGAAGCTAACGCTTTTGACTCGTTCAACACCTGAGTCATCAAAGTACTGTAGGTTATCCACTTTAATCAGTTCTTGCTTTGGAGATGCTTCAGACTTGTCTACTTTCAGGCGTACTTTACGACCAACCATCAGCTCAGCTAGAGATTCCTTGTCCGTCTGCGCTGTCACCACGTGTTCCACCATTGCACCCTGACGCATCACTGAGATGTTGTCAGTGATCGCAAGTACTTCACGTAGCTTGTGAGTAATGATCATTATTGTGGTGCCTTGGGAGCGCAGTTTATCCAAGATGCGAAAGAGGTGATCCGCTTCTTGTGGTGTTAGCACGCCTGTTGGCTCATCGAGGATCAAAATCTTAGCACCTCGGTAGAGTGCTTTTAGAATTTCAACTCGCTGCTGAAGACCGACGGGCAACTCACCTACTATAGCGTCTAGCGGCACTTCGAGACCATAATCATCAGCCAGTGCTTTCAGTTTATTGCGTGCTTTGCCGATACTCTCTGTCAGTTTCCAGCCGTCTTCAGCACCGAGGATGATGTTCTCAAGCACGGTAAAGGTTTCTACCAACATAAAGTGTTGGTGAACCATGCCGATGCCTGCGCTGATCGCTTCTTGTGAATTGGCGGGTTTGTAGGCTTGGCCGTTTACCGTCATTTCGCCGTGGTCTGCGTGGTAAAAGCCATAAATGATGCTCATGAGGGTTGATTTACCCGCACCATTTTCCCCAATTATGCCGTGAATCGTGCCTGAAGGAACTCGCAGATCGATATCTCGGTTTGCGTGGACCGCACCGAAACGCTTATCGATATTTTTGAGTTCAATGGCAATAGATTGTTCTTGTGTCACGAGATATTGCCTTATAGTGATACGCCGCTGTTTATGTGGTCGTGCAACCAAACAGCGGCGTTATTTTTAACAGATCGAAAGTTGTCTAAACCTAAAGTTTAGAAGTTACAGGTGTTATCTGCCATGTAATCATGAACTTTGATCTTTCCTGCGATGATGTCTTCTTGCAGGCTAGCTAGGTATGCTTTCATATCTTCCGAAACTAACGCTTGGTTGTGCTCATCATAAGCCCACTCAACCGCACCTTCTTTTAGACCAAGCACTTTGATGCCAGCACTCCAATTACCTTGCTCAGCTTCTTCCCAAGAGTTGTAAGCAGCAAGGCCAACTTTTTTCACCATAGACGTTAGCATGGTGCCTGGTTGTAGATGGTTTTGGTTTGAATCTACACCGATAGCGTATTTACCTGCATCTTTTGCGGCTTGGTAAACACCCATACCCGTACCACCAGCAGCAGCGTAGATTACATCCACACCTTTAGAGAACTGAGATTTTGCTAGCTCAGAGCCTTTTGCTGGGTCAGCAAAAGCCGCTGGAGTTGAGCCAGTCATATTTTGGAATGTTTCCACTTGTGGGTTAGCGTGCATTGCACCTTGGCGGTAACCACACTCAAACTTACGGATCAATGGAATGTCCATACCACCAACAAAACCTACTTTGCCTGTTGCAGAGGTCTTAGCTGCTAGTGCACCGACAAGGAATGAGCCTTCGTGCTCTTTAAAGATGATTGACTGAACGTTTGGTTTGTCTACCACCATGTCGATGATAGTGAACTGAATATCAGGGAACTCAGTCGCAACTTTCTCAACCGCAGATGCCATGTTGAAACCGACAGCAACGATAGGAGTGAAACCACGGCTAGCAAGACGGCGGAGACCTTGTTCACGCTGAGCTTCGTTTTGTGGTTCGAATTCACGTACTGAGATGCCTTTATCGGCTTTAAAAACTTTTACGCCTTTTTGGAATACAGCTTCGTTAAATGATTTATCGAATTTACCTGCTGTGTCGTAAACCACGGCTGGTTTTGCTGCAAATGCACCAAATGATGCGACTGCCACTGCAAGAGCAGATGCTTTTAGAATAGTTTTTTTCACGATCAATTCCCTGTTTCTGTCGGAGAGGAGATTACCGACGGTGGATTGGCTAGGTGAGTCCTACAATTAATACCTAGTAAACTTTTGTTTATGATTTATCTGCATCAAATGCATTAGTTCCATAAACACTATAGGCCATTTTATCGTTTGCGGTTATGAAAAGAAACCGTTTGCCTCACAGGATCTATGGGAATTTCAATTGATAATGATATAAGTCTTATTAGTGGTCGCACCCCTTGATATATAGGGCTTAACATCTGTTTTAATATTGCAATCGATTACATTGAACTATTGCCGAATTCGTCGCTAGACAGTCATTATAATAGGCGTTGTTGACCGAACAAAATATGGAGTAGCAATGATAGATACCCACTGCCATTTAGACCTTGTTGCGAGGCAAAAAAATTTAGAAATTGTGATTAATGAGGCGCTTCAAGCGGGCGTAACACACTTCATTGTGCCGGGTATCAATCAAGACAATTGGGCTGAGCTGATAAAACTTGGCGAAAAGCATGCCCAAATTTATTACGCATTCGGATTTCATCCACTGTTTTTAGGTGGGATAAATGACAACTCAATACAGCGGTTGAAGTGGCAACTTGAAGAGTCGTTTCGGCTCAGTCAAAAATGTGTCGCAGTAGGGGAGTGCGGATTAGATTTCTTTCAAGGTAAAGAGCAGGTTGATGAGCAAATTTCGTTACTTGAGCAGCAAATCTTGTTGGCAAACCAATTCAAATTGCCAGTGATATTGCATTCAAGAAAAGCCCACCAAGAGATGATCCAGAGCTTAAAACGGACCCAGCCAGATTATGGAGGTGTGGTTCACGGATTTAGTGGCAGTTATCAGCAAGCGATGGATTACATCAATCTCGGGCTAAAAATTGGTGTCGGTGGGGTGATCACTTACCCGAGAGCGAACAAAACTAGGCAAACGATTGCACGATTACCCTTAGAATCGCTCGTTTTTGAAACAGATGCCCCTGATATGCCATTAAGTGGGTATCAAGGTGTGCCTAATGAGCCGAAAAGAGTCGCTGAGGTGCTAACTTCGTTGAACACCCTGCGAACGGAACAAAAGCAAACGATTGCGTCACAAGTGAAGGAAAATAGCAAATTACTATTTGGCATTTGTGATCTATGATCTTTATGAAAGCGCAAACGTTCTCCTATTGCAGTTAAAATGTGATCTAAATCATAAAAATGTGCTGATTTTTCTCCTTGGTAGAACGAAAGTGTGAGGGGGGTGCTAGCTTCTTTGGTGAGGGTTTGTATAATCCACCTCGTTTTTGAGTTTCAAAAATTGTTACACGCCAAATTACTAATTATAAGGAAGTCATAAACTATGAGCCTGTTTATGAGCCTGGTTGGCATGGTAGTGCTGATTGCAATCGCAGTTCTACTATCTGACAACCGCAAAGCTATTAATCTACGTACTGTAGGTGGCGCATTTGCCATCCAATTCGCACTGGGTGCGTTCATTCTCTACGTTCCTTGGGGACAAGAGATCCTACGCAGCATTTCTGATGCTGTTTCAAGTGTAATCAACTACGGTGGAGAAGGTTCTGGTTTCCTTTTCGGCAACCTAGCAACAACATTTGATGTAGGTTTCATTTTTGCGTTCCGTGTTCTACCTACTCTAATCTTCTTCTCAGCGCTAATTTCAGTGCTGTACTACCTAGGCATTATGCAGTGGGTTATCAAGATTCTTGGTGGTGGTCTACAAAAAGCACTAGGCACTTCTCGTGCGGAATCTATGTCTGCAGCGGCGAACATCTTCGTTGGTCAAACAGAAGCTCCGCTAGTTGTACGTCCTTTCGTACCTCGCATGACTCAGTCTGAGCTATTCGCAGTAATGTGTGGTGGTCTAGCATCTATCGCTGGTGGTGTACTAGCAGGTTACGCTTCTATGGGTGTGCCAGTTGAATACCTAGTCGCTGCGTCATTCATGGCAGCACCAGGTGGTCTTCTGTTTGCTAAAATCATCAAGCCAGAAACTGAAGAAGCTATTGAGCAACTTGACGATATCAGTCAAGAAGGCGCAGACAAGCCAGCTAACGTTATCGACGCAGCAGCAGGCGGTGCATCTGCAGGTCTTCAACTAGCGCTTAACGTTGGTGCAATGCTAATCGCATTCATCGGTCTGATTGCTCTAATCAACGGTATGCTTGGTGGCATCGGTGGTTGGTTCGGTATGGCTGAGCTAAGCCTAGAGATGATCCTTGGTTACATCTTCGCACCTCTAGCATTCCTAATCGGTGTTCCTTGGGCTGAAGCTACAGTTGCTGGTGAGTTCATCGGTATGAAGACGGTTGCGAACGAATTTGTTGCTTACTCTCAGTTTGCACCTTACCTAGCAGAAAGCCCAGAAGTGGTACTGTCTGAGAAAACTAAAGCAATTATCTCATTTGCTCTATGTGGTTTCGCAAACCTTTCTTCTATTGCGATTCTACTTGGCGGTCTAGGTAGCCTTGCACCTAAACGCCGTCCAGATATCGCTCGCATGGGTGTTAAAGCAGTAATCGCAGGTACGCTATCTAACTTGATGGCCGCTACTATCGCTGGTTTCTGCCTAAGCCTAGCTGGCATGTAAGAATTAAGGTCGATATTTTATAGACGCCTGTATTAAAACACCCCGTAGCAAGCCATTGCTGCGGGGTGTTTTTTTTTGGGAATTGGCTAAAGGCCAGTTTCGTTTTTTTTGAGATACAAACCGTTTGCGTTCTAGATACGGCTACAGTTTTTGCTGAAATATCTATAATGTATGTATCTATGGAAGTTAAGGTGAATGCTATGAACGAAGTGTTATTAGCGACACTGGCAGGATTTGTCGTTGGCATCTTATTTTCTGCGCTTAAGTTGCCTATTCCTGCCCCTCCAGTGCTTTCTGGAGTGATGGGAATTGTTGGGGTGTACTTAGGCGGCATGGCTTACCATTGGATCATTGAACGATTCTTCAGCTGAGCTTACAGGAAGTGAGCTTATTGAGGGTAACCAAGCATATATACGTTAGTCACAGTTAATAACTGCTGTGCCATAGACCAAACTGGTACTGTGCGGTGACAAGGATAGCAATTGCAACCGACGTGTTCGGTTCAAGTCTTCAGGGAACCAAGTCCGTTCATGTTGTAATCCGGTGGAAACATCCACCGCTACTAAATGAATATACTTTTCGGAGATACAAATGAGCGATTTAAAAGCAGCAGCATTGCGCGCGCTAAAACTTATGGACCTAACCACGCTAAATGACGACGACACTGATGAAAAAGTGATTGCGCTTTGTCATGATGCGAAATCACCTGTAGGTAACACAGCAGCAATCTGTATTTACCCTCGCTTTATTCCGGTTGCGAAGAAAACGCTGCGCGAACAAGGTACGCCTGAAGTTCGCATTGCAACAGTAACTAACTTCCCACACGGTAACGACGATATCGAGATTGCCGTTGCTGAAACCAAAGCGGCGATCGCTTACGGCGCAGATGAAGTTGACGTGGTATTCCCGTACCGTGCACTTATCGCTGGTAATGAAGAAGTGGGCTTTGAACTTGTGAAGCAAGTGAAAGAAGCTTGTGGTGATATCCTTCTTAAAGTGATCATCGAAACTGGTGAACTAAAAGAGGAAGCATTGATCAAGAAAGCTTCTGAAATTTCTATCAAAGCAGGTGCTGATTTCATCAAGACTTCAACAGGTAAAGTGCCAGTTAACGCTACCCCTGAATATGCACGTATGATGCTCGAAGTTATCCGTGATATGGACGTTGCAGCTAAGGTTGGCTTTAAGCCAGCTGGCGGCGTTCGTACGGCGGAAGACGCAGCAGCTTACCTTGCGATGGCAGATGACATCCTAGGCGCTGACTGGGCAGACAACATGCACTACCGCTTTGGTGCATCAAGCCTACTAACAAACCTTCTTAATACATTAGAAGTGAGTGACGAAACTGCAGACCCTGCAGCTTACTAAGTCATTTAGATGGGGTGCTTGCACCCCGTTTATCCCAACTCTCCTATACTTATTTTGTACTCAGCAGGATGCTGAGGAGGTACTAATGTATTTACCACAAGAAATTATTCGTAAAAAACGTGATGGCGAAGTACTGACGAATGAAGAGATCAACTTCTTCATTCAAGGCGTTGCCAAAAATACAGTCTCTGAAGGCCAGATCGCAGCGTTTGCGATGGCTATTTTTTTCAATGAAATGACCATGCCAGAACGCATTGCTCTGACTTGTGCAATGCGAGATTCCGGCATGGTAATTGATTGGGCCGAGCAAAACTTTGGCGGTCCAATTGTAGATAAACACTCTACTGGTGGAGTCGGGGATGTGACCTCGCTGATGCTTGGCCCTATGGTGGCCGCGTGCGGTGGTTTCGTTCCAATGATCTCTGGCCGTGGTTTAGGCCACACGGGTGGCACGCTGGATAAGCTTGAGTCGATTCCGGGCTATGATATTACCCCTACCAATGAAGTATTTGGTCAAGTGACCAAGGATGCTGGGGTGGCAATCATAGGTCAGACGGGTGACCTAGCCCCTGCGGACAAACGTGTTTACGCTACTCGTGATATCACAGCGACTGTCGATAATATTTCTCTCATTACCGCATCTATCCTTTCAAAGAAATTGGCTGCAGGCCTTGAATCTTTAGTGATGGATGTGAAGGTGGGTAGTGGTGCATTTATGCCAACTTATGAAGCTTCTGAAGAGTTGGCTAAATCTATTGTTGCAGTGGCCAATGGCGCTGGTACTAAGACGACAGCGATACTCACTGACATGAACCAAGTGTTGGCGTCTTCTGCTGGTAACGCTTTGGAAGTTCGTGAAGCCGTTCGCTTCCTGACTGGTGAATACCGCAACCCTCGATTGCTAGAAGTCACCATGGCGTCATGTGCCGAGATGCTTGTGCTAGGTAAGCTTGCGAGCGATACCGAAGATGCACAAGCTAGATTAATGGAAGTCTTGGACAATGGTAAGGCGGCTGAGTGCTTTGGTCGCATGGTCTCAGGTTTAGGTGGCCCTGAAGATTTTGTACAGAATTACGATAACTACTTAGAAAAAGCGGAAGTTATCAAGCCAGTTTATGCCGATAGTGAAGGCGTTGTATCTGCGATGGATACTCGTGCCATTGGCATGGCAGTTGTCGGTATGGGTGGTGGTCGCCGTGTGGCAACTGACACTATCGACTATGCTGTAGGTTTTGATGGCTTTATCCGCCTTGGTCAAACCGCTGACCAAGCCACCCCGCTTGCGATTATTCATGCTCGCAGTGAAGAACAGTGGCAAGAAGCGGCTAACGCACTGCGTGAAGCAATTACAGTGGGTGGTACTTATACCCCAACACCAAATGTTTACCGCCAGATCCGAGCGGAAGACGTATAAAGAACGGTGGAGAAGATTATGAAACGTTCAATTATTTTAGTTTTAGATTCATTCGGAATCGGCGCTTCTGCGGATGCGGAAAAATTTGGCGATGTAGGTTCAGATACCTTTGGCCACATCGCTGAGCAGTGTGCGCTAGGTAACGCAGATAACGATCTGCGCAGTGGTGAGCTTAAGCTACCTAACCTATCTAAGCTTGGCCTTGCAATGGCTGCGAAAGAGTCAACGGGCAAGCTTCATGCTGGTATGGATGAGAATATCGAAGTGATCGGTGCTTACGGTCATGCCGCTGAGCTATCATCAGGTAAAGATACACCATCAGGTCACTGGGAAATTGCTGGTGTACCAGTGTTGTTTGATTGGGGTTACTTCACTGATAAAAAAAACAGCTTCCCACAGGAGCTGCTTGATCGCATCGTGACTCGTGCTAACTTGCCAGGCTACCTAGGTAACTGCCACGCATCGGGTACCCAAGTGTTAGATGACTTGGGCGAAGAGCACATGTCATCAGGTAAGCCTATCTTTTACACTTCAGCTGACTCAGTGTTCCAGATTGCCTGTCACGAAGAGACTTATGGTTTAGACAACCTGTTAGAGCTTTGCCAAATTGTGCGCGAAGAGCTAGAAGACTACAACATCGGCCGTGTGATTGCGCGTCCATTCCTGGGTGACAAAGCGGGTAGCTTTGAGCGTACTGGTAACCGCCGTGATCTTTCTGTTGAGCCACCGTCAGCGACAGTGCTTCAGAAATTAGTGGAAGAGAAAAACGGTGATGTGATTTCTGTTGGTAAGATTGCCGACATTTATGCGCACTGTGGTATTACGCAAAAAGTGAAAGCTACTGGCCTTGAAGCTCTGTTTGACGCAACTAAAGAGCAAATAGCAAAAGCAGGTAATAACTCAATCGTATTTACCAACTTTGTTGATTTTGACTCAGCTTACGGGCACCGCCGTGATGTGGCAGGTTATGCCGCGGCACTAGAATATTTTGATAAGCGCCTTCCAGAAATCTTGGAGATGCTAGAAGAAGATGATGTACTTATTCTAACCGCAGACCATGGTTGTGACCCAACTTGGCCGGGCAGCGACCACACTCGAGAACATATCCCTGTATTGGTCTACGGACACAAGGTTCCAGCAGGTTCACTTGGTCGTCGCGATAGCTTCGCTGATATCGGCCAAAGCCTTGCAAGCTACTTTGAAACTTCTGCCATGGACTATGGTAAGAGTTTTCTATAATTTCCAAGCTCCTACTCGTTAGGGGCTTTATCTGTTTTTCTTTACTTAATAAACAAGGAATTCTACATGGCTACTCCACATATTAATGCTGAAATGGGTGATTTTGCTGACGTTGTACTGATGCCTGGTGACCCACTTCGCGCTAAATACATTGCGGAAACTTTCCTAGAAGATGTAGTGCAGGTATGTGATGTACGTAATATGTATGGCTACACTGGCACTTACAAAGGTCGTAAGATTTCTGTGATGGGCCACGGTATGGGCATCCCATCATGTTCAATCTACGTGACTGAGCTGATCAAAGACTTTGGCGTTAAGAAAATCATTCGTGTTGGCAGCTGTGGTGCCGTTAACGAAGATATTAAGGTACGTGATGTCGTTATTGGTATGGGTGCTTGTACTGACTCGAAAGTAAACCGTATTCGTTTTAAAGACCACGATTTTGCAGCGATTGCTGACTACCACATGGTAAAAAATGCAGAAGAAGCGGCCAAAGCACGTGGTATTGACGTAAAAGTGGGTAACCTTTTCTCAGCTGAATTGTTCTACACGCCAGATCCAGAAATGTTTGACGTGATGGATAAGTACGGCATTGTCGGCGTGGAAATGGAAGCGGCAGGCATCTATGGTGTATGTGCTGAGTACGGCGCAAAAGCACTAGCAATTTGTACCGTTTCAGATCACATCAAAACTGGTGAGCAAACGACTTCTGATGAGCGTGCCACTACTTTCAACGAGATGATGGAAATCGCACTGGATTCTGTTCTTCTAGGCGATAAGTGATTTTTATCGGTAAAGCGGACGCTTCGCTAACGGGAAACGGACGCTGCCGCTAAGGGAGAAAGGGGGGAGATAAAACTTGCTCATTCTAAGACGAGTGGGTAGGTTGTTCACCCTTTCACCCTTTCACCCGTTTCTTAAACCTGCTTCAACAACAAATTCTCTTCGCTACTACGCTGTTTTGCTCGGTTGCGTTTTACGTGGCGTCGCAATAAGAAACTAATCAACAGACCACTGATAAAACTCATGATTAACATCAGGTACATGGTACGGTCACTATTTCGGTAGTGATGGTCTGAGATAGCCGTCACCATGCCTTTTTCAAAGGTGATGCGAACAAAGCCGATCAGGTTTTCTTGGTGATAAATCGGTTCGACCAACTGTTGGCGGCCAATACTGGCGGTAGACAACGGGGTATCTAGGCCAAGCACTTCTCTTACAGGAGTGGCATTTTCACTGGCAGCCAGCTTAACCCCTTCGGCATCGTAGATAGTGGCATCTAACACCAAACGGTCTTTGGCAAGTTGATTGGTGAGCTTGAGTAGCCTTTCTTGTTCATCATTCACCAGCATATAGCTCGCAGACAGCGCTGCTTGAGTCGCCAACATATTAGTTAGGGTTTCCAATTGGCGGGCTTGGATGCGTTCATTGCCTTTACTGATGATAAAACTGTTTTGGATCATAAAGCTAAACAGTGCCAGTACCGCCAGCATGGCCAGTACACGGATAAAAGAGCGAAATGAAATAACTGAGCTACTCATAGATAACGTCTCAAGACAGTAACTTAACTGGATGAGCTACATTGTAGCTTGCCTTTTCGTTTTGCAATAGGTTAACGTTTGGATAAATGGATATCACAATGACTAGGAAGTTATGACTGCATTAAAGATCAGTAAGCGCACGACGTTACGTCAGCGCTTTCCAGAAACACAAACTCGCCATTTTCATGATCGTAAGACCGCTAACTGGATTGTTTTTGGTCACTACCTGTCACCTAAGCACTTCGAAGACCTAGATTTCTTTACGGGAACATTTAATCCGATCATTGAGTGTTGGCAGGTGGGGCCGTATGAAGTGGCCTTGATGGCAGGGGATATCACCCCAGAGCATCAAACCATCTTGAGCGAACTGAATTTAGATTATGCCTCTTTAACTGACGTTCCAGATATGACCAAACCGGGTCTACTTCTCATGGATATGGATTCAACCGCCATTCAAATCGAGTGTATCGATGAAATTGCAAAACTTGCTGGTGTTGGCGAAATGGTGGCAGAAGTGACCGAGCGAGCGATGCAAGGTGAGCTCGATTTTGAGCAAAGCTTACGCCAGCGTGTAGGGGCGTTAAAAGATGCTGACCAAGCGATTTTAGAGACGGTTCGCCAACAGATCCCACTGATGCCAGAAGTGATCGAGTTGGTTGATACTTTGAAAGCGTTTGGTTGGAAAACAGCGATTGCTTCCGGTGGCTTTACTTATTTCTCCGATGAAGTGAAAAGCCAATTAGGACTTGATTTTGCTCAGTCAAATCAACTTGAAATCATTGATGGCAAACTAACAGGCGAAGTGCTTGGTGAAGTGGTCAGTGCGCAAACCAAAGCCGATATCTTGGCTAAGTTGGTAGAAGAGTATGACTTTGACCCTTATCAGTCTATTGCCGTAGGTGATGGTGCTAATGATTTAGTGATGATGGCCGCAGCTGGATTAGGAGTGGCCTATCACGCCAAACCTAAAGTACAGCAACAGGCGCAAACGGCTGTTAATGTCGCTGATTTAGGTGGCGTGGTTTGTATTTTGTCAGGTCAGTTAGCTAAGCTTCGCAAACTTAGCTGGTAATTACTTCCCAATTAGGTGAGCTCGAGTCGAACCAATACTTCATCGGTAATATCGACTAGCTCACCATATCCCACCAAACTAGTGAATTCCTTTTCCAGGATACGCGCATGATGCAACGTCGCTTTTGCTAAGGTACTCAGCTCTTCTTTGAGTAGGTTAGTTGTCGACTCAAAGATGGGCATTCCTGAGATGCGCAAAGCGTAAAATTGTCCTTTGGCTTTGGCGTTTTTAACAAACTTGATTCGGTCATCAATCGATTCAAAGTCACTCAGCAGCTTGGAGCGGATCGCTTCAATTTGTTTACCGTTAACCACAACACTGATGTACATGTCGTGAAATTGAGGGGCACTGCCTTCAATTGGTCTCATTGGGGTGGCTAGTAAAGTGCTGGTGCGCCCTTTAAAGACAGGCTCAAGCGACATCTTTCCGCTGTGACCCAACGACTGAAACAGCTTAGCCAGTGGGTGTAGTGGGTAATTGACGCCGACAGAGCGGGGTTGAAGCATGTTGTCTTTCTTTTCAATGTAGAACGGCAAACTGATCATACGTCCTAACAACAGATGGTGCATCGTGCTCAGCAGCTCAGCTGAAGGCAGTGACTCTTCATCTTGGGTCAGCTTGGACTGATTGTGGTTAATCAAGCGCTTAAGAAAGCTCATACAGCGGTTGGCTGCCGGGTTCTCGGTGATCTTGGCTTGAATAACCTTACCGTCAGGGCTAACACGAACAATAGTATAAGGCGCTTGATCAAGCGGTACCGATTCATCGTAGCGTTTAAGCTCAAGGAAGTTGATACTAAGATCGTCTTCAGCTTTGGCGACGATGGGAGACTCTAGCTCAACCATGATGCCACGAGTTGAAAAGTTGCGTGTTCGACCTTTCGCCGACTTACCACCCACAGTGACCTGAACTGGTGATTCGAAATAAAAGCGTGGCTCACTGCGACGAGAGCTGGTATCGAAGTACACACCTTGTGGCTGCCCAACAATATTACGTGAGTGACGGAATGGGTTTAGCTCAGCGCTTGGAAGCGTCGGTTTTTCGGTCAGCAAGTAGTCGTGGCTGTGTTCATCATTGCTGATCTCTTGCAAAATACCGATATGAGTTAGGGTATTAAGCGTCTCTTTCATCTCAGGGGCTACGTCAAGCAGATGCGCAATTTCATCGTTATTAAGCTCAAACATATGTAAGCGATAGACTCGCCAGCTCGGACGACGAGCGCCGACATGCCAAAACAGTTGGCGTTGGTCACGTCTCGCTTCAGGCAGCATCATGCTGTAAAAGAGCTTTTTGTCTTGGTGTGCATGGGTAAAGGTGTAGATGAAATTGTTACTGCCTTTCATCCCCGGTTGCGTCAACGGAGCCATACGCTCTTTGGTGAACAGGGAACCAAATGTTTGTTGGTTACGCTCGTCATGCCAATATTCCCACAAACCGTGATTCGCATCAGTCAGCAGTGCATAGCGCAGACTGGTGCCACTAAAAAATAGTGGCAAGTGACTAGTATGGCGCAGATAGCAGTGTTCGTAGCCCCGAGCTTTTGCGCGAATGATATGGTCTTGGTTATCGTGCTTCGCTCGTTTGGCACGTTTTGAATCGCCTTCAAGAAACTGATTGATTGCTCGAGTAATAATGTCGGTATCGGAGAGCAGCTTGAGGCGTAACCAGCGAACCGCACTGTTTTCATAGCAGTCGTCGACCCCGAGAATTCGGTACTCTACGTGTTCGGCAAGATCAGGGTCTTGTAGCTCGGTAGATATTTGGGTAAAGCTAACTTGTAGCACTTCCCCCAGCTTGTAATCAAAAGCGCTCGGGACCTTAAACTTCGCACCGCTGCTAGAGAGGTCGACACTCACTCCATGGATCAATTGACCATTGCCTAAGGTGATATCGACTTGGCTTGCCACACGTAAGCGGTTTTCTTGACGCCGTAGGTCATAGCCTAAGCGTACCATTTCTGCTTCAAACGGACTTTCAGGGTCGGTAATGCTGTACGGCATGTTGGAGCGGCGCTGGTTCAATACTCGATTGCTATTGCGGGTGTTAATTAAGGCTTCCCAGACACCTTCGGTGTAGCCACCGTAACGTTTGACTTTTTTATGGTACGCATTGATAGCAACATCATCTAACCAGTGGCGGATGCCATCCAGTTTGTATTCTCGGCATTCTCCTTGAACTCTTCCTCGCAAATCGATGGACTTGCTGCAAGGTGTCATTACTCGTTTGAGTTCCATTTTGACAATCAAACGCGCAGACGGGCCTTCTCCCTCTGTAACTTGAGTGAGTACCTGTTCAAAGTCGTCTGAGTTGTATGCGGGAATGAGCCGCTCAACGATTGAGAGAATTTCTGCCTGTTCCATGTTTCTGTTAGAGTACTTATCCTTAAGGGGTTATCGGCGGCGACACACGATCCTTTAGTGTGTTTTGAGTAATTTACAGCTCCGCCAAGGGAAGAATTTCCAACTCAATTAGAAGTTTAGAAGAAGTGAAGTCAAATGGCGAAAGCAAAACGAGCGTACGTGTGCAACGATTGTGGCGCAGATTTTCCACGCTGGCAAGGACAGTGCAATGCCTGTGGGGCATGGAATACGATTTCTGAGATCCGACTAGCGGCATCTCCAACGGTAGCCCGAAACGAAAGACTATCTGGTTACGCTGGAGGAGCAGGGGAGTCACAGGTTCAAACTTTATCAGAAATTGATCTGCAAGAGGTTCCTCGTTTCACTAGTGGTTTCAAAGAGTTGGACCGTGTTTTGGGTGGCGGTGTTGTTCCCGGTGCAGCCATCCTTATAGGTGGTAGCCCAGGTGCGGGTAAATCTACGTTGTTGCTGCAAACCATGTGCTGGCTTTCCTCGCAAATGAAAACTCTGTATGTCACGGGTGAAGAATCTCTTCAGCAAGTGGCGATGCGAGCATCTCGTTTAGGGCTGCCTAAGGAGCATTTAAAAATGCTCTCTGAGACCAACGTTGACAAGATTTGTCAGGTGGCGGAGAAAGAGCAGCCGCGGATCATGGTAATTGACTCGATTCAAGTTATGCATGTTTCCGACGTTCAGTCCTCACCGGGCAGTGTGGCTCAGGTGCGTGAAGCCGCTACGGCATTAACGAGATACGCAAAACAAAATAATGTCGCCGTTTTTATCGTGGGTCACGTGACTAAAGATGGCACATTGGCCGGCCCTAAAGTATTGGAGCATATCATTGACTGTTCCGTGTTACTTGATGGCGGAACTGATAGCCGTTTTAGAACCCTACGTAGCCATAAAAACCGCTTTGGTGCGGTGAATGAGCTTGGGGTATTTGCCATGACAGGCCAAGGTTTGCGTGAGGTAAGCAACCCATCAGCTATCTTCTTGTCTCGTGGTGAGGAAGAAACGTCAGGTAGTTCTGTGATGGTAGTTTGGGAAGGGACTCGTCCTTTGTTGGTTGAGATCCAAGCTTTAGTCGATTACTCGCAACTGGCTAATCCAAGACGTGTTGCAGTTGGTTTGGAGCAAAACCGATTGTCTTTGCTATTGGCGGTTTTACACAAACATGGCGGTCTTCAAATGGCTGACCAAGATGTATTTGTTAATGTTGTGGGCGGGGTAAAGGTCACTGAAACCAGTGCGGACTTAGCGCTTATCATGGCTTTACTATCAAGCTTTAGAGACCGAGCGCTACCGAAAGATGTCGTCATTTTCGGTGAAGTTGGCCTAGCAGGTGAAATCCGCCCAGTACCAAGTGGTCAAGAGCGATTGATGGAAGCGTTTAAACATGGATTTACCAAAGCCATCGTTCCTGCGGCCAATATGCCTAAAGAGGGCATACAAGGTATGCAAATTCATGGTGTTAAAAAACTCAGTGAGGCGATCAGCGCATTTGATGAGCTGTGACACTTTTATACATACTTGTGATTGAGAATCGTTATTGACTTGTTGCATACTAGCAGTTGTGTGATTTTTAAGCAGGCGACGTCAGTATGGCAAAATGGATTTTGCTGATCAGTCTTTTCTTAACCTCGTTCGTAGCGATAGCAGAACAAGACCCCGATGTATCACAACTCTCTTTTCGATGGTTTCAAGGCGATGCGTTAAGCTGGAGTGGGCGAGACTTTGACAGCTTGAAGCCTATCGATGAATTTCAATTGACGGGAGGGGTGCAAGTTAGCCAGCTTGCTTTCAGAGTCCATTACTTTGGTGAGCATGTCATCGACTTTCGAAACTCTGCACTCATTGGTCGTTATCAACACTACTTGTATGATAAAAATAACCGCCTCATTTTAAGCTCTGGGGGGGGGATTGGTTCTACCGAACCTAACGAATTCTTCCTGCGTCATGGTACTTCGGTTTACCTTGAAGAGGGTGACTATCAGCTGGTGACCGTACAAGAATCTCAGTTCAACATCGCTCCACCAACGCCGTTTGTGCTCCCTAAAGCTCAATACAGTTTAGATATTCGCATGGGCAATGCCATCACCTTGTGTGGGTTGGGCATATTTGTCGGTCTATTCTTTTACTATTTAGTGCTGTCAGCTGCTCGCAAAAGTTTGGTTGATTTTAGCTACGCTATCTTCATTTTGGGAAACTTGCTATTTAACGCTACCAGCTTACAAGCGATGCATCAGTTGTTTGGCATTCAATGGTTTGGTGGGGCTAGTTGGCCGATCTTCTTCTCCAACATCGCTTATATTTTGTTTGTCTTTATGTTGCTGAAGATCACTCGTAAAGCGCAGCCGATGTTGTGGTTCTCAGGCTTTGCAATCATTGCCATGTTTGTGGCTTTTATCGTTTTAGCCCTGTTTTACCCCAACTACCAAAATGAGATGAATCGGCTATCAGTGGGAGTATTCATAAGTTTCGGGCTGGTGGCTGGCGCTGTGATGAGCTGGCGTGGAGATACTATTGCAAGGCTATATCTATTGGCAAATATAGGCTTTTTCATACTGGCGATGGTAGCAATCACACAAGAACAAATAGCGAGCTTACACACCATATACATGTCGCACATTGGTCTACTGGCAGTGGCGTGTGAGGTGCTTTTGCTCTCCTTTGTCATTGCCTATCAGATGGGACAGTTAGAAAGTGAACGCAATCAGGCGTTAGTTAAGGCCAAACAGATGTTGAAGGTTGCGCAAACTGATCCGTTAACCCAGCTACCCAATCGCTATGCGATGCATAAACGGCTTGAAATTGTCAGTGCTAAAGAGTCGTTTGTTTATGCGGATCTTGATGGGTTGAAGCAGTGTAATGATGAGTTTGGTCACGAAGTCGGGGATCAATTGCTCAAACTGTTTGCGACCAATCTTAGTGACAAGTTGCCAGCCAGCAGCCAGTTATTTCGTATCTCTGGGGACGAATTTGGCATTATTTTGAATAGCGCTGAGCAGGAGCAAGTGGTACAAAAAATACTCGATGTTGAAAAAATACTGAAACAAAAGCTGAAGGGGTTTGTTGGGGTCAGTTTTGGCATGGCTTCATTTGCTCATGGCGATGACAAGCAGGCTGTCGTGCAGCGAGCAGATCACAATATGTACCTGCATAAAAAGAGTAAAAAGAGTGCAGTAATGGAGATCTAGGTGGCGCAAAGTAAAAAATATCGCTTTGCATCTCATGTCACGATAGGCTTTACTGACTTGGTACAAAACTTTTTTTTGGCGAATGGCGCACAAGGGTATCAGTCTTGACAGATTGTGATATACTCTGCGCGCATTTTATATCCTATTAATAGAGTAAGACGATGACTGATTTATCGAAATACAGAAATATTGGTATTTTCGCGCACGTAGATGCGGGTAAAACCACAACTACTGAACGTATCCTTAAGCTTACTGGTCAAATCCACAAGACTGGTGAAGTTCACGATGGTGAATCAACTACTGACTTCATGGAGCAGGAAGCTGAGCGTGGTATTACAATCCAGTCTGCAGCAGTTAGCTGTTTCTGGAACGACCACCGTCTAAACGTTATCGATACTCCTGGACACGTTGACTTCACAGTTGAAGTATACCGTTCTCTTAAAGTTCTTGATGGCGGTATCGGTGTATTCTGTGGTTCTGGTGGTGTTGAGCCTCAGTCAGAAACTAACTGGCGTTACGCGAACGAATCTGAAGTATCTCGTATCATTTTCGTTAACAAACTAGACCGTATGGGTGCAGACTTCTACAACGTTGTTGACCAAGTGAAGAACGTTCTTGCTGCAAACCCACTAGTAATGGTTCTACCAATCGGCCGCGAAGATGACTTCGTTGGTGTTGTAGACCTACTAAGCCGTAAAGCATTCGTATGGGATGACTCAGGTCTTCCAGAAAACTACGAAATCCAAGACATCCCAGCTGACATGGTTGACGACGTTGAAGCTTACCGTGAAGAGCTAATCGAGACTGCTGTAGAGCAAGACGATGACCTAATGGAAGCTTACATGGAAGGTGAAGAGCCTTCGCTAGAAGACATCAAGCGTTGTATCCGTAAAGGTACTCGTGACCTAGCGTTCTTCCCAACTTACTGTGGTTCAGCGTTCAAGAACAAAGGTGTTCAGCTAGTACTAGACGCAGTTGTTGATTACCTACCTTCTCCAACAGAAGTAGATCCACAGCCGCTAACTGACAAAGAAACTGGTGAGCCAACTGGTGAAGTTGCAACTGTTTCTGCAGACGAGCCACTACGTGCTCTAGCGTTTAAGATCATGGACGACCGTTTCGGTGCTCTAACGTTCATCCGTATCTACTCTGGTGTTATGAAGAAAGGTGACACTATTCTTAACGCTGCTACTGGCAAAACTGAGCGTATCGGCCGTATGGTTGAGATGCAAGCTGATGACCGTAACGAGCTAACTGAAGCTCAAGCTGGTGACATCATCGCAGTTGTTGGTATGAAGAACGTTCAAACTGGTCACACTCTATGTGATCCTAAGCACGAGTGTACTCTTGAGCCAATGATCTTCCCAGAACCAGTAATCTCTATCGCTGTAGCGCCTAAAGATAAAGGTTCTACTGAGAAGATGGGTATCGCTATCGGTAAGATGGTTGCAGAAGATCCATCTTTCCAAGTTGAGACTGACGAAGATTCAGGCGAAACTATCCTGAAAGGTATGGGTGAACTTCACCTAGACATCAAGGTAGACATCCTTAAGCGTACATACGGCGTAGAGCTAGAAGTAGGTCAACCTCAGGTAGCTTACCGTGAAACTATCACTCAAGAAATTGAAGATAGCTACACGCACAAGAAGCAGTCTGGTGGTTCTGGTCAGTTCGGTAAGATCGACTACCGCATCAAGCCAGGTGAGCCAAACTCAGGCTTCACATTCTCTTCAACTGTAGTTGGCGGTAACGTTCCTAAGGAATTCTGGCCTGCAGTAGAGAAAGGCTTCGAAGGCATGATGGAGAACGGTGTTCTTGCTGGTTTCCCAACGCTAGACGTTGAAGTTGAGCTATTCGATGGTGGTTTCCACGCAGTTGACTCATCTGCAATCGCATTTGAAATCGCAGCGAAAGGCGCATTCCGTCAGTCTATGCCTAAAGCGGGTGCACAGCTTCTTGAGCCAATCATGAACGTTGACGTGTTCACTCCAGAAGACAACGTTGGTGACGTAATCGGTGACCTTAACCGTCGTCGTGGTATGATCAAAGACCAACAAGCTGGTGCTACTGGCGTACGTATCAAAGCTGACGTACCTCTATCAGAAATGTTTGGTTACATCGGTCACCTACGTACTATCACTTCAGGCCGTGGTCAGTTCTCTATGGAGTTCGCACACTACTCAGCTTGTCCAGCAAACGTTGCTGAGCAAGTTATCGCTGAAGTTAAAGAGCGCGAAGCGAAGAAGTAATTTAAACTTCATCTCTTAGCAAGATAGAAACCGCTGGTGTCAACCAGCGGTTTTTTTATACCTTAAATACATCTAAGGGTTTTGTTGGGCTTTGTTCAAATAGTTTTATTTCATCTTCTAACCAGCAGCGAAACTTGATTAGCTTATCTCTTTTTAAGTAGCCTTCTGGTGCGCATAAGAAATAGCTGTATTTGGAATGGTTGGCGAGGTTGCCAATAATTTCTAGTTTTCCCTCCTGAATATAGCGGTGAGCGAGGCTATGGCGGACTAAAGCAACACCCTGCACGGCGAGTGCGCCCTCTAATACGAAATGTGCACCAGCATACTTCAAAGTGGCTGCGGCGGGAGGAACACCTGCAGCATCTAACCAGATATCCCAGTTCATATCTGGCCAGAAATCTTCAATGAGATCGACTCTATGCAGGTCTTCAAGCCCATCAATTCCATGCTTTTCTTTATAGAGAGGGTGACAAGCAGGGTAGAGAATTTCATCCATTAACCACACACTCTCTAACCCATCGTAATCCCCAGTTCCATATCGCACACACACATCGACCGACGAATCATGAAAATCGACCAGACTATTTTTAGGCTCGATCAGCATCGAGATATCAGGGTACTGCTGACGAAAACTTTGTAGCCTTGGTACTAACCAGTGTTGCGCAAATGACGGCAGAGTAGAAATGGATAAGCGTTGAGGATCTGGGTCTTGATTAAGTAAGCGCACACCATTTTGGATTTCGACAAACCCTTTCTGTGTGGACTGATACAACACTTCCCCTTCTTTGGTTAGCACCACTTTGCGGTGTTGGCGAACAAACAACTCACACTTTAACCACTCTTCTAGTTGGCGGATCTGTTGGCTGATAGCTGCTGGAGATACAAACAGCTCACTTGCGGCTTGCTTAAAGCTGCCGGTTTGAGCGGCAAGATGAAAATAATAGAGAGCTTGCAATGGCGGTAGACGTTCTTTCACTTTAGTTTTCCTTAACTGAATAGCAAAAAGCATCGTTTGAAGAGAGTTAGTGCTTGGTCGATTATTAACCAGGTAATTTAACGAGATCAAGGAGAGCTTATGAATGTTATCACCGTAGATAAACCGCAAAATGCGACTCACACCAAACTTGGCTTAGTTAAGGATTGCTTATTGATAATTAAGACATGGCGCCAGAACTATCGAACTCGCCTAGCACTAAGGAATATGCCGGACTATTTGCTTGATGATATTGGCATCACAGAAGAGCAGAGAAATATTGAGGTCAAGCGTAGCTTTTGGCACTAAAAAAGCCTGCTGAGGTGCAGCAGGCTTGTTGGATGCTTAGTGGGTTACTCTTCCCAAACCACCAGTTTGCCTGATGGCCAGTTTGCACCTACTTCGTGGTATTTTTTCTCCAACACATGACGCTTGATCTTTAGGGTTGGGGTTAAAATACCGTTCTCAACGCTCCACGGGTCTTTGATCATTAACACGCCTTTGATCTTCTCATGGGCTTCCAGTTCTTCATTCATACGCTTGATTACTTTGTGGGTTGTTCTTTCATAGCGATCTTTATCGAAGTTAGGGAAATCATGAGGAACGACCAATAACAGTGGCGCAGGTAAACCAGAGCCTATCAGACACATCATCTCGACCCGGCTATACTCAAACAGTTTTTTCTCAATAGGAACTGGTGCAACAAACTTACCCTTAGCCGTTTTGAAGGTATCTTTTTTACGACCCTGGATGGTTAGGTAACCATCATTGTCGATGCTACCAATGTCGCCTGTGTGCAACCAACCTTCTTCATTGAATGTTTCTTTTGTTGCTTCATCGTTTTTGTAGTAACCCGCAAATAGACCACCGCCACGAACAAGGATCTCTTCATCCTGTGCAATCTTAAGCTCAATGCCCGGCCCTGCGTTGCCCACAGAACCGATTTTATCGGCACGGAATGGGTAGTTGAGGGTGCTATAGGCAAATGATTCGGTCATACCCCAGGCTTCGGTAATATTGAGTCCTACAGAGTGATACCAAGCGAGAAGAGAAGGAGATACTGGCGCAGAACCACAGCCAAGCACCCTAGCTTGATTGAGTCCTAGACCATCGGCGAGCTTCTTCTTGATTATGCCGTTAACGAACGGGATCTTAAGTAAGATATCGAGTTTCTTCTGTGGCAATTTATCGAGTATACGTTGCTGGAACAGTGTCCACAGACGAGGCACGGAGATGAACAGCGTTGGTCGCTGCATTTTTACGTCTTCAATAAAAGTATCTAGGGATTCAGGGAATGCTGTAGGCACTCCGCCCATGATAGAAGAACCAAAGATGTAAACACGTTCGGTGATATGCGCCAGTGGCAAATATGAGAATAAACGGTCATTGCCTTGAATGCCGATATGCTCAATAAGTCGCTGTACCGACCAATTGAAAGCACCGTAAGTCAACATAGCACCTTTTGGTAACCCAGAAGTACCAGAGGTGTACACAATAGACATCAGTTTGTCATCGTGATGCACTGGACGCTCGTCACTCGGCTCTGATTGCTCAATTAGCTTTTTAAACTCGTGTTGGCATGCTGGTGCTGAGTCATAAGGCAAAGAGATAGTGATGAGACTCTCAAGCTTATCCATCACCTCAGCTGTCGCCGCAGAATCATCGAGCTTACCCGCAATGAGCACCTTACTTTCACTATGTGTCACACAGTGTTCTATTGTCTCGCTACCTGCTGTCGGAAAGATCGGTACACTGATGTAATCACCCAGCATCAAAGCCAAATCCACCATGAACCATTCAGCACAGTTTTTGGAGATTAGCGCAACCTTATCCCCTGGTTGGACACCAAGTTCACGTAGAGCAGAAACAAGCTTCAACGCATTGTCTGCAACTTCAGCAAAGGTGTATTCCACAAACTGGCGGTTAATGATTTGCTTTAGATAAACCTCATTAGGGCGCTCCTGTGCCCATTTAAGGATCATTTCATTAGGCGGTGGCAAAGTGCATTGAGGGGCTAAGGTAGGCTGAGGCTGATTCATTGGGTTGACTCCATGTCTACTGAATGATTGTTATTAAATTGTTTTATCATTGTTAATGTAAGTTAAGTGGGGAAGCATGTTGGCGTCAACTAATGCAAATCAAGTTTGAGTGGTCGGAGGAGGTGTCCCTAATCATAAAACAACAAATGCAATAAGTTGAATTAGCCGTTAAGGCTGAAAATTCTTAGTTAATCAAAGCTTATCACCAGCAAATCAACCATAGGGAGAAAAGTCGACTATTATTTTTTGAACAAAAATAATAGCACTCAAATATGAACATAAAATAGAATATTTACTCCATGGAAAATTTATATATTTCGGATCGTAAAAGTTATTAAGCAGTCATTAGCAGCAAATTTGCTTCATAGGTGAGACATTACTTTTTTTTTGACGAATAATAAGACTGAATTAGGTGTTTGTTTTTACTTATAATTCAAAGATATGATTGTATTGAATATTTTTTTGCTTCAGACCCTACTTGAAGCATGCCTACTGACAAGCTACTTTTTAGTTAGAAGTCGTGGTAACAATCTAAACTTGTTATCGAATTTAATACATGGAGTTAGATATGAATATGTTCACTAAGTTATTTTTTAGTGTTTGGGCACGCTTAAACAATGTCGCAAAAGACGAGCGTGGAGTAACAGCGATTGAATACGCAATCATTGGTGTGGCAATCTCTGCAATCGTATTAGCACTATTTAGCAGTGGCACTCTAGAAGATGCTATCAGTAGTGCGATGGATACTATTACGTCTAATATTACAGATGCAAATAGTACTACAAACTAACACTATTGATGCAGCTAATCCTAATTGGCATCTTGTTTGCCATTTTAGCCTTTTTATCCTTTAGGGATGTTTTTTATCGAACCATAGATAATTCAGTTTTGATTGTACTTTTAGTCATATCCTTGCTGACATCAGTTTACATGGGACATTGGCTGAGCTTAGCTGCATCACCTATTAGTTTTATCTTGATAAGTTTATGTCTGCACCAAGTATTCGGGGGTGGGGACATAAAGTTATTTAGCGTGTTAATTCCGCTCATCACTCCCGGGCACTGGCTAGCGTATCTACTGCTAACATTGTTGTTCGGAGGGGTACTAGCGCTTTTCTATTCTTTGATGCGTTCTAGAGAATGGATTAAAAAGCATGGATTGCCTTATGGTGTTTCTATCAGCTTAAGTGGATTTATATCTATTCTTGCGTCTTTATAATCGAGTAAAGCAGGCACTTTATGAGTTTACGAGTATTGATACCCACCGCTTTGATAGCGACTGGTGCTGCTCTTTATGGTTTATCAGGAAATTATCTAGGAAAGCCTAAAGAGACAGAGGTTGTTCAAGCTCCACCTAAAGAGATCCCCAAAGTTAGCGTTCAGATTCTAGCCTCGGACATAACGAAGGGGCACATCATAACTAGCGAAGACTTAGTTACTATAGATGTTGATGAGCCAGAAGCAATAAAGAGTGGTTACAATCCAGAAACACCATTTGAAATTCATAAAGGTATGGCGGCTAAAAAGTCACTCAATAAAGACCACTGGGTGAGTCGTCGGGATTTTGTTTTACCGCAAGATGATGGCTATGTCGAAGCGGTTATTACTCCCGGAATGGTTCCTTATCCATTAGTAGTTCAACCAGAATCAATTGTAGGGGGGGTTATATCAGCAGGGCATTTGATTGATGTCGTTGCATTGTCCTCGATACAACAAAATCTGGCAAATGATACTGAGGTAGGCTCTTATCGAAGCGTTTCAATATCTCCGGTTATTATAGCTGCAAAAGTACTTAAAATAGAGAGTGCAGGAGATGACGCTGACGTAAAATCAGTTTCTTCAACAGCGACACTAATTTTAGAGCTTACCCGAAAGCAGGTCGCTACAATATCAATCGCAAAAACAATCGCACAGTTAGAAGTACATAAATCTATAGGTAAAGACCAAGCAGATCAGCTGCAAGCTGACTCAGGTGATGTATTGCCAACTTACCGTGCAATTAAAGAGTTTCGTGCATCAAAACTAACAATCCAGTAACGGAGTACTTATGGCAAGGGGCACATGGGTAGTAATTCTGATTCTACTCACAATGTTTTCTGGGGTAGCTTCAGCAGCTAAGATCACCAACTTAGCTGAAGGCGATGCAACATCTATTAAGTTGGAAAGCCCAATTGGGTCGGTCTTTGTGGCAAATCCAGAAATAGCAGACTATCAGGTAATTGAGAAGAATAAGGTGGTCATCTACGGCAAGTTGGTCGGCAATACATCTTTCATGGTCTTCGGAGAAGAGGGCGAGACTCTTATCTCGAGAAAACTTGTTGTTAATAAGAGTCTAGTTCATATTCAACAGCAAATTCAGCTTAGATATCCTAAATCTGAAGTCACTATTTTCAATCTAGCTGAACAGGCGGTGCTGAGTGGTACCGTCTCTACTGTTGAAGAGCGCGAAGGAATTTACAACTTAGTCGGAGAGTTATTAGGCAAAAAAGCCGAAATTTCAGATATTAGTTGGGATTTGCAGGAAAGAAGCTATCGCATGGATTTTATGCGTCGCTATCGTTACGAAGGGATTGTAAATAACATCGAAGTAGTCGCTACCAAGCAAGTCAATGTGAAAATTTCTATCGCTGAGGTCTCTCATACTTTCCTTGAAGAGTTTGGTATAGAAATTGGTACAACTTCAGCAGGGGTTTTCGTTGATTCACTTACCAGTATCAGCCCAGATGATATTATTTCGGTTATAACAGCGATTGGTGACGATAATGTCGGACAAGTTCTTTCTGAACCTAACTTGTCTGTTATTTCAGGAGAAACAGCTAGCTTCCTTGTTGGTGGTGAGTTACCAGTAGTAACTATTGTTGATGGTGGTACCAACGTTTTCTATAAAGAGTTTGGTATACGCCTAGAATTGATGGCTAAAGTATTGAGAGACGACAAGATAAAACTGTCGTTAATGCCAGAAGTCAGCTCCCTCGACAATCAATATGCCAATGATACTTACAACCTACCATCCCTTAAAACTCGCCGTGCGCGTACGACAATCGAGTTAGGAGATGGTCAAAGCTTTGTGCTCGGTGGGTTATTGAACACCGAAGATCGTGAAGCGCTGCGCCGCATTCCCTTCATTGGTGACGTACCTGTCTTGGGTGCTCTGTTTCGAAAAACTGAGACAACCCGTTCTAAAACTGAGCTCATCATAATAGCTACAGTCAACCTTGTAGAGCCTGTCCACCCTTCTCAAATACAGCTACCAACATTGGAAAGGACGTCAACTCTGACTCGTTGGTTTGCTATTGAGTCTTCGTATCCTAAAGCCAGCCAAAAGTGGCTTGAACAAGTACTATCAACAGGAGGGTTCAAGCAATGAGATGCCTAGTAATTATTGGTTCAGTGCTTGCGCTGGCAAGTTGTGCCGAAACCATAGTAGAAAGAGAACCTGTTGAAGTTCAAATAGTACCAATCTATTACACTTTGGAAGTTAACCTTAAGAAAAGTGGCGAGAAGGGCGCTCGTCGCTATTTAAATGAGTTCGTCGAGAAGCATTGGGACATCATCTCTAGTCAGCCAGTAGAAATTGGTTGGACAACAACTAAGGGAAAGAAGGTCGCCATGTCTTATGAAGACTACTTAGTTTCCCTCGGTATAGCACAAGGTCAGTTAAGCGTCGTTGAAGTTCCGAAAAGCGCTGACGCTAAAGTATTTGATGTTCGTTTGAGAGCAATTAAACACAAGTCAGTCACTAGTGTTTGTGAATACTATCGTTCAGGGCATTGGGGACGCAATATTGATGGTTGTTATTCAGAGTCTGCTCGTTGGCTCTCAATGTCTAACCCTGAAAAAGCTCTGCTCAGAAGAGATTAGTTTAAGGGGTGAATTATGTTTGATTTAGTTGATGTTCTAAAAAAGTCTCAGAAAACTAGCTCGATAGATAAGAGTGATATTACATCAGTTGTCTTTTATCAAACTGACCAATGTCGAGCGATGGTGAAAGAAGCCTATAACTTTGAGGGGCTTCTGCCTCCTGTCGTTAGCCAAAATACCGATGAGTTGATCTCTGAACACGTTCGAAATGACAATGTAGAAATTATTATTATCGAACTTAACAAGAGTGAAAACGTTACTCAGGATGCCGAGCGAATTAGTCATCTATTGCCAAATGATGCTTCCGTCGTAATCGTGGGTAGTGAAGATGCGATTTCAACCATACGTAATTTAAAGCGATTAGGTTTCTATTACCTCTTTTGGCCAGTTAACAAAGAAGAGATGATCGACTTTGTTAAAAGTGTTCATGAAAATCGTAAGCGAGCTCAAGGTATAGGTAAGCGCCGTAAAGCTAAACAGATAAGTTTTATTGGCAGTAAAGGCGGTTTAGGAACCACACTGCTTGCCGCTGAAACTAGTATATTGCTTTCCAGTGAAAAGCACTCTACCTGTATTGTTGTAGATAACCATTATCAAGGTGGGAACCTTGATATTATGATGGGCATGCAGAAGTTTGAGAAATCAGAGATCAGGCCCGGTTCACTTGCTTCTTCTTTAGATAATACCTCCGCACAAAGCTTACTCAAAAAGCGAAATAGCATGCTTGCGGTACTGTCACTTACTTCTGGCGACCTTTCTACTCCTGATATCAAAGATTACAGTCGTGAAGTGATTCACCATTTGGCTGAAGACGCAAACTTCATGGTAGAAGATTTTTCTGGGTGTGGGGTTTTAGTGCATGGTGTACCAGATATAGCGGCAATGTCTGACATCATTGTTCTCGTGTTTTCACCAAGTGTTGCGTCACTCCGTGAAGCGGCGCGAATTAAAAAGACCATTGATGAGAGTGAGCACAAAGAATCTCTTAAAATTATTTTGGTCATGAATCACGTACAGCCTGAAGGTGTTGCGACAGTTAACCAGCAAGAGGTGGAAAGATACCTTAAAAAGGGGGTTGATATCGTATTGCCATACGTGAAGAAGCTCGATGCGCAAATTCTCGAAGGAAAGAGATTGAGTCAACTTCGCGGCAAACCTAAAACTAGCATGCATAAGCTCACTTCGCTCATCTTGGGTGAAGAAGAAGGCAAGAAGCGCGTCAAGTTTTCATTCGGTAAGAGGTAACTAGTGAATGAACGGTGCCAAGGAAATATATAAAGGCTTACGTAGGCAGATTTTTGATGCGCTTGACCCAGATGCGATCGATAAACTTACTCAAGAGCAATTAGGTGCGCAATTAGGTAAGGCTATCGATATGCTTATTGAGCGCGAAAGTCTTCCCATTCCTGTTGTTTTACGAAATGATTTTGTTCGCAACCTGATTGATGAGCTTCATGGCTTGGGTCCATTGCAGCCCTTAATGGAAGATGAAAGTATCACAGATATCATGATCAACGGACACGAGGATGTTTTCGTTGAGCGTAATGGTATTGTCGATAAAGAAGAAGTGAACTTTGTCGATGAAAATCAGGTACTGGAAATTGCTAAACGTATTGCGTCTCGTGTTGGGCGACGTGTTGATGACTCTCAGCCATTGTGTGATGCACGCCTAGCAGATGGTAGCCGTGTCAATATTGTTATTCCCCCGATTGCCATCGATGGCACTTCAATTTCTATTCGTAAATTCAAAAAACACGCAATCGACTTTGCCAAGTTGGTGGATTTTGGTGCGATGAGCCCAGAGATGGCTCAGCTGTTGATGATTGCCTCTCGTTGCCGATTAAACATCCTGATTTCCGGTGGTACGGGTTCTGGTAAAACCACCATGCTCAATGCCTTGTCCCAGTTTATCTCAGAGAAAGAACGTATCGTAACGATTGAGGATGCCGCGGAACTCAAATTGCAGCAACCGCATGTAGTTAGATTGGAAACAAGAACGGCAGGTATCGAGAACACTGGGGCCATACATCAGCGAGATTTGGTCATTAACGCCCTGCGTATGCGTCCTGATCGCATTATAGTCGGGGAGTGTCGTGGTGGTGAGGCATTTGAGATGCTTCAGGCGATGAACACAGGTCACGATGGTTCAATGTCTACCTTGCACGCCAACACCCCAAGGGATGCTTTAGCCAGGGTGGAAGCTATGGTAATGATGGCTACGAGTAACTTACCACTAGAAGCGATTCGACGCACTATTGTCAGTGCGGTGGATCTAATCATCCAGATCAGCCGCCTGCATGATGGTAGCCGTAAAGTGATGAACATTACCGAAGTTGTAGGCTTGGAAGGTCAAAACGTGGTTATGGAGGAGTTGTATCGATTCAAACCAGGACATCAAAATCCAAACAGCACAAAAGTTGAGGGTAACTTTGTTACTGCTGGCCTTATGAAACGTTCTATCTTAGTCGAAAAAGCGAGATTTTTTGGCCTAGAAGCACAGCTGGAAGCGGCTTTCCAGCAAGGTGAGTTGCGGTGATTACCTATCTCGTTTTTGGGTTGATTGCACTGGGTGTCGTCCTATTGGTTGTTTTAGGGCGCAAGCCCAAGCATTCCTACCTCCAGGAATTCAACCGTACGGTTAGAGTCGATAATATGGCGAGTGATCAAGCGGTAAACTACGAGTCTTTAACTGAGAAGTCTGCATTACAAACGATAAGAGACGGTTGGATAAATCTTAACAAGCAGTTAGGAAACTTTGCAGCTATTAAGCTAATCGGATATTGCGTGGTGTTGTTTTTTTTAGGAAATGAAATCGATCAGCGCTTTATTCGTGGTAATCCCTACATTGTCATAGGAATCATTGAGGTTTTGGGCCTCTTCGTCGGTTACAACTGGCTGCAAAAGAAAGCGGAAAAAGATTTTGAAGAAGCGTTTCCGGACGCACTTAATATGTTGGCAAGTGCTGTATCAGCTGGTGAAAGTATTATGCATGCCATTATCTATGTAGGTAAATCCCTCGATGGTGATGTCGGCGCTGAATTTAAAGTGATGGGTGACCGTTTACAGATGGGGGAGTCGCCAGATGATGTGTTTAGAAAGTCATGTCAACGATTCCCCTATGCTTCATTTCAGTTTTTCATCATTACGCTGCGAGCTAATATGCACCGTGGTGGCCAACTTAAGGACGTAATGACTCGACTCAACCGCTTGATGTTTGACGCTAGGGCGATAGAGAAGAAAAAATACGCCTTGACCTCAGAAGCCCGTGCTTCTGCAAAGATCGTTGCGGCCATTCCGTTTGTCTTCCTTTTAATGCTTCAATACCTCAGCCCAGAGAATTATGAGTTTGTCATGTTTAATGAGCAAGGCAAGCCCATTCTTTATTACATGTTAACCAGTGAGTTTATTGGCATCACTATCATTTGGATGTTGATGAAGGGGGTTAGGTAATAATGGAAGTGGTTATCGAGTTTTTCATGCGACCAACGGTACAAATATTGGTACTTGTATGGGCACTGGTTACTATTCTAGCAACACTTTTCTACTATGTATTTGATTATATTAGGAGAAAGAGGTACTTGCGAAAGTTTGGCCTTAAACTTCATGAAGAGAAAGGTACCATCAATTACATTGAGGAAGCGACAGAAAGACTTAACAAAGTATTTGTTTCTTCAACGACGGATACTAGCGATAAGTTTATCGCAGCAGGTATGTACAACACTCAGTATGCATCCCTTGTTCAACCAATCAAGTACTTAGTAGCCATCATTGGTGGTGGGGCGATTGCTTATGCTGGTTTTCGCCTCAATTGGAAAATGATGGACTATATTTTATATGAGTCGATCTGGTTGGTTCTCGTGATCATACTGCCGGATATGTATCTCAGGCAAAGAAGTGTTGCGTTGCAGCACAAGATATCCAATAAGCTGCCTTACCTACTCGATTTGATGGGTGTTTGTGTACAGACAGGTATGACGATTGAGTCATCGATGGGTTACTTGGGTAAGGAAATGGCTAACTTTGACAAAGATCTGGCCTACATGCTTAAGAAAACCAATGATAGAGCTAGGCTAGTCGGATTGGAAATCGCTTTGCAAGAGTTATATGAACGTGTACCAACACCAGAAGTGCGAAGCTTTGTCATGACCTTGAATCAAAGCTTACAGTATGGCTCATCAATTTATGGTGTATTGACTACGTTGGCAACAGATATAAGAGAAGTTCAAATGCTTGGTTTGGAAGAAAAAATTGGGAAACTGGCAGCGAAAATGTCAGTGCCACTTATATTGTTCATTATGTTGCCCATAGTTATTCTAATCACTGCGCCAGGCATCATGCGAATGCTGAGCTAAAAAGGAAGAAGGTGTAATGCTAGATTTGGGTCCTGTGATAACTATTGTAGTGATCTTGCTATTGGCAGGATGTGCTGCGACGTCTAAAGACAGTGGTATCGAAGAGCAGGCCTTAAAAGCAGACTTTGAATCTAAAGAACAAATGTTTAAACAAACGAGTAATCACGGCGAGCTGATCCGTTTGTATAAATCCGAGTTACTCAAGAATGAGACTCCAGAATTGAGAGCTAAGCTGGTCGAGCAATATATTCATGCCAAAGATTTTGAATCAGCTGATTTTCAGTTGAGCACAATGGATAGTGAATTTTTAGGTTCGGCTAAAGGTTTGCTGCTTAGAGCTCAAGTTGATTACTACCAAAAAAAATATGAGACCGCTCGAGAGGCAGTTGCTAAAGCGATAGTGTTAGAACCTAAAAACTCCTCAGCACATAACTTGTTGGGACTCGTGCTATCACAACAAGATGAGTTTCATCAAGCTCGCTATCACTTCTATCAAGCGAGACGCCATTATCATGATGATATTGTGATCAAGAATAATTTGGCGGTCATTGACCTAATTCTGGGAGACTACCAAGGTGCGGTTTCTAAGCTTGAGTCACTATATGCTAACGAAACTGCAGATGAACAAGTGAAAGCAAATCTTGCCATGGCATACGCAAAACTTGGTAATTATCCTAAAGTCGAGCAGATGCTTGGAAATACTTACTCAGATGAACAGTTGGAAATGATCTTCGTCGGCTTACGTGCAGCACAGCCATATGGTCAAGTGGGCAGTAATGCTGCGACATCCATTGAAGTTGAACAAGAATTCGATGTCGAACCGGGCGTTGAGGTTGAAGCAGAAACTCAAGTCGCATCAGTAGTAGTACCTACTACAATCGTTGAGCCACTACCAACTGACAGATTGGACGGAGAGGCAAATGTACCGGAGTAAACACAGAGGGGTGGTTACGGTTGAGTTTGCTCTCGGCTTTATGTTGTTTTGGACCATGTTGATTGCTTGGGTTGAGGTCAGTTATATGTCTTATGTAACAGCCATCAGTGATCTAGCCATTTCTGAAGCTTCTCGGTCGGCTAAGACTGAAACAGACACTTATATCACAGCTTTCTATCAAGTACTCAATGACAGCAATAGTATTTGGAAGAGTTTGGTCGATGAAAGTAACTTTACGGCGACAGTACAGTTTATTGGATCGATTGATGACTTAACCAACTTTGCAGGCGTTTGTGCGCCTGCCGATGGTCAACAAACTGCGAGCTGCGGGACAGAGACTAATAGTACTATTGCAATTTATTCAATAAGTTATGAATATACCTCACTGTTTTCACAGTTTATTGATAGTTCGGTATTCAGCCGAGAAGTATTGGTTGTTCAGGAGTACGAGCGTGATCAGTTCCAGATCTAATCAACATGGCATGTTCATGATTGAGTTCGCAGTAGTAGGCTTGTTTATGAGCCTACTTATTGTGTTTAGTGGAGATGTGATCATTAAGTTGTCAACACAAGGCAAACTGGACCGTCTTTCCTTTTCTGCTGCTAGTATCTTAAAAGAACGTACTCAGCTTTATAACGGTGAGTTCGTTATGTTGGGCTCAGAAGCTGATGCCATGCACACCATTATTTCAGCATCGCTTGGCCGTTCAATGGGTAACTTTGATGCGGCGAGTCTTGGCGTAAGAATAGAAGAACAAACATACAACTCAGACAACACACCTAAAGGGCTGGTGACTTACTTACGTGGTAGTCAAACTTGTGCAGTTGATGAAACGCTTTCAAATCTGCAAGGGGATTTAGCTGTCGTGACGACTTGGGGGAGAATGTCTTCTCTTTATCGAGTCACGATTTGCTATGAAACAGACAATATGATTGGTGACCTACTAGGGCTGGATTATACAACGGTAACATCCAGCTCTGTGTTGGTAGGGAGGTAAAAATGAAGTACCTAAACATCAAACGAAAACAAACCGGCCATGCCGCTATGCTGTTTGCAATTATGGTACCGGTACTTTTTGGTTTGTTTAGCCTAGCTACTGATGGAGCAAGAGCTATGCAGGCGAAAGCCCGTATGGATGATAGCCTTGAAGCTGCTAGTTTGGCTGTAGCCGCTCATAATGATGATAACGATGATGATGGAAGTGGTGCGGGTAGCGCCATTAATCAAGCGATCGCCAACGCCTATTTAGATGCATACTTGGGTGCAGATACGCCAGTTTCTAACTTAAAGATAACTAAAAAAGCTTGCGAGGATATACCAGATTGCGTCACTGGCTTGGTTAATGGTGAATCGCGTTTTTTCGAGTACAGTGTTACCGCTACATCTACACATGATTCTTGGTTTCAAGGTGACCTAGCCGCCGTAGAAGAGTCCTATAATGTTTCGGCTGACGGAACTTCAAGGAAGTATCAAAACCATGCAGTGGATGTGGTTTTTGTGTCGGATTTTTCAGGTTCAATGGGAAATGGTTGGAGCGGTGGCAGTAAAGATAAATATCTGGACTTAGTCGACGTAATTAAAGATGTTGTTGATGAATTGCAAAAGTTCAATGACTTAGAAAATGTTGATGACAATACGGTAGCGTATGTTGGATTCAATCACATGGTGAAGCAGTCTAACGTAGGTTGTTGGGTCGACCAGTTGAAATATAGTGGTGGCTCTGTCAGTTATTCGTTGACAGTCAATAATATCTTCATTGAGAAATCTACATGCACATATAACTCTCATGGCAACAGTGCAAACTTTTACGATATTTCACCAACGACAAATTTTACGAGTTTTAAGTCGACGATTTCTGGGTTTAGCCCAACAGGATGGACAGCTTCATATCAAGGCATTATCCGTGGTGCACAGATGCTCAACAAGGGAAATAATCCGCGTAGATTAATGATCGTATTATCTGATGGTGCAGATTACAGCAGTACCAACAAGAGCATTTCAAATGGCTTAGTTAATAGCGGTATGTGTACCAAAATACGAGACACCTTAGATGCGCAGGTGGTTGGCGTAGATAATGATCAAGTCAGCTCGAAAATTGCTGTAATTGGCTTTGACTATAACGTTGGGAGCAACGCTGCACTACAAAATTGCGCAGGCTCAGCCAACGTGTTTAAAGCAGAAAACAAAGCCGAAATTTTGAATAAAATACTAGAGCTCATTAGCGAAGAGATTGGGCACTTAATTTAGGGATAAAAGGTACGATAATGGATAAGAAAAACAGACAACGTCTCTTAGTCACCATCTTAGGTTTCATGGCACCGGTAGCATTTGCCCAAGAAGATGTGAATCAGTCACTTGAAATGTATTGCAATGCTAGTGATGCAGAATACAAGCAGAGTGTTACCCTAGGTGTGCCAAAAACGCTGGTGCTCAAAGCTGGCTCATTTAATCAGTTAGAAACCGACAGCAGTTATCGTGCGACCATCGATTACATTACCAACGGCTTAACTCGCGTTGGTTTGACTTCGGAATGTGCTGAGTATCTATTGTCTAAAAGTAGTCTTCGTGTAGAAAATGACGGGGAAGTCTTCGCACGAGTGTACTTTGACTTTAACAAGTACCAGTTAACCAAGAGCTCGCAGTATGTGTTGGATAACGTCGCCAAACAGCTGCAAGAGACCCCGACAGATTTGATTGTAGAAGGTCACGCTGATGCGATTGGTAGCCATAGTTATAACTTCTCCTTAGGTCTGAAACGTTCAAACGAGGTCATTGATTACCTCGAAGAGAACGGCGTTGATAAGAAAAATCTGGTGGCGATATCTAAAGGCGAGAAAATGCCTATCGCAACTAATCTGACGGAAACTGGCCGAGCGAAAAACCGCCGTGTAGATTTGATTGAGGTTGCTCAGTAAGTTAATTAGACGTAACTATTGATAAAGTTAAAAAGCCCCGATGAGATATTTTCTCATCGGGGCTTTTCTATTTTTTATCATCAGCCTAATATGATCTTGCGAGAGATATTATGCATCTCTTGGATCTATTTCTGGATAGCGTTGCAGCACGTCAGCGATGTAATCTTGATGGTCCCTTAGTACGTTGACACAATGTCCATCTAACTTGCCCATTGCCACCATCTTTTCCATTTCCAATAACGCTGAAGGGACACACCAAGCTTGCTGATATGGCCTGTGACTGGTTAGTGCATCAAAGATATTCGCCACCGAAACAATACGAGCAGAAATTGGTATATCTTCCCCTTTTAGTCCATTTGGATAACCAGAACCATCCAAAAATTCGTGGTGGTAGAGCAGAATCTCTTTTAGGGTGTTTACACACACGTGTTCAGGATTGCCCAACTTACGTAAGATATTTTCAACAATTTTAATGCCTTTATCGATATGACTTTGCATGATAAAGCGTTCATGATTAGACAGACGGTCGGGCTTGTGCAAAATCATATCGGGTACTGTGACTTTACCGATGTCATGTAATCTCGAGAACAAATGGATATGTTCCACGACTTCATTATCCAATTTATAGGCTTGAGCTAAATCCTGTGCAATGAGATGGGCGAATAGACTCACTCTAGACATGTGTCGATGAGAGTCAGGGTTCGTGCTTGGGTAGAGCTGTTTCGCCATTTCCACCGAGTCAATGATGGTATGGACTAAAGAGTATTCATGACTAAATAGCGCTTTAATATCCTCACAAAATGGCTGCAATTGTTGCTGGGCCTCTTCATCAAACACCTCAGCAGAAAAGGAGTTGAAGTTCATAAAGCCAATAAATGCTTGCTGATGGTAACAAGGAACAGAAAATGAAGATAAATAGCCCTGCTCAAGTAACCATTGAGAGTAGCTTCTCGGAGGGTTTTCGATGGAAGATAAGTTGTCTATGACTCTTGGGGTTTGGCTGTCAGCGCAAATTTTTAGATTTGGACACTGACTCAAATGCATAGGATTGAATGTGCCTCTTGGGTGGTTGCTGATCTCACTCGCCGCATAGATGCGTAACATATCTAGGTGGGAGTCATACAAAGTAAAGGAAATACGGTCAACTTTGGGCAACAAAGTGCGGATCTCTTGGTGGATACTTTCTAACTGTTGGCTTAAAGAATTTTCCACCGGAAGTGCTGGTTGGATGTCCGTACTTTGCATGATGTGCCCCCTCTACCGAAGTTTGTTCCATTTGGCCTTCATATAAGGCGGGAAAAAGCTGAATTCCCGCCCCATAAGTGTAGATGAGAGACTCAAGGTTTGCTGTGTATTGGTGAAACTAAATTCATAGTTCTTCATCCCCTTGATCTAGATCAGAATAAGCTCATTAGTACACCAGAAATGATGAAGAACCCAACCAATATTATGATGGAGACTTTTCGTTGTTTTAGTAGGTAAAAACCTCCAAGGATCAATGCAATATCAAGCCCCGAACTGACAGCGCTGGTGAACACCGGGTTATAAAGTGCCGCAATAAGTAAGCCAACAACAGCTGCATTGACACCTGCTATGGCACCAGCAAGCTTTGGTTTGCCTGCGAGTACTTGCCAGTTTTTCAAAACTGCCAAAACTAATAAGAAGCCTGGAACAAAGACACCAACAGTGGCTATAAGTGCTCCCCAAAAAGGGGCTTGCGGCATGAGGTGATAGCCAATATAGGTGGCAAAAGTGAACATTGGGCCTGGCACTGCCTGCGCTGCGGCATAACCCGTTAGGAATTGATCAGAAGAGAGTTGATCACCCACGATGTTTTGCAGCAGTGGTAGGACGACATGGCCGCCACCAAAGACGAGACTGCCCGCTTGGTAAAAGTCACTAAACAGTTGCAGGCTCGGAATCGCAGTCGAAAATAGAGGCAAGATCAATAACAGGATCAGAAATAATCCTAATGGACGCCAAGATATCTTTACCGGAGATTCTTGTTGTATTGGCTCAGATGGTAAGAGCTTGAAGCCCACTAGTGCCGCAATAATTAACACGGCCATTTGCATAAATAAGCTAGGGAAGATAAGCAGTGCCCCCGCTGTAGCAAAGCACAAGCCTACACGAAGCTCCGTTTTGCAAAAGTTCTTATACATCCCCCAAATCGCGTCGGCAACCACGACTACAGCGAGCAATTTTAACCCGTGAATGATGTTTTGAAACAAGGCGGTATCGGTGATTTGGCTGCTGAGAATAGCGAGAACCAACATTAAAATAATAGAAGGCAAGGTAAACCCTAAGAAAGCGGCGATTGCGCCACCAAGCCCACCTTTTTGGTAACCCACCGCAAAACCGACCTGACTTGAGCCTGGGCCAGGTAGGAACTGACTCAATGCGACCAGTTGAGCGTATTCGTCATCACTTAGCCATTGGCGCTGCTCTACAAACTCTCGACGAAAGTAACCGATATGCGCAGCCGGCCCGCCAAAGCTCACCCAACCCAACCCGAAAAATATTCTAAATATTGACCACATGTTAAACGACTCATGATTAGTTTTGTCTACTCTAATTAGGAAATCTAAATGACTCAAATTGATAGTTTCGATACTATCTATGAATAGTATAGGTTTGAGAGGGTATATGGCGGCGTTTGATCGATCTTGGAAATCGGTAGATCTAAATTTGATGGTGAGCTTTATTGCTTTGTATGAAACACAAAGTGTTACGGAAGCTGCGCAGAGAATGTTTGTCAGTCAAAGTGCGATGAGTCATTCACTGGCAAAACTTAGAAACTTATTGGGTGACCCACTTTTTGAGAGAAGAGGGCACAAAATGTTACCGACAGAGCGAGCGACTCAGCTCGCTCCAATTGCAAAGCAAATCCTGACGCAAATTGAAAATAATTTTCTTACTCATCAGCATTTTGAGCCTGAACATTATCAAGGGGTTTGTCGAATTGGTTTGACAGACTATGCGGAGTTCATTTTTGGACCAAAGATATTTGATAGCATCACTGAACAGGCTCCTCAGTGCCAGATCGCATTCATTAATGTCAATCGCACTAACTATGTCATTAGAGCTGAGAGTGACAAGTTAGACGTGATTATCGGGAGTTTTTCTGATCTAGACAGCAAGTTTCAGTACCATCACCTTTACACCGAGCAGCACGTTTGTTTGTTTGATCCTAATCGAATTAGTGTAAAAACTCCCCTTAGCCTTGATGATTATTTGCGATATCCACATGCTTTGGTGAGTCCAAATGGTCAGCTCAGCTCACCAGTAGATAAGATCCTAGAGGAACAAGGGCACACTCGGCAGGCAAGAGTTGCTGCTGGTAACTTTCTTACTGTTGGACGCTTACTGGCTGATAGAGCGATGTTAGCGGTGGTGCCGAGTCGTATGGCAAAGTTAGTGGATTATAACTCTCAGCTGGAAAACTGCCTTCCTCCGATTGAAGTGCCGGATTTTGATATCAGTTTGGTATGGTCGAAACACGCAGACTCAAACGAAAAGAACCTCTGGCTACGAAAGACGATTATGCAGTGTTGTAGGTGATATCTTTCAATAAGTTAGGATAAAAATGTAGGCGCTAGCGATTTTTGTTTTATTATCTTGCTTAGATCGAACCGCCCTTAAGATATAAAGGAAGATGACATGGCTAAACCGATTGTAGAGCTGGATTTTATCGCAGACGTGACATGCCCTTGGTGTTATGTCAGTTACCTGAATTTGGCCCGAGCCATAGAGGTCTTAGATGACAAGCTGGATATCACTCTGACGTGGCAGCCGTTTGAGCTTAGTGTTGATCTTCCTGAGTCAGGCGTTCCGTTACCTTTGTTTCTTGATAAGCGCTATGGTTTAACCCCAGAACAGATCACTGCACAGTTTGAGCAGTTGAGTCAGCTTGCGTTGTCAGCCAACGGAGAAATCAACTTTGATTCATCCTCAATGATTTACAACACCCGAAAGGCTCATATATTGCTTCTGTGGGCGATTGAGAGTGGTTTACAGCATGCGCTGAAGGTTGCTCTGTTTGAAGCCTATTTCAGCCATGGTGAGAATATCGAAGATCATGATGTATTAAAACGTTGCTGTAAAAAAGTTGGCTTACCTGGTGATGATGTAGAAAGCGTCTTAAGCAGTGAAGAGTGGAATAAAAAAGTAGAAGACCAAGAGCTACAATGGCTATCACTAGGTGTGCATGCGGTACCTGCACTAGTGGTTAACCAGCAGCACTTGATTAGTGGAAGCCAGACTAAAGAAATATTCATTGAAGCTTTACAGGACTTGGTTTTTGCTTAGTTTTCCAATCAAATTCCAAATGCAGTAAGTGGTTATTAAGCTGAGGTAGCCATCAATGGCATAATGCCACCCAAGATGCACCGAGCCTACTAAGATTGATAAGGTAAATAGTATCCCCATAGCACCTGCCCAGCGGTTAAATGACCACAAAGCTAAAGTTATTAAGAAGGTAGTTGATACGTGCATACTGGGCATTGCTGATATGCCCTGCCCGGTCATATTGGTTTGAGTAGAGTAAGCTGTCCATAATTTGTCTTGTACGTTAAGGGACCAAACTTTTAGTGAACTACCACTATCTATCAGCCATTGATGATGTTCTTCAAGCTGGTTCATCAAGCTCGAAAACTCTTCCAGCGGTGGGTAAATGTGGTTGTAGAAAACAGGCCCAACTGATGACAGTGGTAATGCAAATAAAGTCCCATTAATAAACCAAACGGCGATGAACCCAAGTAGGGCGCTTTGCCTCAATTTAGGTTTTATGACTAGTGCCATAGAGCCAACTAAGAATAACCAAATTACCGCAAACCAGATCTGATAGAGTAGATTGATAACTCCAGTTGCATATGCGGTTGAAAACAGGTCATGAGATATTTGCCATGGCGACAAGCCAAAATGTAGCCACTTATCGAGTTGGACGAAAATTGGATCCATCGAATAAGGGAGTATCGATGGAATCGCTGACTTTACTGAGGTATAAGCTGAAAAAGTCCAAGAGAAAGCAATACTTAACAATATGAAGTTTACGCACTCAGGCCAGTGTTTAAGTAGACTCTTAAGTTGCCGCCAATAAAAGCCTAACGGACTGGGGTGGCGAATACCTACCAGGTAGATAAGTTGCCCAATGACTACAATAAGTAAAGTCACGAGTGTCGCTTTGGGAAATAGGTCTATGTACCAAGAAATTTCGAAATATTCCCAGTTATTTGTTACCCACAGTAGTAATCCATCTAGCAGTACGATGCTCACAGATAATAGGTATAACCACCTATCACGGTAGAAGACTTTTTTCAGTGCTTGCATAACTTATTGAATTAGATAAAAACTCTTTTTTGTAATCTATAAACAAAAAAAAGCCAACCTAATTGGCTGGCTTCTCATCAATTTTTTGACTTGAACTTAGTTATTGCTATGCAGCTCACTATTTAGCTCAACCGCCGTCTTATTGGTTAGACACTCAATTTGGCCTGTTGTTGAGTTACGACGGAATAGTAGGTCTGGTACGCCAGCTAGGTCACGTGCTTTAACTACTTCGACAGCTTTACCTTGGCTATCTAGCATTTGTACTTTTGAGCCAGCGGTTACGTATAGACCCGATTCGATAGTACAACGGTCGCCCATTGGGAAACCAAGACCTGCGTTTGCGCCAAGCAGTGAGTTCTCACCGATAGAAACAACCACAGTACCGCCACCAGATAGAGTGCCCATGATAGATGCACCACCACCGATGTCTGAGCCGTTACCAACCACAACACCTGCAGAAATACGGCCTTCAACCATGCTCACACCAGTAGTACCAGCGTTGAAGTTAATGAAACCTTCGTGCATTACGGTAGTACCTTCACCCACGTGCGCACCAAGACGTACGCGAGAAGTATCCGCAATACGAGTGCCAGTTGGGACAACGTAATCCACCATTTTAGGGAACTTATCAACACAATCTACGCTTAGGGTTTCACCAGCTAGACGAGCTTCCATTTGACGCTCAGGCAGTTCTGGTAGATCGATAGGCCCTTGGTTTGTCCATGCGATGTTGTGCAGAAGGCCGAAGATACCGTCTAGTACTGTGCCGTGTGGCTTGACTAGACGATGAGAGATAAGTTGTAGCTTAAGGAAACCCTCTGCCACTGACTCAGGCTTTGCATCTGACTCAAGGATAACTAACACAAGAGGCTGATCTGAGTTTGCAGCTTTTGCTGCAAAAGTTGCGTTGACCGCTTGGTCATTAGCTTCGAAAGCCGCTGCTAACGCTTGAGCTTGAGATGCTTCAATTTCAATCGCTTGGTTACCACTTTCGTAGCCCGCTACTTCAGCCAGAGCTGATACTAGTGCATCACTTGGGTTAAGCACTGGTGCAGGGAAGAATGCTTCGATGATCTTGCCATCACGGTTTTTAGTCGCGCTACCAAACGCCAAAGAAAAGTGTGCCATGTCAGGTCTCCATTAATAGTTGTTGAGCTTGCAGCTATTCCATTGGGAGCTGCAATCTTAAATTGGTTTAAAAGCATCATAGAGAGCATCGCTGAAGGTGAAAAGGTCATTTCAGCCGATCGTCTGCCAATCGATATGAGCTGTCCGATGAGCGATATAATATCGCTAGAAAGAAAAATAGCCAGCAATGCTGGCTATTTCATAAAAACTTGAGGATTATGCAGCGTCTTCGCTTGCTTCATCTTCTTGAGCAACATCAGCAACCGCTTTAGGCTTTGCTGGCGCTTTACGTTTCTTCGCACCTAGTGCGTATAGTACGTCTTCTTTATGTTTTGCTAAGTAAAGCGATAGCTCTTCTTGCTTGGATTCATCTTCGATAAGCTCACTCTCACCCAACAGGGTAAATAGCTCATCGGCCATATCCAACATTTTGTCATAAGCGTCGGCTTCAGCCTTAGAGGTAAAAGTCATCTTTTCTTCTCCATTGCGCTCCACCACGTACTTGACGATAACAGCCATGGTTTATCCTCATAATATTAAAAATCTACTGGGTGTTTATACAGATTCAAGCAAATAAAGTCCAGTTGGAGCGGGAGAGTTGTGGGGGAAGTCGGGAAACGGCGAACGGCATGTCGGTAAACGTATAGGTTACTTTTTGTCACTGTCCGTGCCCTTGGCCGTGAGCGCAGCACCCGTTTACCGTTTACCGAAATCAAGCGTCCGAATATGCTAAGATACTCGCAAATTTCCCAACCACCACCGAACCCTTTATGAAAATCTACGTAGACGCTGATGCTTGCCCTGTGGCTATTCGTGAAATGATTGTGCGTGCGGCGCACCGTACTCAAACAGACACCTTGTTTGTGGCCAACCAGTTTTTGCGTTTAGCTCCGTCGCCTTATGTAAAGATGCAGCAAGTGCAAAGTGGCTTTGATGTGGCAGATAATGAGATTGTTCAGAAAGTGGAAGCAGGGGATCTGGTGATCACCAGTGATATTCCACTGGCCTCTGAAGTGATTGATAAAGGTGCACTGGCATTGAGTTCACGTGGGGAGTTGTTCACCACTGAGAATATTAAATCTCGTCTTAATATGCGCGACTTTTTAGAGACGATGCGCAGCAGTGGTGTACAAACAGGAGGACCAGCGCCTTTAGGTCAAGCAGATAAACAAAACTTTGCTAACCAACTTGACCGTTGGCTGGCGAAAAAACGCTAGTATTCACCTTGCCAAGCGGCACAGAACTTCAAGAACTGCGCCATCAAAGGGCTTTGATAACGCTCTTTATGATGTAAGAGCCAAAACCTTCTTTGCATATCGAGTGGCAAGTTTAGGGCGACCACTCGACCATCTTCAATTGCCCAGCGCGCCGAGCGCATTGATAAGCAGGCAAGTCCCAAGCCAGCGCTTGCGGCATTAATGATCGCTTCTGTGGTATTCAGCTCAAAGGCTTCATGCCAAGTGTCTATTCTGGGGGCGATTCTTTGCAAGAAAAACTCCCGGCTGCCTGAGCCTGACTCGCGTAATATCCAATCGGAGTGTTCCAACGAGCTGGTGGTGAGCGCTTCTTGATTGGCGAGTGGGTGGCTTGCGGCGGCAATCACACACATGGTGTCATCAAACCAAGGGGTGGCGATCAGTTCTGGGTGATGGGTTTTGCCCTCGATGAAGCCCACATCTAACTCATAGTCGAGTAGCTTTTGGCAAATTTGGGCACTGTTAGAGATAAACAGTGCCTGATTGGTGTGCCCACAATCGAGACGAAAATCTTGCAGCAAAAAAGGCACCACCTGATTGCCAATAGTATCACTGGCACCCAAGTGCAGCGCCCCGGTTAAGGGTTGGTTGCTGTTAAACAAGCTGGAGATATCGTCTGAGCGATGCAAGGGCTCGTCGGCCAACGGCAGCAGCTTTTTACCTTGGCTGTTGAGCACCAAACGATTATTGACCCGATCAAACAGGGATTGGTCGAGCTGCTTTTCAAGCTCGGAGAGTGCCATGCTCACTGCTGCTTTGGTCAAAAACAGCTTTTCTGCTGCTGCGGTAATGGTTCTTTCACGAGCAATCGTGACAAACACGGTCAGTTGTTTAAGCGAAGCCGCCATAGGTTCAACATCTCTTAACAGTGGGAAGCTCAATGTAAACTTTGCTGAATATTTTTCAAAGCACAAATTGAGTGCTTTTTTGTTCAGTTGAACGCTAAAACGAGCCTTGGCTTGGGCGAATTTCTTATGCCTGTGTTACTCTCAAATGATTCAAATTCTGAGAAAATAGCCTCTAGTGTTTACTGTATATCACTCCAATCAAGTTGACCTACTCAAGTCGTTGCTGGTGGAACTAATCCGCATCGAGCCGATTTCTCATCCTTTTAAATCTGAGCAAATACTGGTGCAAAGTCCGGGTATGTCTCAGTGGTTAAAAATGGCGCTGGCTGAAGAGTTCGGTGTGGCGGCAAATATCGACTTCCCCCTACCTGCGACCTTTATATGGGACATGTTCACCAAAGTCTTGCCAGATGTTCCCAAGCGCAGTGCTTTCAATAAAGAAGCCATGACATGGAAGCTGATGACGCTATTGCCACAGCACCTAGAGCAGCCGCTATTTTCTCCACTCAAACGCTATTTGGACAATGATACTGATAGCAGCAAACTTTATCAGTTGGCAGAAAAAGTGGCCGATATCTTCGATGGCTATCTAGTGTATCGACCAGAGTGGATTGCTGCATGGGAGCGAGGAGAAGATGTCGCTGAGCTAGAAGAGGAGCAGCCTTGGCAGCCAATTCTATGGCGGGAACTTTATGAGCAGACATTAGAACTTAAGCAGTCGCACTACCATCGTGCCAACATGTATCAAGACTTTATTGCCCACCTTGATAAGTTTGAACAAGGTGATATGCAGCTGCCTGAACGTCTGTTTGTGTTTGGTATTTCTTCATTGCCGCCAAGGTATATGGACGCTTTAAAAGCATTAGGTGAGCACATCGATGTGCATTTGATGTTTACTAACCCTTGCCGGTATTACTGGGGTGAAGTGCGAGACCGTAAGTATCTAGCGAAAGTCGCCGCACGTTCACGCCAGCATGTGGAGTGGAAGCAAGGAGAGCTTAGCTATCAGGGGGAAACGCCACAGCTTAAAGGTTCAATGGAAGAAAACCTGCACCTGCAAGAAGTCGGCAATGGGCTTCTGGCTTCAATGGGAAAACTAGGGCGAGATAACCTTTATCTGCTTTCCCAGCTAGAAGCGCAAGAAGTCGAAGCGTTTGTCGACGTGGATAATTCGACTCTGTTGGGGCAGATCCAAAGTGATATCTTGAACCTGACCGAGCATCAAGATGATGACAAGCTCACAGATAGCTTGCACAAACAAGTGGTAGCGGAAAATGACAGCTCGCTGCAACTGCATGTCTGTCATAGTGCCATGCGTGAGGTTGAGGTGTTGCACGACAACCTGCTGGCAATGTTTGAAAAAGACCCGACTCTCAAACCCCGAGATGTGATTGTGATGGTGGCGGACATCAATGCATACAGCCCAGCCATCCAAGCCGTATTTGGTAATGCACCGGGCGAGCGCTACATTCCATTTTCTATCTCAGACCGTAGCGCCACTCAAGAAAGCCCACTGTTGAATGCATTTCTTCAGTTATTGGCATTGCCGCAAAGCCGTTGTGAGGCATCAGAGCTGCTTGAGCTACTCGAAGTTCCTGCGATCTCTGCTCATTTTGGTTTTGATAATCATCAGTTTGAATTGGCCAAAACTTGGATTGAGCAAATGGGCGTTCGTTGGGGGTTAGATGATACTACTTCTGGCTCGTTTGATTTGCCGACCTTGGGTCAAAACACTTGGCTGTTTGGTGTGCGTCGAGCGCTGCTGGGCTACGCCATGCCTGAGCAAGCCGGTTTGTTTGCTGATGGAGCAGGGGCCATTGCGCCTTTCGATGAAGTACAGGGTATGGACGCAGAGCTTGCAGGCAAGCTTGCCCACTATGTAAGTACCTTAATTGAATACCGTCAGAGACTGGATAAAACCCAAGCAATCACTTTGTGGCGAGATGTGCTTTACTGCATGTTAGATGATTTCTTTGCCCCAGATTTGCAAGATGAACTGGCGCTAAAACACATTCGTGATGCAATAAGCCATTTGGATGAGCAGTTGGAAGATGCTCGTTTTGATCAAGCGATAAGTCCGAGTGTGATCCGTAGTTACCTTGATGATAGGCTCTCTGGCAGTCGAGTCAGTCAGCGTTTTCTCGCTGGGCAAGTCAACTTCTGTACCCTGATGCCAATGCGTTCGATTCCTTTTAATCTGGTCTGTTTACTTGGGATGAATGATGACGCTTATCCTCGCAGCGTACCGCCAGAAGGGTTCGATTTGATGGTCGGTCGCACTCGAGCAGGGGATAGGTCGCGCCGTGACGATGACCGCTATCTGTTCCTAGAGGCTTTACTTTCAGCTCAACAGTCACTGTATATCAGTTATGTCGGTCGTTCGATTCAAGACAATAGCGAGCGTATTCCTTCGGTATTGGTCACCGAGCTTATGGAGTATTGCGCTCAGAACTACTGTTACCAACAAGATCAAGGTTTGGATGTGGATCGCTCAGGTCAAGCCTTGGTGACCAGTTTGACTCATCATCACGCCATGATGCCGTTCAGTCCAAGTGCATTTACTGGTGCGCAACCGAGTTACGCACGCGAATGGCTGCCTGTAGCTAATCGAGAAGGTAAAGCCAGTGACGATTTTAACCATGCACTAGAAGATGCATTTTGGGATGTCACACCACCCTACACACTAGAGCTGGCAGAGCTTCAGCGTTTTTGGCGTTTGCCTGTGCAGTATTTCTTTAATCGTCGACTTAAGGTCTTTTTCTCTGTACCGAAAGCGGCGCTGGAAAGTGAAGAGCCGTTTACTCTAGGCGGATTGACCAGCTATCAGCTCAAGAACGAGCTGCTGCAAGCAAAATTGGCAGAGCCAAATAATCCAGACGTTGCAACCACATACTTTGATGGCCAAAAAGCTCAAGGACGCTTACCCGTAGGTGCTTTTGGAGAGCTTGAGTTTCGCTCAGTAAGCAAACAGGTAGATGACCTATTTAGTACCATCAATGCACTGATTTACACTCCTCAAGAGGACGTTGAGGTGGCACTAGCAATTGAGGTTGAAGGAGAAGTTTGGAACCTCAGCGGTTGGTTAAAGCAGATCTATCAATCAGGCATGTTGCGCTATCGTGTGGGTAGTATTCGTTCTCAAGACATACTGGCGGCGTGGATTGATCACCTGTGCTTGGCGGCGACAGGCGAGGCTAAAAAAACGCATTTGATTGGCTACGCTAAAAAAGAAGGTGTGGTGCATTATCAATTTGCACCAATGCCAAAAGAAGAAGCCACCCTTCGACTTGCCGAATTGCTGAGACTCTATCGTTTAGGTTTGACCCAGCCGTTGGCTTACTTCCCTAAAACCGTATTGGCGGGATTGAGCGAATGCGTAAAACAGGGTAAGTGGTTAGATGACAAACAAGAGTCAGCACACAAAAAAATGGCGGCTGCGTTTGAAGACGGCTTTTTTGTTGGAGAAGGTAGCGATACATATATCCAACGCATTTGGCCACAATGGGATCAAAGCTTGTCAGATGAGGTTTGGAAAACAGCTGGATTGGTCATGCAGGCCGCTATGTTAGCGCTTGAAGAGCAAGAGTAGGGTGGTGGTCGCCAGCAAATCATTATTATGTGTAGGGTGCTTGCTGTACGACCACAGGGTCAGAGGTACCCAAATTCGATGCGAGAGATATTAGTGAGAAAATGATACTCATGCCGTGAGCGAGATCGCATCAACTACGCATAAAATCAGCCAAAACGTTGGACGTTTTAATTTTTAAGTGATTGATCACATTTGGTTAGAAAGAATTCCTATGACATCGGTAACAAATAGCCCGAGCGCACTCAATACCATGACTTTTCCGTTGCATGGCGCTCGTTTGATTGAAGCCTCTGCTGGTACGGGCAAGACCTTTACCATTGCTGGTCTGTATTTACGCCTGCTGCTTGGGCACGGCAGTGATGATAGTCGCCATCAAATGCCACTAACAGTCGATAAGATCTTGGTGGTGACTTTTACCGAAGCAGCAACAGCTGAGCTTAAAGACAGGATCCGAGCTCGCATTCACCAGGCTCGCTTGGCTTTTGCTCGCCAACACAGCGAAGACCCTGTGATAAAGCCACTGTTGGAGCAAGTGCAAGATAAGGCCTATGCTCAGCAGCTACTGCTCAACGCCGAGCGTCAAATGGACGAGGCGGCCATCTATACTATCCACGGCTTTTGTCAGCGCATGCTAACGCAAAATGCTTTCGAATCAGGCAGTCGTTTTAACAATGAGTTTGTCACTGATGAAAGTCAGCTTAAAGCGCAAGTCGTGGCCGATTACTGGCGCAGACACTTCTACCCGCTAGGCTTGGAGCTATCTACCCAAGTTCGAGATTACTGGACAACGCCACAAGCCCTGTTAACTGAAGTCGCCCCTTACCTGACTGGCAGCGAAGTGAAATTTAATATCTCACCACTACAAGGTGGGTTGGAAGCGGCTCACCAAGAGCAACTCGCCTCTATCAAAGCGTTAAAAAGTTTATGGCGGGAGTCGCAAGACGATCTGTTGGACATTATTGCCTCATCAGGGGTGAACAAACGCAGTTACACCAAGAAATCTTTGCCCAACTGGTTTGAGCAAGTATGCTTGTGGGCTGCAGATGACAACACAGGTTTACGCCTACCTAGCAACATAGAGCGCTTTGACCAACAGGTTTTAATCGATAAAACGCCAAAAGGCGAGCCGCCTCGCCATGCCGTTTTTGTCGCTATCCACGAGTTTCTAGCGAATTCATCGAGTCTGAAAGAGCCACTTCTATCTCATGCCGTGGTGGAGTGTCGTGCCATGTTGGCAAAAGCCAAAAGTGAGCGTAACTGGCTTTCATTTGATGATCTATTGACCCAGTTAAGCGCTGCGGTCGATCTGGATGAACAAGGTCTGCTTACTGAGAGGATACGTAAACTGTACCCGGTGGCTATGATCGATGAGTTCCAAGATACCGACCCTCTCCAGTACAGCATTTTCAGTCGTATCTATCTGCCTGACAACCAGTGCGGCTTGTTTATGATTGGCGACCCTAAACAGGCGATCTATGCGTTTCGTGGTGCAGATATCTTTACCTATATTCGTGCCCGCAATGAAGTGAGCGATCACTATACCTTAGGCACAAACTGGCGCTCGACGGCAGCGATGGTGTCGGCAGTCAACGGGATATTTGCTCACGCAGATAAACCTTTTATCTACGATCAAGACATTCCTTTTCATCCAGTCGATGCTTCGCCGGGCGCAGATCAAAAGCTGTGGGTATGTGATGGTCAGCCCCAAGCGGCGTTGAATTTTTGGCTGTATGAAGATGAAGAGATGCAACCCGTTGCGAAAGGGGATTATCTAGAGCAGTTAGCCGATGCGACTGCTTTTCAGATCCAGCATATTTTGACATCGGCAGACAATAAAAAAGCTTGGCTGGCCAAAGGCGAAAAACAACAGGCGATTCAAGCGGGCAATATTGCTGTACTGGTGCGCACGGGGCACGAGGGCAAAATGGTGAAAAAAGCACTGGCGGAGCAAGGTATTGCCAGTGTTTACCTCTCTAATCGAGACAGTGTGTTTGCCAGCAACATGAGTTTTGACGTACTGAGACTGCTGCAAGCGGTACTTAACCCTGAGGATGATCGCACTTTGCGTGCTTGCCTCGCGAGTCAGTTGATCGCCATGTCGACATTGGATCTTGATGAGCTAAATCGAGATGAGAACCGCTGGGAGAGTCTGCTCAATGAGTTTCGAGATTACCGCTTGCTGTGGCAACAGCGTGGTGTGATGCCGATGATCCGTGCGGTGATGGTGAAGCATCATATCGCCGAGCGTTTATTGCACCAACAAGATGGCGAACGTCAATTGACCGATTTGCTCCATTTGGCCGAACTGTTGCAACAAGCCTCGATGGATGTTGAAAGTGATCACGCACTAGTGCGTTGGATGGCGGAAACCATCTATGACATTCAGCAAGGGCTAGCAACTGGTGGTGATGAGCAAATTCAGCGCCTTGAATCGGAAAGTAACCTGGTGCAAATCGTTACCATTCACAAGTCAAAGGGGCTTGAGTATGACTTAGTCTTTGTGCCGTTTGCCTGTGCTTACCGTGCCGCGAGTGAAGGGCGTTATCATGATCAAGAGTCAGGCCATACTGTGGTTGATTTGCTCAAAGCGCCAGAGTCTATTGAGCAAGCCGACCAAGAGCGAATCGCAGAAGATTTGCGCCTAATTTATGTTGCGCTTACCCGCGCCGTGTACGGCTGCTATGTTGGACTAACGCCGATCCGTAATGGCCGTTCATCAAAAGACCCAACAGGGGTTGAAAAAAGTGCCATTGGTTACCTTATCCAAAAAGGTGAGAGCAAATCGGCAAGTGAACTATCGGCCTGTATCGATGAGTTAATCAAAGATCAACCTGTGATGGCGCATGTTAGCCTACCATCACCGCCAGAGTTTCCGTATCTGGCCAAGCAAGTGGAAATGCCTAAGCTTTCCGCCAAACAATTTGCTGGCAAAGTGGAGCGAGATTGGCGGATCAGCAGCTACTCAGGGCTGGTCAAGCAAGGCAGTCATGGTCAGCAAAATGCCTCGGATTTTGATCTGGTTAAGATTGATGAAGACGCAGCCGCTAAAGATCTAGGGCATAACTTGGATGAAGAGCGAACCATTTTTACCTTCCCTAAAGGGGCAAGACCGGGCACCTTCCTCCACACCCTTTTTGAAGAAGTGGACTTTAACTTACCTGCTAGCAATGAGCAGACTCAGGCGATCATCCAAGATCTGCTCGATCGCGAGCAATATGACGCAGAGTGGCTGCCTGTATTAACTCAATTGGTGGATAACGTCTTAGCAACACCACTGGCACCGACATCGATAGTGCTCAATCAGATCCCTGAATCTCAACGATTGGTTGAAATGGAGTTCTTGTTGCCGATTAAGATCTTGTCATCAGCAGAGTTTAACCCTTTAGCGCATCAGTTTGATGAGCTGTCCAAGCAAGCAGGAGCGCTCGGTTTTATGCCATTGAAAGGCATGCTCAAGGGCTTTATTGATTTAGTGTTTGAGAGCAACGGTAAGTTTTATGTTCTGGATTGGAAATCCAACTTTTTAGGTGACACAGTGGAGCATTACCACGGTCAGGCATTGCAAGATTCGATGGCCGATCACCGTTATGATTTACAGTACCAAATCTATGCGCTAGCCCTGCATCGTTTCTTGAAATCGCGCATTACAGATTATGACTACAACACCCATTTTGGCGGTGTTTACTACCTATTCTTGCGAGGTATGGACGGACAAGGTGACCATGGGGTGTTCTTTACCCAGCCTCAACAGGCATTTATTGAGCAGTTAGATACGTTGATTGATGGTGAGGTAAACCATGCTTAATACCTTAAAAGAGCTTTGCCACGTTGGCGTGGTACGCCAGTTGGATCTCCAGTTTGGTCAGTTTATCGCATCACTCGAAACTAAGCAGCCTGAGTTGGTTGGGTTTCTTGCAGGTTTGGTGAGCTTTGAGCTTGGCAAAGGGCATATCTGTGTACCGCTTGATGATTTAAATGTTGCCGAGCGTTTTGGTTTGTTCGGAGATTCCGGTGAACGGCTACAAGCACGTTTTTCCCATTCGTTATGGCAGCAAGCACTGCAAGAATCAGAGTGCGTCAGTGATGGCTCTAAACCGACCCCGCTGGTACTAAGAGACAACAGTCTTTATCTCAATCGTTATTGGCGTTATGAGAGTGAACTGGCTGACTTTTTGAGTCTGTGTGCCCAATCAATTGCACTCACTGGTGATCAGCAAACCAAACTGCGTCAGGATTTAGATATCCTGTTTTGCCGAGAGTATAAGTATCTATTTAATGCGTTAACCCATGGTCAAGAACGCTCGCAAGTTGCAAGACAACAGTTGGTGTGTGACTTGCTCGATGTGGTGGATTCACAAGGGTTGGATTGGCCTACCATCGACCAAGTGCTTATGAGTGCAAAGTCAGTAAAGGATTTGGCTAAGCTAGATGTGTTGGTGCCTTTATCTATTTGTTTAAACTGGCAAAAGGTGGCTGCAGCGACGGCATTGACCCGCCGATTTACTGTGATATCAGGTGGGCCGGGCACGGGCAAAACCACCACTGTGACCAAGTTGCTTGCCGCATTGGTCCAGCAAGCGGATGAGAAGTTAGACATAAAGCTAGTGGCGCCAACAGGTAAAGCGGCTGCCCGCTTAACCGAATCGATAGGTAGCGCCATTGACGAGCTTCCATTGGCTCCAGAGACCAAACAAGCTATCCCGACCGAAGCCAGCACATTGCATCGCTTGCTAGGTTCTGTGGTGGGTAGCGCTGAGTTTCGTCATAACAAAGACAATCCATTGCATCTTGATGTGCTGGTGGTGGATGAAGCCTCCATGGTGGATTTACCCATGATGTATAAGCTCGCCCAAGCGATGCCAGCTCATGCTAGGTTAATTCTACTTGGCGATAAAGATCAGTTGGCATCGGTTGAAGCTGGAGCAGTGCTTGGCGATATCTGCAGCTTTTTGAGCGATGGCTACACCGCCCAGCACGCTAAATTGTTGGCGACTTTAACTGGGTTTGATGCTCTGACTTCGCAAGCCCAGCCCCAAGCGTCTGCGATGAGTGATTGCCTATGTATGCTGCAAAAAAGCTATCGTTTCGATGCGCGCTCTGGCATCGGTCAATTAGCCAAAGCGATCAATGCAGGCACATCAGATCATCTTGATGTTATATGGAACAAAGGCTTTGCAGACATTGCAAAGCACCCCATGAGCCAAGAGACTTACCGAACCATGGTTGATTTAGCTGTGACTGGTTACACGCCCTACCTAGACATCTCTCAGCAGCCAATCACCGATGCGATAGCCCAACAGGCGCTTAATGCCTTTGCTAAATGTCGGGTGTTATGTGCGGTTAGAGAGGGGGAGTGTGGTTTGTCAGGGCTAAATGCTGCAATAGAAACACAGCTAAAGCGAAAATCGAAGATCCCAACAGGTGAGGAGCATTGGTATCACGGTAAGCCTGTGATGGTGACTCGAAATGACCCTGCTCTGGGCCTATTCAATGGTGATATCGGTTTATGTTTACTTGATAGCAGTGATCCCTTGCCAAGGCTTAGAGTCTATTTTGAGCTGCCCGATGGCACCATCAAACGAGTGTTGCCAAGTCGAGTGCCTGAACACGAAACTGCTTATGCAATGACAATTCATAAGTCTCAAGGCAGTGAGTTTGAACACGCCATTATGGTGCTACCAGCCAAGCCCTCTCCTATTTTGACCAGAGAGCTTGTATATACAGGTGTGACTCGTGCGAAAAAGCAGCTTGATCTATTTGGTAGTGATGAGGTGTTGCGAAGAGCGGTGCGACTGAAAACTCAGCGAAGCAGTGGTTTAGCGCAGCAACTTAGGGGATAAGTTGTTAGGTTAATCACCATCCATGGCGCCAATTCAATTTGCTCAGCGGCGCTTAGTTAGCGGCTTGAGCAGGTTGAACGGTTGAGTGCATCAATGGGCGTTCAAAAACATCAGAAAAAGAGATATTTTTGATATTGCAGCGCTTTTGGTACGACAAGATAAAGCGCTTCATGCTCTCATCAACAGGGAATACACAATGCACGTCTTGTCCTTCGAGAAATTGGTTGTCAGCCATATCCCAGAAGCTTTGTGCTGAATTACAAATGATGGTTTTCATTATCAATGCTCGCAATAGTGATAGCTAGCATCCAAGCATGATGGTCAGCGAAATGGCTTAAATTTAGCAAAGCCAATTAAGTGCGGTTGACCAAACCTCCGTGTGGTAAGGGTAAATGACCCCATAAAAAACGCTGCACGGTAAGTGCAGCGGGCGTGATTGTACCAGTGTGGTGGTGAAAAGATAGTCAATATTTCGTCAGAAATTAATGAAATTAATAAATTGACTATATTTCATGGGCTTAAATATCGGAACTGCAATTTTTAAGATTGTATTTCCAGTTGCAAGATTTTAGATCGGCGCTGGAAGTTGTATAAGCCCTGTTTTTGTTTCGGTAAGGCCGATACATCTACTTCAACAAAGCCCTGCTCCAAGAACCAGTGCAAGCTGCGTGTGGTTAATACGAACAAATTCTTCAGCGATAATTGTTTGGCCCTCTGATGTAGATGCTTGAGCAGGTGCACGCCACGGTTGCCATCGCGATAGTCGTGGTGAATGGCAACACAAGCCATTTCTGCCGATTGCTCTTCCGGATACGGGTAGAGGGCGGCGCACCCTATGATCAGCCCATCTTTGTCTATGATGGTGAACTGATGGATCTCTTGTTCTAGTTGCTCGCGTGAGCGACGTACCAGGATACCTTGTTCTTCAAGCGGTTGGATAAGATCTAAAATACCACCGATATCATCAATGGTTGCTTGGCGGATCTGCTCGGCACTGGCCATCACCACTTGGGTACCAATCCCGTCGAGCGAGAAAAGCTCTTGGATTAAAGCACCATCAAGCTGATAACTGACTAAGTGGCTACGAGGAACACCCGCACGGCAGGCGGTGATCGCACTTTTTAAGAATCGTGCTGAGCCTGATTGCTGCTCTTGAGGGCTTAGTCGCTCTAAGCACTGCTGGGCTTCGTGTGGGAAGAGCTCGGCAATGACATCGTTAGCTTCGTTAAGTACACCATGTTGCGAGCTAAAGCCGATCAACTTATCGGCTTTGAGTCGAATTGCCACTTGGGTTGCAATATCTTCTGAAGGAAGGTTAAAGCTCTCGCCGGTCACCGAGCTACCGATAGGGCCAAGCAGTACGATGGAGCCAAGGTCGAGCATGCGGGTAATGCCATCAACATCGATACGACGAATCCGCCCACTGTGGCAGTAATCGATACCTTCATCGATACCCAGTGGTTGGGCGGTAATAAAGTTGCCGCTGACGACATTAAGCTGAGCACCTGCCATTGGGGTATTACTCATAGACATCGATAGTCTTGCAGTAATATCGAGTTGCATTTGACCAGCAGATTGCATCACTTGGTATAAAGTCTGCTCATCTGTGATGCGTATCCCTTTGTGATAGCTTGAATTAATTCCTTTTTGCTCAAGGCTGTGGTTAATTTGAGGTCTTGCTCCATGAACCAGTACAATTTTCACTCCGAGACTATGCAACAGGGCGATATCACTGATAATGTTGTTAAAATTTTGGTCTTGGTAGGCATTTCCGTCTAACATGATCACCATGATTTTGTCGCGGTGAGCAGTGACGTAAGGAGCCGATTGGCGGAAGCCTTTGACCAGAGCAGTACTTCTTATTTTCACAGCTAACTTCCTTGTTTAAATATGCGATAATAATGACTAAAGATTCATTGGTTCGCAATAATTATTCGATGAAATTGCAAAATAAATGTCTCAAGTTTGTATGCCTATATTACGCTTAAAAGAGTTTAACCATTAATGTTGAGAACTATGAGTGACAGCGCTGTTCCAAAAACTAAGCGTGAGTTTTTTTACTATATCCGAATTTGGGGGCTACTGACCTCGATTTTAGTCGGCGTAGGCTTTGCCGGATATCACGTCTATCAAGAGCAGCAAGCACAACTGGCTTTATATCAGCAGAAAGTTCTTGGTGAGTGGGTGGAGCAAAATGTTGCAGGTTATGCTGCCGACTCGTTTGTTGTGACCGCCGATGGTGTCTACGTCGATCGGCGTTTGGTCAGCTCCGAGTATAAGTTTGATGGTGTTGAACTCTCATTTATGCTGGGGGAAGAGCGACATGTGTTTCGAGTGGTCGATCAGGCCATGACTAAGCTTCGGCGAATAGCGCCTGCCCATTATGAATCTACATTTATCAATGTGACCGAGCCGTAGATGGATAGGGTGTGGGTGATTCTTGCCCACATCATTCGAATTTACAAAAACCTTCTTGCACGCTGCTTTTCCCTTTGTCATCCTGAGTTTATCTAACTAATGGAATTCAGTTCGTGTTCAAAAAAATCCTATCTATCGGTGTGGCTATTGCCATTACTGGCTGTGCGCAGCAACCGCCAACAGACCGAGGGCAACAGTACCTTGATGGTGAATTTAGCCAAACCCTCAATAAAGCCGAAACCGTTCATTCTAATGCGCCAAGAAATCTCAATGCATTCTCGCAGCAGGCGAAACAGGTGGTTGAGCGTTCTCCTTCTATGGCCAGTGTTTATCAGCCGTTGTATCAGCAACTAGAAGCTTGGGCTTTGCAAAGTGGTGACCCTGCCGATCTAGGTAATTATGGTATTCAGATAGCCCAGTTAGGCGGTGGCGATGATAAAGGCAATGTCCTGTTCACAGGTTATTTCTCACCAGTGATCGAACTGCGCCATCAAGCAGACGACGAGTACCGTTACCCAGTTTATGCCAAACCTGATTGTGATAAAGCTTGCCCGACGCGTGCGCAAATTAATGATGGTGCACTCGAGGGGCAAGGGCTCGAATTGGGTTATGCCGCCAATATGATTGACCCTTTCATTATGGAAGTGCAGGGCAGTGGCTTTGTTCATTTTGGCGATGACGATACGCTAGAGTATTTTGCTTATGGTGGTAAGAATGGTCACGCATATACCAGTATTGGTCGAGTCTTGATTGAACGTGGGCAGGTTGCTCGCGAAAAGATGTCGCTAAAAGCTATTAAAGAGTGGGTATTGAGCCAAGAAGAACCTGCGGTTAAAGAGCTACTAGAACAAAATAACTCGTATGTCTTTTTCACGCCGCAAGACGCAGCGCCCGTTACAGGTACCGCTGGCATTCCTTTAATGCCAATGGCTTCTGTGGCTGGTGATCGCTCTATCTTCCCGATGGGCACCCCTATTTTGGCAGAAGTACCGCTGCTTAATGCTGATGGCACGTGGAGCGGGGCACATGAGCTGCGTATGTTGATTGTGCTAGATACTGGTGGAGCGGTGAAACAAAACCATCTAGATTTGTACCACGGCATGGGGGCACATGCGGGTACACAAGCTGGACACTACAAGCATTTTGGTCGGGTGTGGAAGCTTGGTTTGCAAAGCTCTCCAACTCAAGCGCCTTGGGCGATACCCCCACAAAAACAGCAGTAGACATTTGACTCAAGAGTGCGTATAAAACGCACTCTTTTTTATTTTCAGCTGCTGTAGCTAAGGGTAACCAATGCAACAATCTATGACTCCTGCTTCTGAGCAATATGATCAACGTTTTGGTGGTACACGCCGCCTTTATGGCAACGATCAAGTGGAGCGACTACGTGCATCTCACGTATGTGTGGTTGGCATTGGTGGCGTAGGCTCTTGGGCAGTTGAAGCGCTGGCTCGAACAGGTGTTGGTGAATTGACTCTCATCGATATGGATGACGTGTGTGTGACCAATATTAACCGCCAGATCCATGCGATGACTGGTACTGTCGGTCAAAGTAAAATCGAAGTCATGGCGGAGCGAGTTAAGCTTATCAACCCTGAGTGTAAAGTGAATCTGATTGATGACTTTATCTCGCCGGACAACCAAGCTGAGTACATCAGCAAAGATTTTGATTATGTGCTTGATGCTATTGATAGCGTTAAAGCTAAAGCTGCGCTTTTAGCTTACTGTAAGCGCAATAAGATTAAGGTTATCACCACAGGTGGCGCTGGTGGTCAGATTGATCCAACGCAGATCCAAGTGGCAGACTTGTCTCGTACTGTGCAAGACCCGTTGGCGCGTAAGATCAAAGATAATCTACGCCGATTCTACAATTTCAGTAAGAACCCACAACGTAAGTTTGGTATTGATTGCGTATTCTCCACTGAACAGCTTAAATACCCGCAGGCCGATGGCACGGTATGTGGCGTGAAGTCGACAGCAGAAGGCCCGAAGCGTATGGACTGTGCAAGCGGCTTTGGTGCAGCGACGGTGGTGACTGCCACCTTTGGTTTTGTGGCGGTTTCTCGTATTGTTGAGAAGTTGAGTGTTGCTAAGTAGAGAAACTTTAAGGCAGTCAAACTCGGTAAGATCGCATTTTAACCCCTCCTAGCCTCCCCTTGAAAAGGGGAGGGATTTGTCAGGCGCACTATATAAATACTGCGCTAATTTGATCCTCCCCCTTTTCAAGGGGGAGTTAGAGGGGGTTAAAAAGAACTAACCATATGCACATGAGTCAACTCATTCCGACGCTCCAGCGCGGGAATGCACACCAAACCTAAGTTCAGGTAAAGTAGCAATAGTGATTCCAATACAAATTCCCACGCAGAACGTGGGAACGAGAAAAAGGCAAAACTCCATGTCAAACTTCCCAATCACCCCATTCGGCACCGAAATCACCGCAACCGACATCGAAACCACTATGCAAGGTTTCAAAGGTTGGGAAGATCGTTACCGTCAAGTGATCCAGTGGGGCAAAAAGCTCCCTGCGATGCCAGAAGAGTTAAAGTCAGATCAAGTGACCGTATCCGGCTGCGAAAGCAAAGTTTGGCTGGTCAGCGAAAATATTGATGGTGATTGGTACTGGTGTGCCGATTCTGATGCTCGAATTGTGCGTGGTTTGATTACTTTAGTGCTGGCAGCTTACCAAGGTAAAACTAGCCAAGAAATCCAAGCATTTGATATTGACAGTTACTTTGACAAGCTAGGTCTGATTGCGCATCTAAGCCCATCGCGTGGCAATGGGCTTAAAGCGATTGTCGAACAGATAAAGCAAGTGGCGGTATAGCCGAGTTACATTTAAAGCATGTCGAGCGCTTTCTCCATAGCGCTCACTAAGCGTTCCACATCTTCAAGGGTGTTGTAGATACCAAACGACACCCTCACCGTCCCCGTTACTCCAAACGCATCCATTAATGGGTGAGCGCAGTGGTTCCCCGCACGCACGGCAATATTCTGCTGATCAAGCAAGGTGGCGATATCTTGATGATGCACACCATCCACTACAAACGTTAGCACCGAGGCACTTGCTTGATAACCAAGCAGACGCAGGTCTTCCAACTTAGCGAGCTGTTTTGCTGCTGTTTGTTGCAGAGTATGTAGGTGAGCTTCTACATCGTGGCGGTCAAACTGCTGATACCAACGGATCGCTTCAGCTAGCGCTATCGAGCCTGCAATATTTGGCGTGCCTGCTTCAAATTTACCCGGTAGCTCGGTAAAGGTGGTGCCAGAGAATGAAACCTTCTCCACCATTTTGCCACCACCATGCCAAGGCGGCATGGCTTCCAGTAGCGCTTGTTTCCCATAAAGAACCCCGATGCCCGTGGGAGCATACAGTTTATGACCTGAAAACAGGTAGAAGTCGGCATCAAGAGCTTGAACGTCGACCTCTTCATGGACTATGCCTTGCGCACCATCGATGACAGCAACGGCGCCCACTTTATGGGCTTGTTCGATCATCGATTCGATGGGTGGACGATAACCCGTAACATTGGTGACATGGGCCACTGCAACAATTTTGGTTTTCTTGCTTAGGAGTTTACTGTACTGATCTAGATCCAACTCGCCTTTAGCCGTCATCGGTATCTTGACGACTTTGGCTCCAGTCTGCTCCGCTACAATCTGCCAAGGCACGATATTGGCATGGTGTTCCATCTCGCTGACGAGAATTTCATCCTCGGCTTGAAGATTTGCCCGAGCATAGGTTTGAGCAATTAGGTTAAGCGCTTCTGTTGCACCGCGAGTCCAGATAATTTCTTTGCTTGAGGCAGCGTTAAGAAAATCACATACGGTTTGTCGCGCATTTTCAAATAGTGTGGTCGCCCCAGCCGTTAGACTATGACTGCCACGATGCACGTTGGCATTTTGCTGCTGGTAGTAGTTCTGGATAGCATCCAAAACTACCTGCGGCTTTTGTGTTGTCGCAGCGCTATCTAAATAGACTAGATCTTGCTGAGAAATCGCAGGAAATTGCGCTCTAACCTGTTTCATTAGACTCGACCTAGATCGTGATAGTTAAGGTTAGGTAAGGTCACCATTGGTTCGGCAATCGACCATGCGTGCGCCTTGCCAGAGAGCTTGATCACTACTTCCATCGCAAACTCCAGCGCACTACCCGGTCCTTGGCTGGTGAGTAGATTATGGTTTATATCTTCCACCACACGTTTGACTCGGTAGAGGTGCTCTGGGATAGATTCTGCAAATGCCGGATGGCAAGTCATCAAGGCTTGAGGGTATAGGTTATGGTGTTGTAGAACCAGTGCTGGCGCTGCACAAATTGCCCCCATTAGGCGACCATCATACATATGCTGTTTAAGCATCTCGGTCAGTAAAATACTGTCGCGGAAAGTCTCAGCGCCGCCAACACCGCCCGGCAGGAGAATGGCATCAAACTCATCATCTGCCACATCGACTAAGCGGCAGTCTGCAGTTAGGGTCACACCACGAGAAGCCTTCATCGTTAGGCTGCCATCCGCCTCAACACTTGCGGTTATTACTTCATAGCCCGCTCTCACCATAATATCGATGATAGTGATTGCTTCCATTTCTTCGGTGCCTGAAGCGATTGGCACTAAAATCTTATGACTCATGATGACTCCATGACTGTTCAATGTCTTTGATCGCTTGATAAAGCGATAAATTTGCCGGGGTAGCTAGGTCAAACTGCTTGGCAACTTGGCATACATAGCCGTTAATAAAGTCTACTTCACTACGGCGATGGTGGGCGATGTCTTGGTGCATCGATGACAAGTTTTTGGCTGTGGCGTGGATCACTTGTTCCACTCGCTTTAGCTGGTTATCTAGGTCTGACACCAGCCCCAACTTAGTCATCACTTGGTGCACTTCATTAACCACTTGGGTCCAGTTCTCGCGATAGTTCTCTGCAGCAAGATCCCCATTAGGAACTTGGTGAATAGCAGTGAGCGGATTGATCGCACAGTTGATGATAAGTTTGTCCCAGAGTGCTTGTTCAATATTTGAATTCCAAGTCACCTCGGGTAGAGCATGGTTCAGTACCTCGGCAAGAAAATCACACTTCTTCCCTAGGTCATTCCAGCCACCAAGTTGAGTGGCTCCCCAACCCGTATGTTTTACTGAGTTAACATCAGATTTTAAAGCGGCCTGTGTGGTCGTCGCTAATACAACCGGATGTTGGTTAATTAAGTTAGCGAATTTATCGACGGCTCCCATGCCGTTGTGCATTAGCAGAATGATGGCCTCTGGGGCTAGGTGCTTCAATAACGGCTGCACAGCGTTAGCTAACTGCCACGACTTTACCGTGACTAACAACAAATCACACTGCTGCAGAGAGTCAATATCATTGCTTATAAACGCTATTGGGGTTTGATCATCTAGAGAAATCGCTGTCTTAGGTGTTGATTTGCTGCGCCAAAGGGAGAGGTTGTGCCCTGCCTGAGCAAGTTTGACTGCCCACAGTGAGCCGATAGCACCAGGGCCAACAAGGGTAATATTCAAAGGGATTGCCTAGCAAAATTATCTTGGCGAAAGGATAGCGATTGGGAGAGGGTATGCCAAGTTATAGGCATAAAAAATGGCGCTAAAAGCGCCATTTTTAAGCAATGATACAACTAAAATTAGAAGTTGTATTGTACGCGGTAGATTAGTGCGTCACCGTATGCTTCGCCGTCGTTAAGTGCCTTCTTAACACCTAGCTTGTTTTGGAAGTAACGGTAAGTTAGACCAGTAGAGAAGTTATCTGTTACGTTCCAGATAAGCATCGCAGCACCGTTTAGACCCGTCTTAGCGCCCATTTCTTCAGCGTAAGCGTCAGCACGGTCAAACTCAATCTCGTTCCAGTTTACAAGAGTGAAGTTTTGACCCATAGCTTGGAATGAGTAACCTGCAGACCAACCAGCCATGTAGCCGTTCATGCCGTTAAAGTTGAAGTCGCCAAATCCAAAGTTAGACCAAGCATTAACTTCATGAACACCAACCCAAGGCTTGAACCAGTAGTTGTCGCCAGTCAGTTTCGTGTAACCAAGACCGATAACACGGTTTTGCTCGCTTTGCTGTGCATTGTCGTGGTTGTAAACTTGTGCGTAAAGACTTGCGCCAGTGTCACCTAGGTAAACGTGCGCTTGACCTTTTACAGAGGCTTTACGCTTGTCTGAGCTCTTTTCAACGCTTTCGTAATCGTAGAAACCGTATAGTTCACCCCAAGTAAAGCCTGCACCACCTTCGATACCAACAACAAATTGGTTACGGTCGTTAGCATTTTTGATTGCATTTGGACCGTGGTCCCAGCTTTGGTGGTCAACGTACATGCCACCGAAACCGTATAGGTATTCAGCTTGTGCTGGAACTGCTACTGCTGCTGCCGCAAGGCTAAGAGCTAGAACTGATTTACGCATGGGGAAATACTCTTTCAATATGTGAATGTAATGGTGTGTTACTCGTCACCATCGTTATCGATTGGTGCGTATAATAGCGACTTCTGTCTAATTTAAAAGTCGAATTTCTGCAATAAAGCAATCGTTTTCGTGATTTAGATCACGTTATAGTGTTTTGGATGGAACTAAGTAAAATCGGGGTAATAATAGGCTTGAACTGTGTATTCTCAAGCCAAATCGGGACAGATAAACGTTTTCGCTCATAGTTTCAATAATATAAGTGATCAACAAATGTGATCTATGTATGGTTTTGTAGGGCTGAACGAAAAAAGCCAGCTCACAGGAGCTGGCTTGGTGTTTAAGTTGTAAGATTTTATGACTGGCTAGTTGGTTTGTTTTTCTAGCTCATCTTCTTTCTTTCTACGCTCAAGAAGATCGTGAAAGTAATGGCGCAGTGAGTAGAGCATCACCAGACTCGGAATTACCATGACCGCTGTGATAACGAAAAATAGTGTCCAGTTACCATTAAGCGCATCGACTAACTCACCACTAAACGAGGCGAGTGTGGTTCGGCCGAAGTTACCCAAAGAAGCAAGCAGTGCATATTGGGTCGCAGAGAATGCTTGTCCCGTGAGTACGGTTAAGAAGGATACGAAGGCCACGGTTGAAAACGCTGAAGTGAAGTTATCGACCAAAATTGCTGCTAGGAAAAGGTCTTCACTCGGACCAACTTGTGCAATCCAAGCAAACATCAAGTTACTCGATGCCATAGCAATGCCACCAATCATCAAGCCTTTGACGATACCAAAGCGTACGTTAAACATGCTGCCAACCAGAGTAAAGAAGATCGTAACGCCCCAACCAATCAGCTTAGAGTAGTAGCCAATCTGTTCATTGCTAAAACCGACCTCTTTATAGAAGGTAATCGACATACGACCAAGGAAAGCCTCACCAATCTTGAATAGGAATACAAACAGCAGCAGCGTTATCGCGACTTGAACGCCGTTGCGTTTGAAGAAATCAAGGAAAGGCTCCACCACGGTGACCGTGATCCATGCCATGGCGCGAGAACCAACCATAGCGCTGTGTCTTTCCTCTGCCTCTTTTTGTAGTGCTTCTCGTTGAGTGTTGGGCTCACCGACGAGCAAGGTAAAGAGCATCAATAGGGCAACAATGGCAGCCATCCCATAATAGACGCCATTCCAGCCAATGCTGTCGGCATTGATAAAGGCGAGATAGCCAGGAACAGAATAGCCTGTCCACCAACCGATTACGGCCATTGCTGAGGCTTGAGGCAGCTTACTTGATTGCGATTTAGGGAAAGTATCGATTCGATAGGCGTCAATAGCGATGTCTTGGGTTGCCGAAGCAATAGCAATGCCTAGTGCCAGCATTGAGGTGAACATGAGGCTATTGGCCGGGTCGACACCAGCAATGAATAAGGTGCTAATCAGAACAATGGATTGACAGAGAAGTATCCAACTGCGGCGCTGACCAAGTGAGTTATGCAGCAGTGGCAGTTTGACTCGGTCAACAAGTGGTGCCCACAAAAAGTTGATGGCATAAACGGCAAATACCGAGCCAAAGTAACCGATAGCAGCACGAGTGAGCCCTGCATCTTTCAGCCAACCTGACATGTTAGAACCGATGAGTACCCAAGGAAATCCGCTAGAACAGCCGAGCATGAATACCCACAACAGGCGTTTATCTAAATAACTGCGGATGGTCTCCGCCCAAGATTGGTGTGTAGACATGCACACTCCTTGATGCATAGAAAAATGCTGGCAAGAGTTGCCAGCGATTGGTTTTAAGGTTGAAGTGTCACTTTATTGATCACAATTGGTGTGCGAGGGACATTTTGCATTGGGCCGTAGTTAGTCGTTGGCTTAGTCGCCATTGACTCAACGACTTCGAAGCCTTGGGTCACTTTACCGAATACCGCATAACCATCGTTGCCAATGGCGTAGTCTAAAAAGCCGTTGTCCTTAAAGTTAATAAAGAACTGACGTGTTGCGGTGTGTGGTTTGTCAGTGCGAGCCATTGCAATCGTAGCGACCTTATTCTGTAAGCCATTGCTCGCTTCATTTTTAATTGGCGGGTAAGTCTCGCGGCGTTCCAATTTGTCATTGAAGCCACCACCTTGGGCCATGAAGCCAGGAATAACACGGTGGAAGATCGTGCCTTCATAGCTCCCATCTTCAACATAGCGCAGGAAGTTTTTAACCGTGATTGGCGCATCATCTTGGTTAAGTTCAACCGTGAAATCACCCAATGTGGTTTCAAATAAGACAGACTGTGCCATCGCTGGACCACAAATAAGCAGTGCAGCACTCAGAAGAAATTTACGCATTAGAAACGTTCCTTCATGTAAGCAATTAGCTCTTGGTCGTTAGCAATCTCTTCAAGCACTAGGTTGATCACATCGTTTAGCACCATAGCGATTTCATCATTCGATGCTGCCATCGCACCGGTCTTGGTGCCTGTGCCAGTGTAAGTCTTAACAAACTTACCTTTAGGGGTTTCTGCAGTAAGCTGAAGTACCACTTCAGCATCCATTGCGTTTTCCATCAAGGTATTAGATACGTTGACAAGCGCCGTCTCAATATCAATGGTTAGGGTGTTGTTGCTGTTAACCATCATTTGGAAACCCTGTGAGACAAGCTGCTCATAAAGCGCAGTTTCAATGGCAACGCGAAGGTTTTGACGGGCGTGGATTGGTTGCGTGCTCTTACGTCCACTTTGCACTAGAGCCACGTACTGGGCGGTACGCAGATCTTTACTCTTAAGTGTAAAATTCACACCATCAACAAGTTGGCTGTTGCTAAGAGCAGGTTGTGGGTTGATGTCGATTTGCTCTTCTTTTTGCTGAGGAGAAACACAGGCTGCCAACATAAGGATAGATGCAGCGATGATCAGTTTTCTCATTGGAGTATTCCTTTCTTAATGCCGTGTATGCAGAAGTTATAATTTAGTAGCTTGTAAAATAACAAATTTCTTATTAGACGCAATGGTCTTGACTTGAGCTTTGCCAAATAAACGCTTCAACTTTACATCGTAGCCTAGGTGGCGATTGCCAATAACAATTAACGCTCCATCAGTAGTGAGAACTTGCTTTGCATCACAGAACATTTGCCAAGCTATGTGATCGGTAATAGCTAATTGTTGATGGAATGGCGGGTTACAGACCACAAGGTCGGCGCTCATTGGGGCAAAATTATCCAAGCAGTTGTTGGCAACGCATTGGTATTGCTCACTCGTGCCAATGTTATCGTTTAGATTCTGCCGAGCAGATTCCACTGCCATGTAACTTTCATCAACACTAGTAATTTTTGCTCTTGGGTTTAGCTTAGCTAGCTTGACGGATAACACCCCATTACCACAGCCCAAATCGATGATGTGATCAAACTGGTCATGGTTTGGAAGATGCTCTAGCAGCAAGCGAGCACCGAGGTCTAGGCTCTCTCCAGAGTAAACATTAGGTAGGTTTTTAAGCGAAATATTGTGTTCAGCCACTGACCATTCGACCGCCGGCGCAACATTGGGCAGAGGTTCACAAGTGGCATGGCTAAATACTAAACGATGCTTTTTCCAAGCCAGCGAAGTGGTATTGTCACCTAAATACTTGCTGATAAGTTTTAGTGTCGACGTGTGGATCTCTTTGGCCTTATTCACACCAATTACAGGGCAAGATGACGATAGATATTTTCGGAGTTGAGCCAGTTGCCAAGTCAAATAACGATTGTTTTTTGGCAATTGAATCAGTACCAGATCGATATCCGATGGTAACGGATCGGTAGATTTCAACAAAGTGATTGAACGGCATTGGTTTTCGGCCAAGTTTTGCTGGCACGCTTGATGAGCGATATATGAATCACTTTGGCTGAATACTCGGTACTTATCGGCAAACCAACACGCAAGTGCACCGAAGTGGTCATTAAGCAGCAGGATCTTGCTTTCTGGTGCAAGGTCGAGTTCATTTTCAACATGGGTGATGAGGTATTCATCGCCTGCGTTCCACGCTTGCAGCGTTTCATTATTGCGCTTGGGGAAGCGATGGAGAGTTAGCTCACGTTCGAGCAGTGATAGCGTTGCGTTCATCGTATCTATGGGCAGAGTTTGAATTAGACCATTGTCTCAAAACCATACCAGACAAGGAACAAAAAACTTCCATGGAGTGTCCGAAAGATGGTGTTAGTATTAGCCCATTAGAATGAGTACAGCAATGACTGTACAGAAAGTAAAAAGGAAGCCCAATGATCCAACCTATTATTGAGCAAAAGCTGCACCAAGCTTTTGAACCAAAACACCTTGAGGTTATCAACGAAAGTTACATGCACAATGTACCTCCAGGCAGCGAAAGCCACTTCAAAGTGATCATTGTGAGTGATCAGTTTGAATCACAGCGTCTCATTGCTCGTCACCGTGCAGTGAATCAGGTGTTGAGCGAAGAGCTGGCTGAGCATATCCACGCACTTTCTATGCACACTTACACCCAAGAAGAGTGGCAAGCTCAAAACCAAGTTTCACCAGACTCACCGATGTGTATGGGTGGCGGTAAGAAAACTTCTTAATCCATGGTCTATACTGTCCGCATGTCATTCGCTAACAAACAACAAATCTAAGTTAACAACCATTTAGCTTGTGAATGCGTGCGAGTGACGTAAAAACTTAAGAAATTCTGTGTCGATTTATGAACAACGGCAGAGGAAATTTTTAAACTTTTTAACATTTGTGCGGCAGTTCAAAAATATCGCATTTGATGAGTTATTAATTGACCAACTACTACTAAATAACCGTTATATCGAGCATTGCGTCATGGCATCAGTGCTTGAAAAAATGCTAGACTACTGCACCGGATAATGCCTTTTTCCTTACTTTGTGAAAGGGTATTTAATGGATTGTTGCGATTTTAGCCAGGGTGTCGGCTGAAACCGGACGCAAAGTCTGTCCCTTATTTCTGTTATTTTTTGCTCTGGATAGAGCCTTCGGAAAAGAAGGCAGACTTAATGTCGTGTCTAAAAAGTTACGCAAGTAAAAAGAATCTTATTCCCGATAAAAAAGTGCAAGTGCGTATGATTACAATAAAGAAGGGTATGGATCTGCCAATCGCTGGTGGACCATCCCAGGTGATTAGTGATGGGAAAACCATCAACAAAGTCGCCTTGCTTGGCGAAGAGTACGTGGGTATGCGTCCAACGATGCATGCACGCGTAGGTGATGAAGTGAAGAAAGGCCAAGTTCTTTTTGTTGACAAAAAGAACCCAGGCGTGAAGTTTACTTCTCCAGCAAGCGGTAAAGTTATCGAAGTTAATCGTGGTGCAAAACGTGTACTTCAATCTGTAGTGATTGAAGTAGCAGGTGATGACCAAGTGACTTTCGAAAGCTACGCTGCCGATCAACTAGCAAACCTTGATCGCAATGTGATCAAAACTCAATTAGTTGATTCTGGTATGTGGACTGCTCTGCGAACTCGACCGTTCAGCAAGGTTCCTTCAATTGACTCAACAACTCAGGCGATTTTTGTGACTGCGATGGATACCAATCCACACGCAGTAGACCCTCAAGTGGTTATCTCAGAACAGGAAAACGCTTTTGTTGCAGGTTTGGATCTACTGTCTAAACTGACGGACGGCAAGGTTTACGTATGTAAAACTGGCCAGAGTCTACCTCGCTCAACTCAACCAAATGTAGAAGAACATGTGTTTGATGGACCTCACCCAGCAGGGTTAGCAGGTACACACATGCATTTCTTGTATCCTGTGAACCAAGAGCACGTGGCTTGGAGTATTAACTACCAAGACGTGATTGCTTTCGGTCAACTTTTCCTAACGGGTCAACTTTATACTGACCGTGTTGTAGCACTAGCAGGCCCTGTGGTGAATAACCCACGTCTTGTTCGCACTACAGTGGGTGCAAGTGTCAGTGATCTAACCGACAGCGAACTCATGCCTGGCGATGTTCGTTTGGTATCTGGTTCAGTACTTTGTGGTACACAAGCGGATGGCCCTCATGCCTACCTTGGCCGTTACCACCTGCAAGTGTCTGCACTTCGTGAAGGCTACGAAAAAGAGCTGTTTGGTTGGGCAATGCCTGGCAAAAACAAGTTCTCTGTGACTCGTACATTCTTGAGCCATATCTTTAAAGGCCAGTTGTTCAACATGACAACGACCACGAATGGTAGTGACCGTTCTATGGTGCCAATCGGTAATTACGAAAAAGTGATGCCATTAGATATGGAGCCTACGCTTTTACTTCGTGATCTATGTGCTGGCGACTCTGACAGTGCAGTTTCTCTAGGTGCATTAGAGCTAGATGAAGAAGACCTTGCGTTGTGTTCTTTCGTATGTCCAGGTAAGTACGATTACGGCGAAATGCTGCGTGAGTGCCTAGATAAGATCGAGAAGGAAGGGTAATCATGGGCTTGAAAAAGTTTATTGAAGATATTGAGCATCATTTCGAGCCGGGCGGTAAGCACGAGAAATGGTTTGCTCTATACGAAGCAGCAGCGACGCTGTTTTATACCCCAGGCTTGGTAACCAAGAAAAAACTTCACGTTCGTGACAGCGTTGACTTGAAACGTATCATGATCATGGTGTGGTTTGCGGTTTTCCCAGCAATGTTTTGGGGCATGTACAACGCTGGTCACCAGGCTATCGTTGCACTTAACCACCTATATTCAGGTGCCGAGCTTGCAAATGTTATCGCAGGCAACTGGCACTATTGGTTGACTGAGGCCATCGCAGGTTCCTTATCGGCAGAAGCTGGGTGGGCAACCAAGATGCTGCTCGGGGCCACTTACTTCCTACCAATCTACGCAACAGTATTTATTGTTGGTGGTTTCTGGGAAGTGCTGTTCTGTATGGTGCGTAAGCACGAAGTTAACGAAGGTTTCTTTGTTACTTCGATCCTGTTTGCATTGATTGTTCCGCCAACACTACCACTTTGGCAAGCTGCACTAGGTATTACCTTTGGTGTAGTCGTTGCAAAAGAAATCTTTGGTGGTACTGGTCGTAACTTCCTTAACCCAGCATTGGCTGGCCGTGCGTTCCTATTCTTCGCTTACCCAGCACAAATCTCGGGTGACGTAGTTTGGACTGCGGCGGATGGCTTCTCAGGTGCGACAGCACTTAGCCAGTGGGCTCAAGGCGGTGCAGGTGCGCTAGTAAACAACATCACTGGTGAAACCATCACTTGGATGGATGCCTTCATTGGTAATATCCCAGGCTCAATCGGTGAAGTATCGACACTGGCACTGATGCTAGGTGCTGCGATGATTGTTTACATGGGTATTGCGTCATGGCGCATTATTCTGGGTGTGATGCTAGGTATGATTGCAACTTCATTCCTATTTAACATCATTGGCTCAGACACCAACCCACTGTTTAGCATGCCTTGGCATTGGCACCTAGTTCTAGGTGGTTTTGCATTCGGTATGTTCTTTATGGCGACGGACCCAGTATCGGCTTCATTTACCGATCGTGGTAAGTGGGCATACGGTATTTTGATTGGTGCAATGTGTGTGATGATTCGTGTGGTTAACCCAGCGTACCCAGAGGGTATGATGCTGGCGATTCTATTTGCGAACCTATTTGCACCTCTGTTTGACCACCTAGTGGTTGAGAAGAACATCAAGCGGAGACAAGCGCGCTATGGCAAGTAATAACGATAGCATTAAAAAAACGCTGACTGTCGTTATCGCATTGAGCCTAGTATGCTCAATCGTAGTATCGACAGCAGCTGTATCGTTGCGCAGCAAACAGCAGGCAAATGCTGTTCTTGATAAGCAAACGAAAATCGTAGAAGTTGCAGGCCTTCAAGCGGGTTCTGCAAGCGAAGTTCAATCTATATTTGCTAGCAACATTGAACCTCGCCTAGTTGATTTTGAAACAGGTGAGTTTGTTGAAGGCGACGCAGCAGGTTACGACCAGCGTTCTGCGGCAAAAGACCCTGCAACATCAATTAAGCTAACAGGTGAAGATGACAAAGCGAAGATCATTCGTCGTGCTAACCAAGGCGTTATCTACCTAGTTAAAGATGACAGTGGCGACACGTCTAAGATCATCCTGCCAGTTCATGGTAATGGTCTTTGGTCTATGATGTACGCATTTGTTGCAGTTGAGACTGACGGTAACACAGTTTCGGGTATCGTTTACTACGAGCAAGGTGAAACTCCTGGCTTGGGTGGTGAGGTTGAGAACCCTAACTGGCGTGGACAGTTTGTTGGCAAGAAGCTATTTGATGAGCAGTTCCAACCAGCAATCAAAATCGTTAAAGGCGGTGCTCCAGAAGGTTCTGAGCACGGTGTAGACGGTTTGTCAGGTGCAACGCTAACGGCGAATGGTGTACAAAACACCTTCGACTTCTGGCTAGGTGACATGGGCTTTGGTCCTTTCCTAGCGAAAGTACGTGATGGAGGCTTGAACTAATGTCAGATGCAAAAGACATGAAGAAAAACCTTCTCGCCCCAGTGATGGACAACAACCCAATTGCCTTGCAGGTACTTGGTGTTTGTTCAGCGTTGGCGGTAACGACAAAACTGGAAACAGCCTTTGTAATGACACTAGCAGTTATCTTTGTAACGGCATTGTCTAACCTGTTTGTTTCCCTGATCCGTAACCACATTCCAAACAGTGTTCGTATCATCGTTCAGATGGCAATCATTGCGTCTTTGGTAATCGTGGTAGACCAAGTGTTGAAAGCTTTCCTATACGACATCTCTAAGCAGTTGTCAGTATTCGTAGGTCTTATCATCACTAACTGTATCGTTATGGGTCGTGCAGAAGCGTACGCAATGAAATCTGCGCCACTACCATCATTTATTGATGGTATCGGTAACGGTCTAGGCTACGGTTTTGTCCTAATCACGGTTGGTTTCTTCCGTGAGCTGTTTGGCTCGGGCAAACTGTTTGGTATGGAAGTGCTACCGTTGGTCAGCAATGGTGGTTGGTATCAGCCAAACGGCATGATGCTTCTAGCACCTTCAGCGTTCTTCCTAATCGGCTTCTTGATTTGGGTTATCCGTACCATCAAGCCTGAACAAGTAGAAGCGAAGGAGTAAGGTCGTTATGGAACATTATATTAGTTTATTGGTTAAATCGATTTTCATCGAAAACCTTGCGCTTTCTTTCTTCTTAGGTATGTGTACCTTCTTGGCGGTATCTAAGAAAGTTAAGACATCGTTTGGTTTGGGTGTTGCGGTTGTTGTTGTACTGACTATCGCAGTTCCAGTGAACAACCTACTTTACAACCTAGTGCTAAAAGACAGTGCGTTAGTCGCAGGTGTGGACTTAAGTTTCCTTAACTTCATTACCTTCATCGGTGTTATTGCAGCGCTAGTACAGATCCTTGAGATGGTACTAGACCGCTTCTTCCCACCGCTATACAACGCATTGGGTATTTTCCTACCATTGATCACGGTTAACTGTGCGATCTTTGGTGGCGTTTCATTCATGGTTCAACGTGACTACAACTTCGTAGAGTCAGTCGTTTACGGCTTTGGTTCTGGTGTAGGTTGGTTGCTTGCAATCGTGGCACTAGCGGGTATTCGTGAGAAGATGAAGTATTCAGACGTTCCTCCGGGTCTGCGTGGTCTAGGTATTACCTTTATCACCGTAGGTCTGATGGCACTGGGCTTCATGTCATTCTCTGGTGTTCAACTGTAAGGTATAAGGAATAGTCATGGACATTATTCTAGGTGTAGTGATGTTTACCCTGATTGTTCTGGCTCTAGTGCTGGTGATTCTTTTCGCCAAATCTAAGCTAGTACCAACAGGTGACATTACGATTTCTGTAAACGGCGATCCTGAAAAAGCGATTGTTACCTCACCAGGTGACAAGCTGCTTGGCGCTCTAGCGGGTTCAGGTATCTTCGTATCGTCTGCTTGTGGTGGCGGTGGCTCTTGTGGTCAGTGTCGTGTAAAAGTTAAATCTGGTGGTGGTGATATTCTGCCAACAGAACTTGACCACATCACTAAAGGCGAAGCTCGTGAAGGCGAGCGTCTAGCGTGTCAGGTTGCAGTTAAGAGCGACATGGACATTGAGCTACCTGAAGAAATCTTCGGTGTTAAGAAGTGGGAATGTACGGTTATCTCTAACGATAACAAAGCAACATTCATCAAAGAGCTTAAACTTCAGATCCCAGATGGCGAATCAGTACCATTCCGTGCTGGTGGTTATATCCAGATTGAAGCGCCTGCTCACCACGTGAAATACTCTGACTTTGACGTGCCAGATGAGTATCGTGAAGATTGGGACAAGTTTAACCTGTTCCGCTACGACTCTAAGGTGGATGAAGACATCATCCGTGCTTACTCAATGGCTAACTACCCAGAAGAGGAAGGTATTATTATGCTGAACGTGCGTATCGCTACGCCGCCGCCTAATAATCCTGACGTGCCACCGGGTCAAATGTCTTCATACATCTGGTCACTAAAAGAAGGTGACAAGTGTGTGATTTCGGGGCCATTTGGTGAGTTCTTTGCGAAAGAGACAGATGCTGAAATGGTATTTGTGGGTGGTGGTGCTGGTATGGCTCCGATGCGTTCGCATATCTTCGATCAACTTAAGCGTCTAAACTCTACTCGTAAGATGTCTTACTGGTACGGTGCTCGTTCTAAGCGTGAAATGTTCTACGTAGAAGATTTTGACGGCCTAGCGGCAGAGAATGAGAACTTCCAGTGGCACTGTGCGCTATCTGACCCACTACCTGAAGATAACTGGGAAGGTTACACAGGCTTCATCCATAACGTGCTTTACGAAAACTACTTACGTGATCACGAAGCACCTGAAGATTGTGAATACTACATGTGTGGTCCACCAATGATGAACGCCGCCGTTATCGGTATGCTGAAAGATCTTGGTGTAGAAGATGAAAACATCCTGTTGGATGACTTTGGTGGGTAAACAAGGTTAAGAGCGGTAAAGGGGAAAGGGTGAAAGGGAAAAGGGAGAGCAAAAGCATTCTGCCTTTTACCTTTAGTGATAGTGTCCTTTTCCCTTGCCCCGATAACCTTGAAAGGAGCGATTCCTATCGCTCCTTTTCATTTTTAATCCTTAGGTAAAAGTAAAGCGGATGTCGCTAGCCATTTTGTTGCTTTAGCGCTGCGTCCTTTTCCCTTTTCCCTATCAATATTTTGGAGTAAACAAGTGAAAAACTGGCTTGTTGTTTTAGCTTCTATCTTTGTGCTTGCTGCGTGTAGCAAAGCACCAGAGCAAGTACATCTTTCTGGCCCAACAATGGGCACCACTTACAATATTAAATACCTAACCACGGATACCTCGCCTGCATCGGCAGATATTCAAGTGGAAGTGGATAAGCTACTAGAGCAAGTTAACGATCAAATGTCGACTTACCGTCCGGATTCGGAGCTGAGTCGCTTTAATCAATCTCGCCAGTCACAAGCGTTTGAAGTGTCAAAAGAGACGGCGCTGGTGGTTAACGAAGCGATTCGTTTGAATCAAGTGACACTGGGTGCTTTGGATGTAACCGTTGGTCCATTGGTTAACCTGTGGGGCTTTGGCCCTGAAGCTCGCCCAGATGAGGTTCCTTCAGATGAGGAGCTCGCAGCTCGAAAAGCGATGACGGGTATATCTCATCTAAGTGTTGAGGGAAATACCTTGAGCAAGACCCTTCCGGAGCTGTATGTTGATCTTTCAACCATTGCAAAAGGTTGGGGTGTAGATGTAGTCGCCGATTACCTTGAATCTCTTGGTGTGAACAACTATATGGTAGAGATAGGTGGCGAAATTCGCCTGAAAGGTGTTAACGGAAAGCAAAGCCCTTGGCGCATTGCGATCGAAAAACCTTCGGTAGAAGAGCGCGCAATTCAAGAGATTATCGAGCCGGGAGATATGGCGATTGCGACCTCGGGAGATTACCGCAATTATTTTGAGCGAGATGGTGTCAGGTACTCCCACATAATCAATCCGCAAACAGGTAAGCCAATTAACCACAAAGTGGTTTCAGTGACGGTTATAGACCCATCATGCATGACTGCAGACGGTCTGGCTACGGGTCTTATGGTGCTAGGTGATGAGCTTGGGCTCAAAGTAGCGAATGAGCACAAAGTCGCTGCTATGATGATGGTGAAAACCGAAGACGGGTTTAAAGAATTACGCTCAGATGCTTATGAAGCATTAATGAGTAAAAACTAGGAGAAAGCAGTATGACAACTTTTCTAGTCACCTTTGGTGTTTTCCTGGCAGTGATTGCTGCCATGGCAGTCGGCTATATCTTTCAAAAGAAAGTAGTGAAGGGTAGCTGTGGCGGTCTTGGTGCTGTCGGTATCGATAAAGTGTGTAATTGCCCAGAGCCGTGTGATGCACGCAAAAAACGTGAAGCACGAGAAGCTCGTCAGGCGCAATGGAAGAAAGACCAAATCGTCTAGGTCACCTAACCCTAACCCTATTGGTGGTGGACAACTAGTCTGCCACTAATCTATTTCGCCCACCATCTTTGGCTTTATACAGTCTTTCATCGGCAATCTGGATTAATCCGTGTTTATCTTGGTCAGATGACCCACACACTGCGCCGATACTAATAGTGATTTGAGTCTCATGCTCTTGAGCTGTGATTACACTCGCTTCGATATTTTGCCGTACCGCTTCTATTTGAGAGAGAAACTTACCATAGCTTTGATGGCTTTGGATGTAGAATTCTTCACCACCAAATCGAGCAACGATATCTTGAGGAAAAAACGCTTTAAGCTTGGAAGCGACCATTTGTATGGTGATATCACCAAAGTCATGACCATAGGTATCGTTGACACGCTTGAAGAAATCGATATCCACCATGGCAATATTGCACAAAGTCTCATCATCCACCGCAGGCTGGTTAAATACGTAACGACGATTCCAAAGGCCAGTGAGAGGATCTTGGTTGGCGATGCGAGATAACTCATCGGTGGCATCTTTCATGTCCAATATGTGCTGCACGCGGCAGTAAAATTCTTCTTGATTGAAGGGTTTGTGCAAGAAATCGTTGGCTCCAGATTTTAGGAACTTTGCCGTTAAGTTATTGCGGTTATTCCCTGATAACCCCAAGATAGCCAGTTGATTGCGATCGTAGATCTGCCTGATTTCTCGAGTCAGTGCTATGCCATCTTTTAGTGGCATATCGTGGTCTGTAATCACCAAGGTGATGTCAGGGTTTTGTTTGAGGATCTCCAGACCTTCTTGCCCATCTCGAGCAAGCAAAGTCTCAATATACTGGTGCTCTAGAAGTTGTTTGACGTGTTTTCTAACCATGGTGGAGTCATCAACTACGAGTGCCTTGTGACCCTCATTTTTATCCAGCCTATTGAGAAGTGGGAGCAAGTAAGAAACGGAAGCATTGCTATCTTTAGTGATATAGTCCAATACCCCTTTCGCTACCACCTTTTCGCGAGTAATGTCGTCAAATTGCCCAGTGAGCACTATGCCTCTTACCTTGTGAGCTAACGCAAGATCTATGACTTCGCCGTTGTCAGCATCGGGCAAACAGTAGTCAAGCACCGCACACATGAAGTCGGTACTCTCATTCAATATTTGCTCTGTTTCTTGGTAGGTACTGGCGACAACCACCTTAAAACCAGCGTGTGTGAGCTGATAAGACAAGTATTTCTGGTAGGCTCGACTATCCTCTACCACTAATATTCGTTTTTGCAAGCAGACCTCTATCCCTAAAATCTCCAACGAAAATCAATGCTCTCGCTATGATCAAAATCGTATGCCATTTTGTAATTGTTATTTCTATTTATTGAGCTTTTTAAGTGTATGACGAGATCGTAATTCTGTCATTGTTATAAATAAGGATTGTTTGATAAGATTGTAATACTGTTTTTTTGTACAGTTTTAGCTATGAAGAAGATCATTCACATCGACATGGATTGCTTTTATGCCGCAGTGGAAATGCGAGATAACCCAAAATATCGAGGCATTCCTTTAGCTGTTGGTGGTAGTGAGAAACAGCGAGGAGTGATCAGTACCTGCAACTATGAAGCTCGAAAGTACGGTGTGCGCTCGGCAATGCCTACAGGTCAAGCACTTAAACTTTGTCCCCACCTGACGGTTATCCGTGGACGAATGCAGGTATACAAACAAGTTTCAAAGCAAATAAGAGCAATATTTGAGCGCTACACTCAGATCATTGAACCTTTGTCTTTGGACGAGGCGTTTCTTGATGTAAGTGAGTGCCAACTCTATCAAGGCAGCGCCACTTATATTGCTAAGGCGATTCGAGATGATATTGAACGAGAGTTGAATTTGACGGCGTCGGCAGGGGTTGCCCCGATAAAATTTCTCGCCAAAGTGGCATCAGATTTAAATAAGCCCAATGGTCAGTACGTGATCCCGCCTGAGCAGATGCAAAATGAGATTGATAAGCTAGACCTATCCAAAATCCCTGGGGTCGGGAAGGTCAGTTTAGAGAAGCTCAATCAAGCGGGCTTATATACTTGCTTAGATATTCGTCAAAGTGATTATCGTGATTTGCTGACTCAGTTTGGTCGTTTAGGGGCTTCTTTGTGGAAGCGAAGCCAAGGCATTGATAATCGTAGTGTGGTCACGGAAAGAGAGCGTAAATCGGTGGGTGTCGAGCGTACCTTTACCCATAACATCGCATCCTTTGATGAGTGCTGGCAGGTAATTGAGCACAAACTTTTTCCAGAACTCGAAAAACGGTTGGAGAAAGCCAGCCCAAGCAAGGCGGTGATTAAGCAAGGGATCAAAGTCAAGTTTGCCGACTTTCAACTCACCACCATTGAGCATGCGCAACCTGTGTTAGACTTGCACGACTTCAAACCCCTTTTACATAAAGTGTTAGAGCGACAAAAAGGGCGGGAAATTCGCCTATTGGGCCTAAACGTCACGCTGGTACCACCCGAGCAGCAAAGACAACTTACGATGTTTTAGTGAGTTGCTCATACCGCCTAACCAAATTGAATTGAGGCTTTCATTGAATAAAGTTGCGCTGAAACAAGCGATAGAAACCGAGTTATACAAGATTTTAGATGTCGCAATGAGTGCTACCCAACGAGCGATAGAATCGGCGACCGATGAAGAAACTGTACCTGAGCATAAGTATGATACTTTAGCGCTTGAAGCCGCTTACCTAGCCCATGGACAGGCTCAGCGTGTGGCTGAATGTGAGCAAGATATTGCTCGTTTTAAAGAGTTGAAGTTTAGGGAGTTTGAGCAAGATGCGCCGGCTGCCTTGAGCGCATTGGTCGAGCTTATCGATGATAGTGACCACTCACACTGGTTTTTTCTCTCACCTGTGGCGGGAGGAACTAAGGTCGATTTTTCAGGTTTAACCATAACTTTACTCACGCCCCAAGCACCACTGGCTAAACTGGTAATAGGTAAGTTGGCGGGTGACGAAATTGAACTTAGTGTCGGTGAGCAATCACTTACATACTTTATTGAGCAGGTGATATAGATGCGCAATTTACTAATAGCTATCACAGTGGCTTTGGCATCACACGGGGCACACGCTTCAAATCAATGTCGGGTTTCCTTGCAAAGTGAAGTCCGTGTTGATGGCGAGCAAGTCAAGGTCTATCAACAAGGCAACCCCAAAGTATTGATCGATGAGAACAACAATTTGTTCATTGACGGCAAGCAGATAGAACTGGATGCGATGCAAGAAGAGGCGATAAATAGTTACCGCGAAAAAATGAATCATTACTTGCCCAAAGCCAAGCAGATTGCGCAAGATGGTGTTGACCTTGCCAAGGAAATCGTAGATGACATTAGCACCAGTTTCGATAACAGTGAGGCGTTTGACAACGTACGCACAGCAATCGATCAGTTTTATGCGGACTTGGAAGCTCGCTATTATCAAGAGGGTGAATTTCGGCTGAAAGAACAGGCGTTTGCCGACGTTTGGAGTAACTGGCAAGCCAATTTTGACGCTATGCTGGATAACTTCAACAGTGAGTTTTTTTCGAGCGCTTTTACCGCACTGTCTGAAAAGATGAAAGCAGAGGGCGGAATCAACCTCACCGAGTTAAAAGAGAAAATGGCCGAGCTTAAAGCAAGCCTAGAGTCTAAAGTCAGTGAGGAGTCTGAGCAAATTCAGCAGCAGGCTGAGCAATACTGTGACGACCTAGAAGGCGTTGCTACTGAAGAGCAACAGCTCCACGAGAAAATCCCTCAGCTTAAAAATTACCGCGTATTTACTATCTAAATTTAGCTCACAGCCAGAGTTTTGACTCTGGCTGTTTTGTATTGGTCGTATGTTACTAGTATCTACGAATGTATCACTTCATAACCATTGATGGCATTGGTTGTCCTCGCTATAAACCCTCTGAAATCCAGTTATTAATCTCAATCTGAGAAATAAATATAGATTAATTCACCTTATAAGCTTGAGTTTGATTTTATAATTCATTATTGTACTCGCAAACTAGTACATGGTGTTGTAGGAAAATGGCAAGCACACGCGAAAATTTTGGTTCCCGACTCGGTTTTGTCCTGGCAGCGGCAGGCGCAGCGGTTGGGTTAGGTAATATTTGGGGCTTCCCAACTCAGGCAGCAAGTAACGGCGGCGGTGCATTTTTGCTGGTGTATTTGGTGATGATCCTCATTGTGGCATTTCCTATGCTGGTGGTTGAGATGGCGATTGGCCGTCACGGTCAAGCTAACCCTGTCGATAGTATGCGTTCACTAACCAGTCATAACTATGGCAAAAAACTAGGTGGTCTTGTTGGCTGGATAGGCTTGTCAGTCCCAAGTGCTGTACTTGCGTTTTACAGTATTGTTGGTGGCTGGTTAATTTGCTTTTTACTAGGTGCGGTGACTGACATTCTTGGGATGGAGGCTGCGACGGCATGGTTTAAAGGCTTTAGCGTTGAAAGAAACCTGTTTGGTACATTGAGCTTTTATGTGCTTACGGTACTTATTGTTCAAGGCGGTGTGAAACAAGGCATTGAGAAATGGTCGACACGCTTGATGCCCGCACTGTTTATTCTTTTTGCAGTTCTGTTCGTCTATATCATGGCTCAGCAAGGGGCGATGGCGGGACTAAAACACTACTTGATCCCTGATTTTGAAAAGATTTGGGACCGAAAACTGATTTTGGCGGCGATGGGGCAGGGTTTCTTCTCGCTGACGATTGGTGGCTGTTCAATGTTGATTTACGGCTCCTACCTGAGCAAGAAAGAGAACTTACCTAAGATGGCGATGAGTGTCACACTCGTTGATACGGTAGTGGCCGTTATCGCAGGGCTTGTGGTCATGCCTGCGATGTTTGTTGCGATGAATAACGGTGTTGAGATCTATGCGCAAGACGGCTCTCTTTTGAGTTCAGATACCTTGGTGTTTACCGTGTTGCCGATGATGTTCGATAGTTTAGGTTTACTGGGGCAGCTTTTCTCGGTGGTTTTCTTTTTGCTGCTGACTATCGCCGCACTCACCTCGTCAATCTCCATGCTGGAGTGCCCTGTGGCTCTTGTTAGCGAGCGATTCAATACTACACGTACCTCGACGAGTTGGGTATTAGGTGGTGTTATCGCTGCTGTAAGTGTGGTTATCGTATTTAACTTTGGGACTTTGTTTGGCTTAGTTGCCATGGTTGCGACTCAATATCTTCAACCGATTGCGGCTTTAATGTTTTGCCTGTTTGGTGGTTGGGTATGGAATCGCCACAATAAACTGCAAGAGCTTAGCGAGGGCTTTGAAAGCTTTGAAAAGAGCTTGTTTGCAAAAGTTTGGCCTTGGTATGTCAAATTTGTTTGCCCAATTTTAGTCACAACCGTTATTTGGGCCTCTTTCGGCTAACTTAAGCTTAAGACGTGTTGAGTTCTAAATTTAACACACCCTAGATTAATCATTACGGCCAAGCTCATTGCTTGGCTTTTCTTTATACATCTCTGAATCGGCGTGGATGATTAGTGTCTGGCGGTCGTCACCGTGATCAGGATAAATAGAGTAGCCAATACTTGCGGTGACCTGCACGCAACCGTCATTGTAATCGACAGGAATGCTGATGGTGTGCTTGATGGTATCGACGAGGATTTGTACGTCTTGTTCTCGTTTGATGTTGTTGAGGATCACCACAAACTCATCGCCGCCAAAGCGCGACACGACATCGGCGTGACGGAGCTTGGCCATGATCCGGGTCGCAACGGTTTTAAGTACGATGTCACCAACGGCGTGACCTAACGTATCGTTAATCGACTTGAAACGATTTAAGTCGACAAAGAGTACCGCCAGTTTTAGGTTGTCACGCTTGGCCATTTCTATGGAGTGAGCCAAGTGTTCCTCCATCAAATAGCGGTTTGGTAAGGTGGTCAGTTTGTCATGCCCAGCATGATATTCCGCCTGCGCAACGGCATTATAGGCTTCACCCAACCGGTTGCCCATGCGAATGATTAAGCGTGCCAATACTTTGAGTTCGTAGACTTTGACCTTTGGCAGTTTCTGATCGTAATTTCCTCGCCCGATACTTTCTATCAGATTACTGATGATCGAGAGCTGCTGCTTACTTTTAACTTCTACTCGTTTAGCTTGATAGGAAATGAACCAATAGAACACTGCATAGAAAGTGAGTAGCCCTAATACCATCAAGACCCCGATGTTTATCATATGGCTTTTGATGGATGAGTATTGCTGTTCGATTTGATTGATAGGCACCCAGAATAATAATTTCCAACCGGTCTCTTCAATATTTGACCAACTGACCAGATGTTGCTGTTGCAAGTCAACCTCTAACGCTCCTGTGCTTCGCTCGGCCATGCCTGCCACTAAGAGTTTAGTTTCACTGCGCTGAGAGAGTTTAAACTCTTCTGGCTTGAAACTGTCTTGCTTGACGGTTTCATCATAGCTGTGGCTGGTGAGTTCCTGTATACCAAGTAGTGCTTCGAGCGCTTGTGGCATAGCGATGATCTCACCTTGTTCGTTCACGAGCATGGCGTTGCCTCGCTTACCCACATTACTGGTGAGTACCTGACGAATGATAGTACTCAAGGTGATATCAAGGCCTACAACCGCTTCTAACTTGTCTGGTTGCTGTTTTGAATAAACAGGAGCAATTGACGATATCATCCAGCCCGAACCTGCGGGATCTAAGTAAGCTTGGGTCCAAACGACATCTTTTAGCGGATTGTGTTTTTCGTCCGCTAGGTAGTAGAAGCTGTAGCTTGGAATATCTAGTTGTGGCTCATAGATCTTTAATACATTGATGAAGGGATAAATACGGTTATATGAGTCATGAGTATTAACGTAGATTTGCGATATTAGTGGGTTGGCCAAATAGATTGAACGCATTAAAGGATCAAGGCGCGAGGTGAGGCGAACCTTATTGATCTCTTTCTCACCTACTGGTACTAAACCAGAGTAATAAACCGCCGAACCACCCACGTCATAAGTGGTGTATAACATGCCATCTTCGGTAGTGGTGAGGTTTTCATCGAGTGGTGGCAAAGGGGTGGTTGTATCGTTAAAGATGTATTCTGCCTGGCCGGCGAAAGTGCGAGTAAGCATGCTCACGCTTTGGAGCTGCGCCGTGACCCGTTTGGCTATTTTTTCGGTGTGAAGCTGTAAGTCTTGATAGGCGGTTTGTTTTGCAACCGAGACTGACTCTTGGTTGCTGATAGAAATAGTAACCCAATAAACGACCAGAAAAGAAAGTTCAATACAAATAAGGGGAATGAGCGCCGAACGAAGAAACGCTCGGCGCACAGTAGATTTGATCGTCGGTAGTGTTTTTGTGCGACTTTTTATTTTTGTCATACTCGTCTAAATAAACCGGCAACGAAACTTTTGAGTTATTAGGGTGTGTTGGCCTTTCGAGGTCAATTTTGCAGCGTTTGTCAGCTCTTTATCCAAGGCAGCGCATATGCCGTATAGTCACTCTATACAAATATGCGATAACGCAGGAGAAAGGGCTGACAAACACTGCCCGTAGGGTTCATCTAGATGGCTCCTGCGCTGCGTCATTCGTCTCTTACATAGAATAACTATGCTACGTTCCTCATTCCTTGCTCAGAGCCCATCTAGATTGAACAAAATTTGGCCTCGAAAGGTCAACACACCCTAAATAAGTCTAGACGGGAAATTTGCCGCTGGTGGTGAAATATGTGATATTTCAGCGATTTTATTTAGCGAAATTGACCGACATCAGGCAAAAACTCAAAGCCAGCCGCAGATAATTTGGCTTCAAGTGCGCTCTTTGAGATATCAAAGAAGTTAGTCAGCTTGTCTAAATCTCCACCGAAATCATCGCGCAGTTTCATGTTGACGATGCTCATCAACATCACTGCATCCATGTTTTCAAAATTAGCAAGATTCATCGATCAATCCTCAAAATCGGAGATCAATAGATTAGCCGCTGCAAATGCTGCTTTTTCACGAACTTCTTTGGTTAGGCTCTCATCAGAAGCAATCTCGTTTAACGCCTTAAGGGCGCAGGAGATCGCTTGAGGCACATAGGCTTGGTCACCACTACCAATCTGTGCATATAACTCTCGGATCATGTCGCAGCAGTCATAGATTCTCATCAGTTTTCTTCCATTTAAATGATAACTTGTCGCAATATAACCTTTGGTGCAAACAAACTCAAAGTGAAAGCTTGAGCTAGGGCAAGTAGAAAGTAAGAGTGGCGGATATTTAGGCAAAAAAAGAGCAACCACTTGGGTTGCTCTGATAATCATTGGCGTTAGCTATTAAGCCATTTTCGACTTAAGGTGCTCAACGATGGTCTCCATCGCAACGGCTTCTTTATCACCAGTACGACGGTTCTTGTATTCGAAGTTGCCTTCGTCCATGCTGCGATCGCCGATAACGATAGTGTGAGGGATACCTACAAGTTCCATATCTTTGAACATTACACCCGGACGCTCTTTACGGTCATCAAATAGTACTTCGATACCCATAGCGGTTAGCTCAGCGTATAGCTTCTCAGCCGCCTCTTTCACACGCTCAGACTTGTGCATGTTCATTGGTACGATAGCGACTTGGAATGGTGCCAGTGCTTCAGGCCAGATGATGCCGAACTTATCGTGGTTCTGTTCGATTGCCGAAGCAACCACACGAGAAACACCGATACCGTAACAACCCATCTCTAGGATCACGCTCTTGCCGTCAGGGCCAAGCACGTTACAGTTCATCTTCTCAGAGTAGTTAGTGCCTAGCTGGAAGATGTGACCCACTTCGATACCACGCTTAAGTGATAGAGTGCCTTGACCACATGGGCTTAGGTCGCCTTCTACGACGTTACGTAGATCTTCTACCTGACCTAGCTCAACGTCACGACCCCAGTTGATGCCAAAGAAGTGCTTGTCATCAATGTTTGCGCCAGCGCCGAAGTCGCTCATCTTAGCGACTGTGCGGTCAACGATAAATGGTAGTTCAAGGTTAACTGGACCTAGTGAGCCAGGACCTGCACCGATTAGGCTACGGATCTCTTCTTCCGTCGCCATCTCAAGAGGAGAGGCTACTTCTTTTAGGTTTTCCGCTTTAACTTCGTTTAGCTCGTGGTCACCACGGATGATAAGTGCGATTAGGTCTGCGTCCACTTCATCTGAAGCCTTCACAAATAGGGTCTTAACCGTCTTCTCAATTGGCATCTCAAACTGCTCAACTAGCTCAGCGATAGTTTTTGCATTTGGAGTATCTACTAGCGTCATCTCTTGAGTTGGTGCTGCAAGCTCACCTGCTGGCGCAAGTGCTTCCGCTTTTTCGATGTTTGCTGCGTAATCAGACTCAGAAGAGAATGCGATTAGGTCTTCGCCGCTTTCTGCCAGCACGTGGAACTCGTGAGAGCCACTACCACCGATAGCGCCAGTGTCTGCAAGTACCGGACGGTAGTCCAGACCCATACGGTCAAATGCTTTACAGTAAGCTGTGTGCATTGCATCGTAAGACTTCTTCAGACCATCTTTGTCAATGTCGAAGCTGTACGCATCCATCATTGAGAATTCACGTGCACGCATTACACCGAAACGTGGACGACGCTCATCACGGAATTTGGTTTGGATCTGGTACAGGTTGAGCGGTAGCTGCTTGTAAGATGCCACTTCGTTGCGCACTAGGCTAGTGATCACTTCTTCAGCGGTTGGGCTTAGTACAAACGGACGGTCATGACGGTCAGTAAAGCGAAGTAGCTCATCACCCATCTTTTCAGATCGGCCAGTCTCTTCCCAAAGTTCAAACGGCTGAACAACGGGCATCAAAGTTTCGACAGCGCCTGCATTATCGATTTCTTGACGAACGATGTTTTCGACTTTACGCAGCACACGTAGACCGGTAGGTAGCCAGGTGTATAGACCTGAAGCCAGCTTACGGACCATACCTGCACGTAGCATGAGCTGGTGGCTCACTACTTCTGCGTCGTTTGGAGTCTCCTTAAGAGTAGAAAGAAGATAGTTACTGGTACGCATTCAATTTATCCGTTTAGTAATGTTAGTGACTCGTGCCGAGAGGGCAGGAGTATGGAATTCCCTTCGAGGGAAAAATGTTAGCCGTTTATGATATCAGCCAATTCGCTTTGTCAAAAGCGTTCAATGGCGGTAACGGTTATTAAGTTGCCTGTTACGCTGAACTTTACGTTTAGATCGAACAGATTTACCGCATATTCTTTATCATCAGGTTTGTTTTTTTTGTACGCAGGACGAGGATCTTGCGCTAATACCTGGCTGATCACTTGCTGTACATGGTGACGATCTGGGTGTTGGCTGAGTATTTGTAACGCCACGGTACTAAATTCTACTGGTTTCAATTCAGGCTCAAGCTCAGCGTAGCCTCCATAAGCATCAGAGATTGAGTCGGAGTAGGGTATATAGGGTTTGATATCAACGATAGGCGTGCCGTCAACCAGATCGGTAGCACCTAGCTCTATCCAAGTTTGGTTTCCCTCGCTGTAACAAGAGATGAGCTCCACCGCAGACATTCCAATACCATTGGGGCGGAAAGTCGCCCGAGAGGCGAAGACACCAATGCGTTCATTGCCGCCAAGGCGTGGTGGCCTGACGGTTGGCTTCCAGCCAGCATCAAGGTTTTGGTCAAACAGGAACAGTAGCCAAAGATGACTAAATTGCTCTAATCCTCGCACGGATTCTGGGGAATTGGCTTCACCCATTAATTGAATTTTTGCCGTCGCCGCAGGGGCTAAACGTGGTTGACGAGGAACGGCAAATTTCTCTTTATAAGGCGAGTGAATCACCCCTATTGGACTGATGTTGTGTTGCATTAGAGTGCTCTCAAGATCTATGACAGGTAGAAAATATCACAAAAGCACTTGCAATTTATTTCGATTTGTTGAGAATGCTTATCAATTTCATATGTTATAACATAACAAAGAGGATGATTATGCAACAAGGAATTCACCCTGAATACCGTACGGTCGTTTTCCATGACACCAGTATTGATGAGTATTTTCTGATTGGTTCGACACTTAAAACTGACCGTACTATCGAATGGAAAGACGGCAAGACCTACCCGTACTTTACGGTGGAAGTTTCGAGTAAATCGCACCCTTACTACACAGGCAAGCAGCGTGTGATTCACCAAGAAGGCCGTGTGGCGAAGTTCAATAGTCGTTATGCAAACTTGGGCTCAAAGGGGGCCAAGTAATGAAGGTATTAAGCTCATTAAAAAGTGCCAAACAACGTCATCCCGATTGCCAGGTAGTAAAGCGTCGTGGGCGCATCTACGTGATCTGTAAATCCAACCCAAGATTTAAAGCAGTTCAAGGTAAAGTGAAGAAAAAATAAACATTCACAGAATGAATAATAAGCTATTTGTTATTATGTTGTTGGTGTAAGTGTTGGTTATTTATTGTTTTTGCAGTTTATAATTCCACCTATATTTACACTTAGTAACATTTAGCTCTTTTCTTCTTCTGGAAGATAACGTAACCTCCGCTCGTTTTTGATAGGAATATCAAAGGAGATATGGGTCGCAAATTGACCCATATGGATAGGAATCTTTCAAGGAGGGAACAGATGAGTTCATCTGCTTCAAATTCGCAACCTGCACCACGCAAACCTTTATTCACCCGCTTTCTCGACAGTGTTGAATACCTAGGTAACCTTCTTCCACACCCGATCACTCTATTTGCTATCTTCTGTATGGCAATCTTGGTGTTATCTGGCATCGCAGGCTACTTTGAAGTGTCTGTTGTGGACCCTCGTCCAGAAGGCGCTGCTGGTCGTGCAGCTGATGGTATGATCCACGTTGTTAGCTTGCTTAATGCAGAAGGCTTGCAGCTGATCGTAACCAACCTTGTGAAAAACTTTGTTGGCTTTGCGCCGCTAGGTACTGTGCTTGTCGCAATGCTTGGTGTTGCGATTGCTGAACACTCAGGCATGTTGTCAGCAGCAATGCGCGGCATGGTTATGGGTGCATCCAAGCGCATGGTGACTTTTACGGTTGTCTTCGCTGGTATCATTTCGAACACTGCATCAGAGCTTGGCTATGTGGTTCTTATTCCACTGGCAGCGATGCTATTCCACTCTCTAGGTCGCCACCCATTGGCCGGTCTTGCCGCAGCATTCGCAGGTGTTTCTGGCGGTTATTCTGCCAACCTATTGATTGGTACTGTTGACCCACTACTTTCAGGCATTACCCAGACCGCCGCTCAGATGATTGACCCTAATTACAGTGTTGGTCCTGAAGCAAACTGGTACTTCATGTTTATCTCAACGTTCTTCATCTCAATTATGGGTGCATACGTTACTGAGAAAATTGTTGAACCGAAGCTTGGCAAATACAGCGATGAAGAAGCTTCAGAAGATCTATCAAACGATAAGATGGGCTCACTAACTGCGGTTGAGAAGAAAGGTCTAAAACTTGCTGGTCTATCTATCTTAGTTGTTGGTGCACTTCTGGCTTGGACGATTGTTCCTGAAGATGGCATATTGCGTAACCCAGCCACTGGTGGTGTTGCAGGCTCTCCGTTCTTGAAGAGTATTGTGGCGTTCATCTTTGTCTGCTTTGCTATCCCTGGCTTTGTGTACGGCAAAGTGGTTGGCACGATGAAGAACGACCGAGATGTAATTGATGCGATGGCGAAATCAATGTCTTCAATGGGCATGTACATTGTACTGGTGTTTTTCGCAGCTCAGTTTGTCGCTTTCTTTAAGTGGACGAACTTCGGTCAAGTATTTGCAGTTGCTGGCGCAGACTTCCTTCAGTCGATTGGTCTAACTGGCCCAATGCTGTTCTTCGCCTTCATCTTGATGTGTGGTTTTATCAACCTAATGATCGGTTCTGCGTCTGCACAGTGGGCAGTTACGGCACCTATCTTTGTACCTATGCTGATGCTAGTGGGCTACGCTCCAGAAACGATTCAGGCGGCTTACCGTATCGGTGACTCAACCACTAACATCATCACTCCAATGATGAGCTACTTTGGTTTGATCCTAGCAGTGGCAACTCGTTACATGAAGAATCTAGGTATCGGTACGCTAATTGCGACCATGCTACCATACTCAATCGTGTTCCTAGTGGGCTGGAGCTTAATGTTCTACGTGTGGGTATTCGTATTCGGCCTGCCTGTTGGCCCTGGCTCTGCAACCTACTACACGCCTTAATAGCGAACATTGAAAAGAAAGTAGTTCCCCCTATTTTCTCGACAGAAAACCGAAGCCACGTGCTTCGGTTTTTTATTTCTACAAGGTCATCAATACTGAGATCACCAAGAGTGCCGCCATGGATAGATTGAACCAGCGGATACGGTTAGCTTGCCCTAATATTTTTCCTAGCTGTTTGCCTGTGG